>DRPG01000378.1 GCA_011376105.1 Deltaproteobacteria bacterium
CCCAGCCCCAGCCCCAGCCCTAGCCCTAGCCCAGGCCAGCGCCCCGGATCAGCTCGAGGCCGGCCCCGGGCAGCTCGCAGCGATCATCGCCGCGGCCGCGCCTGGCTCCACCGTGGTGATCACCGGCGCCCAACAGGGCCCGGTGATCCTCGATCGTCCGCTGACCCTCGACGCGTCCGGGGCGGTGCTGGAGGTCGCCCGGGGGGCCGGGCTGAAGATCTCGGCGGATGTCGTGATCCGGGGGCTGACGGTCCGGGGGGGCGCGCCCACCGGGAGCTACGCCCCCGACGGCATCGAGATCACCTCGGGCCGGGTCATCCTCGAGGGGTGTGACGTCTCGGTCAACGGCACGGGCAACCTCACCCCGGGCCGGGGGGTGGCGATCACCGGCAAGGCCCTGGTCGAGATCCATCGAGGCCAGATCCATGACTGCGGCGTGGGGATCGCGCTGGATGTGGGCTGGGGTGGCTTCGCCGTTGGCCGGGCCCGGGGCGCCCGCGTGGGGGTCCACGGCGTCTCCCTGCAGCGCAACGGGCTCGCGGCGGTGGCCGCAGGAGCGGATCGCGAGCTGCACCTGGCCCGCTGCACCTTGAGCGACAACCTCGACGGGAGCGTGCAGGCCCTCGAGGGGGCGGTGGTCACCGTCGAAGACTGCACCCTTCCGGCTGGCTCGGTGTCCGCCGACGCCGGCTCCACCCTAAACCAGCGAGGGAACCGACAATGAGCACCTGTGCATCCTGTGGCACCGAGGTCGGCGACCACGACCGCTTCTGCATGAGCTGTGGGCACCCCAGATCGGGTGGGCACACCTGTCACGGCTGCGGAGGCGAGCTCGCCCCTGGGGCCCGGTTCTGCACCAGCTGCGGCACCAAGGTCGCCGATCCGGAGCTCCCCGAGGGCCCAGGCTACGTCGTCGACGGCGAGTGGCACCGTGCCCCCGGAGAGTTCGTCCGGCGGATCCCCGCAGATCAGATGCGCTCGGCCTTCGCCCGGATCCTGCCGGGCGTCGATCTCGACGCGTTCTTCCGGGGTACCCTCGTGGGCAAGCTGCTCGACACCGTGACGGCGAAGACCATCCGGGTCCCCGCCGGCAGCGTCGGGGTGGTGATGGCCGACGGGATCTGCCAGCGGATCCTGCCCCCCGGGGAGCAGACCACGGTGGACTGGCTGCGGGATCTCTCCAGCGTGCTCTCCGGCGATCTGGTGGGGGCCGCCGCCGCCACCGCACAGCGTGCGTACCAGGGCGTGGGCTTCTCCTTCTACCTCCTCGATCGACGACCGATCCCGGTGTCCTTCACCCACGACGTGGCCACCGGTGGAGGTGCGCTCACCACGGTCCGGGCCCGCACCCTGATCTCGGTGGGCTCCGATCGAGACAGCCTGGGCACCTTCATCAACGACGTGGTGCGAGAGCGCGACGGGCTGAGCGCCCAGGATCTCTACGGTCGGTTCCGAGCCGACATCGAGCAGATCGTCACCGACGCCCTAGCGGCGAGCGGTGGGGCCCTGCCCCGGGCTCAGGCCGAGTCCAGCAAGCAGCTGGCTGCGCGCCTCGGGAGCCACACCGGGCTGACCTTCGACGTCTCCCTCGCACCCCAGGCCACGATCCATCGGCTCGATCTCCGGGTGGGAGACGCCCCCGCCTCCACCTCCACGCCTTGCGGGGGGTGTGGGACCCAGGTCCAGCTGGGCAGCAAGTTCTGCATCCAGTGTGGGGCTGAGCAGCCCTCCCGTGCAGAGCTCCCCTCAGATCGAGCGCTGTTCACCCAAGATGGTGTAGCGGTCGAGCTCGACGTGGTGCTGTCGGTCCAGGGCACCGAGCCCCCGAGCCCCCCGTCTGAGCTGATCCGGGGCGCAGCCCACCGCTACCTCCGGGATCGGGACTGGGACAGCGTGGTCTCGACCGAGGGCTTCTCAGCGCTGGAGGAGGCCCTGCGCACCACAACCTCCGACGCGCTGGCCGCCCTGGGGGTCCGGCTGATGGCCCTCGATCTCGTCGATCTGCGCTCTCAGGCCGGAGAGTGGGCGCTCAACGCCCGGGCCGAGATGGCGCGGGCGACCAGCGAGGCGATGGTCGGGCGGGAGTGGCTGGAGATCGAGGCCGACAAGCTGGAGCTACAGGAGCTCACCCTGGCGATGGCCCTGCGACAACAGCAGACCCAGCGCGATCATGCGTTCTCCCAGCGCGAGGCCGCGATCGCCGATGCACGGCGACAGGCTGATCTCGACGAGGCCGAGCGGCAGATCGCCCGCGAGCAGCGCCGCGCGGTTCACACCGACGCCATGGCCTCTGGCTCCGAGGCCCACGCCCGGGCTGTGGCCGCCGCCGCCCAGCGCGCCGAGCTGGCTGAGCGCGAGGCCAGGCTCCAGGGCGATCTCACCCGCCAGCAAGCCGAGGTCGAGGTCGAGGTCGACGAGCTCCGTCGCCGGGCCCGCCTCGCCGAGCTGAAGGGGCTGGCCGCGCTGGAGGCCGAGGTCTCGGATCGAGAGCACCGCCATCAGGTCGAGAAGATCAACGCGATGGGGGATCGCAGCGAGGCTCAGATCCTGGCGCTGCAGGCGACGGAGCTCGCTGATCAGCAGCACGGGGGAGCGTTCGCCGAGGCCCTGAGCAAGCTGGCCGACGCCGACGCCGTCCGCAGAGAGCGAGAGCGCGCCGATGAGCGCCTCGACGCCAAGGACGCCCGCGTCATGCAGCTGATGGAGCGGGTGGTCAGCGCGGCGGAGGAGCGCGAGGCAGCCACCCGCACGGCCTACCGCGACGCCGCTGACAGCACACGGCTGATGGCGCAGACCGCGGTGGAGAGCCACGCCCGGGTCGCTGCAGCGAAGGCCGCGATGATCCCCTGCCCCGGCTGTGGAGCCGAGCTGCCCGCAGGGGCCCAGTTCTGTGGGGGCTGTGGGAGCCAACTGGCCGGCGAAAGCAGCCGCTAGAGGCACGGCTGGGCGCTGCGGGCGCGGCTGGGTGCTGCGGGCCCGGCTGGGCGAACGGCTGGGCGCTGCGGGCGCGGCTGGGCGAACGGCTGGGCGCTGCGGGCGCGGCTGGGCGGGGCTCCCGGGGTGGCGCGGGCGCGGCTCAGCGGGGCGCCCGGGGTGGCGCGGGCACGGCTGGGCGGGGCTCCCGGGGTGGTGCGGGCGCGGCCGGGCGGGGCGTTCGGGGTGGCGCGGGCCCGGCTCAGCGAGGCGCCCAGGGTGGCGCGGGCACGGCTGGGCGGGGCTCCCGGGGTGGTGCGGGCACGGCTGGGCGGGGCTCCCGGGGTGGTGCGAGCCCCCACGGCCCTACACCTTACTGCTCGGTTGTCTGGGAACCCTACGCGGTCTGCACGAGCGACCGGGGAGGGTCGGGGGTGGTCGGGCTCGCTCGACCGCTATCCCCGCGACAACCTCACGAAGCAGC
>DRPG01000379.1 GCA_011376105.1 Deltaproteobacteria bacterium
CCCCGCCGCCGTGAGGCTCGAGACCCAAGGGGCACTTCGTAGGGGCCCTCAACACGTCCGCCCCGACTCATAGAGCCCCTATGAAGGGACTCATAGAGCCCCTACTATGAAGGGGTGGGGGCCTGGGTCTCGAGCCGAACCAAGAGAGAGGGCTGTGGGGGCTCTCCGCTCCCCGGGAGCCCCGCCCAGCCGCGTCCGCAGTGCCCAGACGCACGCCTGAGAGACCGTTCGCACCACTCCAAAGCTCCGCCTGAAGCACGCAAAAACAGCTAAAATCCAGGTGCGTACGACGTCCCGCGGGGCGCCTGCGCTCCATCAACAGCCCCGGGACCCCCTCCCCCCCCTCCCTGAAACCAGAGATCGTCCGGAGGTTGCGAGATCATGATGTATATGCTTCGTAATATGTTCAAATCTGACGAATATTATTCTGAAAACATGCGCATATGACAGCAAAAATTCGGGCACCGTGGGAGCGGCTGGGCGGAGGACGTGGGTGCAGGGGCGAACGCCGAAGACGCTGGGCGTGCGGCGCCTCGTCTCGAGGGCGGGCACCACCGCGCTAGCCCCGGCGGGAGCCTGTAGCTCTCCGGGGGCTCGGCCGGCTGCGCCCGCAGCTCCTGGTCCTCCGCTGAGCTCGCAGTCCTGCTCAGAGGAAGGCGGGCCCTCGACATGCGATCGCCAGGCCCGCCTGGCAGGCCTCACGGCACAGGGACTTGGCCCGCCTGCGCTCGCGGCGGCCTCCGTAGCCGTTCCACAGCAACCGGGCGAGGTTCCGCTGAGCGTCGAGGGAGCCGAACTCCAGCGCGCGCTCGTATGCTGCGCGTGCGGCCTTCATGTCAGGGGTGCCGTCCACTCCGATCTCCCAGAGCTGGCCCAGGGCGTTGCAGGCGTGGTGGCTCTCGAGATCACAGCCCCGGACGAACCACTCGGACGCAGCCCTGGGATCCCTTGGAATATAGGTCCCTTCCTCGATGATTCGGCCTGCCCAGAAGCAGCCTTCGGCCTGCCCACCGTCGCAGGCTCGCCCGTACATCGCCACCGCCTCGCCGTGATCCATGGGGACGCCGGTTCCCTCGTAGAGGAGCTTGCCCCTTCGCATGCAAGCCTCGGTCTGGTTCGCAGAGCAGGCCCACCGGTAGAAGGTGCTCGCCTCGGTGCGATCGCGATCCCCCCCGACGCCCTCTTCGTAGGTCCGACCGAGGACGAGGCAGGCCTCGGGATTGGATCCCTCGTCGGAGCACACGCGCTCGAGCAGCTCTCGCCCTCGCTCGGCGTCGCGGTGGCGGGACTCGCGATCGAGCAGGTAGTAGCCGAGCTCTGCACAGGCCTCGGTCGACTGGCGCTGATCGCAGGCGACGTCGAACGCAGAGTAGGCACTGCGGACAGTCGCCTCCACCTTCCCCGACAGGATCATCGAGACCTGGGCGGAGCACCCTGCGGCGTCCTGCAGCTCGCAGGCCCTGCCGAACAGCTCCGCGGCCTTGGTGTCGTCGCCGTTGTGATCCTTCTCCCAGCGACCTGCTTCGAAGCAGGCCCGGGGGTGCTTGAGGTTGCAGGCGCTCTCGAACAGCTCTTGGGTGCGGCCGGGCCTCGGCTCGGGGTGGATGCCGTCGAAGTAGGCCCGGGCTAGGGTCCAGCACGCATCCTTGTGGCCCTGGGCGCAGAGGGAGCCGTAGTAGTTGTCGAGCTGGTCAGCGCTCCAGCGCGAGTCATCGAGCTGACCGATCAGGAAGCAGGCGTCGGGGTAGCCTGCGTTGCATGCGCTCTGGGCGTAGCTGCGGGCGGTGCCCCGGTTGGTCCGGACCCCGGGCCCGCCGTCGAGGTACAGCCGGGCGAGGGTGGTGCAGGCTGCCTGCTCTCCCTGGTGGCAGGCCTGCTCCCAGATCGCGATGGCGGGTTTGGGATCGGAGAGCACGATCCCCTTGTTCTGGTAGAGGAACGAGGCATAGTCGTTGCATGCGGTCGAGATCCCCTCGTCGCACTGATCCTTGAACAGCCGGGCGGCGCGGCGCCAGATCCGATCCCGCTCCTCCTCTGTGGGCTCCTGGACGGCCAGGCGATCGAGGGACCAGCCCACCACGAGGCACGCGGCCCAGTCGCCGGCCTCGCAGGACGGCCGGAAGACCTCGTGCACGACGCTGATGTCCAGGTGATCCTCCTCGATCCAGGTGCTCCTGCGGCAGGCGGGGTTGTAGCCCCGCTCACAGGCCTCCCGGAACCTCCGCTCTAGCTCGGCGTTGGTGGCTGAGATGCTGTCGTACTCGAACTCGAGGCGGAGGGCCTCCAGGGCGAGGGCGCGGGCCTCCCCCGGGGTCTGGGCTGCGATCGCGGTGGCGAGCAGGCAGGCGAGGCACGAGACGGCGAGCGCAAGGATGGGTGTTCTCCACATGGGCGGATGCTAGCCTCCAGGTCGGGTCACGGCCGTGGGCTTGTGTGACATGTGAGGGGCAAAGTAGGCTTCTGTCTTGCGATCGGGGATGTGGCGACGGAGCACGGCGCGCGCTACCTCTGCCCGCCGGAGGTGTGCATGGTCCGGTTCGAGTACCTCGTCGTCAAGATGCAGTCCGATCGCATCCTCACCGCGAACGGGCACTGGCAGGGCACGGTGGAGCAGGGCGGGGAGGGGGCCCTCGAGAGCTGCCCCGACCTGTTCGAGTACCTCGAGGAGGCCGGAGCCCAGGGCTGGGATCTGGTCGCCCTCGATCCCGAAGAGGTCGGCGCTGCACAGCTGTACTTCAAGCGGGCCCACCCGGGGACCGCACGGGGGGCGTGAGCGTGGGCGCCCTGGCCTACACCGATCATCGAGCCGATCCCGGGGCGTGGGCCTCGTCCCTCGGCGTCTCCGTCGAGGCCTGTGAGCTCCTCCTCGACGCCGACTTCATCGATCTGCACCTCGATCTGGAGGTGCCGGTGCGGCTCGGTGGCTATCGCCCCGGGCGTCACCACGGCGTGTCGCGGCGGGTGAGGCCGCTCGTGGGGCACACCGACTCCCCCCGCCTCCGGGAGGCCTCCTTCACCGGGATCGTCTACGACATCGCCACGAACCCCTTCCGGCCGGGTCGCAACCGGCTGGCCACCACCGAGCGCAACGTCGACGCTGCGGTGGCCCGGATCGAGTCCTGGCCCGGTGATCTCGTGGTGGTGACCGATCGGGCGGGCTACGATCGCGGTCGAGCGGAGGGGCGGATCGCGATGTGGCTGTCTCTCCAGGGGGGCAACGCGCTGTCTGCAGATCCAGGGGTGCTCGAGGGTCCGCTGGGGCAGCGGCTGCACCGGATCACGTTGGTCCACCTCACCTCCTCGGATCTGGGCGGGACCAACAGCCCCGCGGGCCGGGACAGCGGGCTGACGGAGCTGGGGCGGCGCTTCGTGATCGCGTGCAACTCGGCCCGGGTCCTCGTGGATCTGGCCCACGCAGGCAAGCGCACCTTCTGGGAGACGCTGGAGCTCCACGATCCCTCGCTGCCTCCGATCGTGAGCCACACCGGGCTCGAGGCCGTCCGGCCCCACTGGCGCAACATCGACGACGATCAGATCCGGGCGATCGCCTCCCGCGGTGGGGTGATCGGGATCATGTACCAGTCGAGCTTCCTCGCCCCCGTGTGGTGGAGCTGCCCCCGCTCGGCGATCCTGGATCACCTAGAGCACCTGATCGAGATCGGCGGGGAGGAGGTGGCCGCCATCGGCACCGACTACGACGGCGCGATCGTCCCACCCCACGATCTGGTGGACGTCACCCACCACCCGAAGCTGGTGCAGGACATGCTGGATCGGGGCTGGTCCGAGGATCGGATCCGGAACGTCCTAGGGCTCAACTACCTCCGGGTGGTGGAGCAGATCCGACCCCGGTCCGGGGGATGATCGTCGCAGCCCTGCTCGGGTGCAGGGCGTCTGCCCCCCCTCTGGAGCACGAGGCCTACGTCTGGCAGCGCGCCTGGACCCCGGCCGTGGAGCAGGGGGTCGCGGCGGGTGCTGCGGTGTTCAGGGGGCTGCGGGTCCACGCGCTGGCGGCGGGACGCGACGCGCTGGTGCTCCACGACGTCGCGCTGTCCAGCCTGGCGGCCACCGGGCGACCGATCGTGGTGGTGGCTCGGGTGGAGGTGGGGGCCGGGGTGACGGGGGCTGAGCTGGGGGGCGCGCTGGCCTCGATCGTGGCCCGGTGGCGGGCTGCAGGCGTCGACGTGGTCGGGGTGGAGATCGATCACGACAGCCCCTCCTCGAGGCTGTCGGCCTATGCGGGCTTCCTGGAGGAGCTCCGGGGGTCGCTGCCCGCCTCGATCCCACTGTCGATCACGGCGCTGCCGACCTGGCTCGACGCCCCGTCCACGGCCGAAGGCGGAGGGCTCGAGGTGCTCTGGGCCGCGGTCGATGGCTCCGTGCTCCAGGTCCACGCCAACGACGATCCAAGCGAGGCGCTGTTCGAGCCGCTCCAGGCCCGCCGCTGGATCGATCGCTGGGCTGCTCGGGTGCCCCACCCCTTCCAGGTCGCGGTGCCCGCCTATGGCGTCCGCCTCCTCGGGGGCTCCAGCGACGGCGGCGCCCCCGGGATCGAGGCGGAGGCCCTGCGCCTGGATCGAGGTCCCGGAGGCGTCGAGCTGTGGGCCGAGCCCCGGGACGTGCTGGCGCTGCTCGAGGGCCTGGCCCACGATCGCCCCGTGGGTCTGGACGGGATCGTGTGGTTCCGGCTCCCGACGTCCGCGGATCGGCGGGCGTGGTCGCTGTCCGCGATCGCGTCGGTGATCGAGGGCACGCTGCCCCTGGCCTCGATCGAGGTCGGGATCGAGTCGGGCCCGGGCAGCCACGACCTGTGGCTGGTCAACCGGGGATCCGCCCGGGGCCTCGTCCCGGACGAGATCTGGATCGAGGGGCGCTGCACGGCGGCGGACGGCGCGGGCGGCTATGAGGTCGTCCACCGCCGGGATCGCTGGGGGCTGAGGCGGCATATCCAGCGCGGCCTGGCCCCCTCTGAGCGGCTGTCCATCGGGTGGATCCGCTGCATCGAGCGACCCGGAGTCCGGGTGGGGGAGGGGTGATCGTGTGGATCCTGTGGGTGGGGGCTGCGCTGGCGTGTGCGCCCAGGTTCTCGGTTCGCCTGCTCGATGATCGCTCCCAGGCGCTGCTCGATCTCCCGGAGGGCTCGTTCGCCCACGAGGCGGTCCGGCTCGTGCCGCCCCCAACGGATCGCTTCACCGTCCAGACCAGCACCGGGGCCGAGGCCCGATCCCGTGCTGAGGCGGTGGGTCTCAGCGAGGCCCAGCAGCTCCGGGTCGCGGGCATGCGGGCCGCAGAGACAGCGTCTCTGGCCAGGGAGGTGGGGGCGGGGCTGCCCCGCGAGCTGTTCCAGTACACCCTCGGGGCGGTGGCCCTCCAGCGGGGGGACGAGGCCGAGGCGCTGCGCTGGTTCTCGAGCGTCCGCGGGCTGCCC
>DRPG01000380.1 GCA_011376105.1 Deltaproteobacteria bacterium
ATCCAGGCGAAGAGGATCCTCGCTGGCTCGCTGTGTTGGCTCAGCTCGGCTTAGACGTCGGTCGCGTCCCACCATTCGAGACCACCCACACTTCGATCGCCCTGGGCCTGGATCGAGCGGCGCCGGGCCCGGGCCCAGCGACCACGGCCCGGGCCCAGCGACCACGGCCCGGGCCCAGCGACCGCGGCCCGGGCCCGGCGAGCGCTGCGGAAGAGCCGGCTGCCGGCACCAGCCGGCTGCCGGCACCAGCCGGGAGCCGGCTGCCGGGAGCCGGGAGCCGGGCTCAGCCCCGGACGTCGTCGATGAAGCGCTGCTCCAGCGCCATCCCACGGACCACGGCGCGCAGGGGGATCCCGCCCTCGGCGAGGATCCGCATGATCTCGACGCTCGAGGCATCGAGATCCGAGCCGGGGGCGGCGTCCTGGGCCAGCACCGCGGCGCCGTCGGGGCCCTCGGAGAGGCTGAAGCGATCGTCGGGGAGGCTCTCGGCCAACCGCCCGAGGGGGGGCTGGCCCCGGCCGAGGTGCCAGCGCACCAGCTGGCCCCGGCCGGTGATCTCGGCCAGCGATCCCTGGCGCACGCAGCGGCCCCGGCGCAGCATCACCACCCAGTCACAGAGGCGCTCCAGCTCGGCGAGGTTGTGGGAGCTGATCACCAGGGTCTGGATCCCGCGCAGACGAGCCAAGGCGTCCCGCAGGCTGTGGGCCTGGACTGGATCGAGCCCGGCGAGGGGCTCGTCGAGCAGGACCAGCTCAGGCGATCCACACAGCGCGCTGGCGACGGCGACCCGCCTGCGCATCCCGTGGGACAGCGTCGCGATCTGGCTCTGTGCCCGATCCGCCAGCCCGACCAGCGCCAACACCCGGATCGCCTCAGCCCGGGCGTCGTGGGCCGCTAGCCCCTGCAGCCGCCCCAGGTGCACGATCAGCTCGGTGGGGGTGTGGCGATCGGGCAGCTCGGCGTCCTGGGGCAACACCCCGAGCAGCCCGCTGAACACGCTCGCCTGGAACGGACCCCGCCCCAGGATGTCGACCTCTCCCTCGTCGGGCAGCAGGTACCCGCTCACCACGGAGAACGCGGTGGTCTTCCCGGCTCCGTTGTGGCCGACAAAGCCCGCGATGCAGCCCCGGGGGATCTCGAAGGAGAGCCCGTCGAGCGCCCTCGAGCCGCGACCATAGGCCTTGCTGACGCCCTCGAAGCGCAGCGCGATCTCTCCTCCGCTCACAGATCCCTCCTGGCGAAGCGCAGGTAGCCCAGCGCAGCGAACGCGATCCCCAGGATCACCACCGCGACCGCGGACCCCCCCCAGGCCAGCCCGGGCTCCCACAGCCCCCGCAGCCAGCCCTGGGGCAGGATCTGCAGCGCCAGATCGGCGAGCCAGATCAGGATCTCGTTGCCCTCGGCGTAGCGCGCGAGCCCGTACAGCACCCAGCTGGCGGCGGTGCCCCCGATCGCCAGGACCCTCGCCCAGGCCGGCGACGAGGTGAGCTGGCTGGCGGCGACCCCGATCCCGACAAAGGGCACCGAGAAGATCCACACCCGCAGAGAGAACCACCCGAGCCAGGCCGCGAGCGTCAGGGGCGCGTCGATCACCATGAACCCGATCCCCACCCCCCAGGCCATCAGGGAAGAGGCCCCCACCGCCGCTGCGGTCAGCAGGAGCTGGCCGACGAAGCGTCCGGCGACCAGCTCGAGCCGGCCCGTGCGCAGCGCCTCGTAGCGGATCGCCCGCGACTGGACGTCGATCGCGATGCACTCGGCGCTCGCCGAGGCCGCGAAGAACGGCACCAGCAGGAACCCGAACCAGAGATCGAACATCGCCAGCGGCGGG
>DRPG01000381.1 GCA_011376105.1 Deltaproteobacteria bacterium
CGGGGATCGGAGCGCGGGCCACGATCCGCCCCTCGGGCAGCCCCGCCACGACGCCCTCGTCGACCTCGATCCGCTGGACCTGATCAGGAAAGATCAGGTGGGACACGCCGTCGCTCAAGACAGCGGATCGGACGGCGCGGACAGTCAGCTCCACAGGATCCGAGTCCCGCTGGACGGTCGCGGCGAACTGCGCGACCTGGCCGAACGCCGCCTTGAGATCGATCTCCTGGAACGCCCCCCGGCCGATCACCTGGGTGTCGACCTGTCCGGTCAGGGCCAACACCGGAGCCCGATCGACGTTGGCGTCCCACAGACCGGTGAGGAGGTTGGTCGCGCCGGGACCCGCGATGGTCAGCGCAGCGGCGGGGCGCCCGGTGAGCTTGCCATAGGCCGAGGCCGCGAACGCCGCCGCGCCCTCGTGGCGGATCGCGACATAGCCCATCCGCCCAGCCTCGGCCTGCCCCCGGATGGCGTTGGCCAGGCCGAGGTTGGAGTGCCCCACCATGCCAAAGACCCAGCGAACCCCCCAGCCGACGAGGGTCTCCACCACCACGTCGGAGACGGTGCGCGGCGCGGGGACCTCGGGGGGCAGGCCGACATAGACGCCGTCGCCGCGGACCTCGACGGGGAAGGTCTGGACCCCGTCGCCGTGGCCATCGGGGGACGCACCGGTGGTGGGGTGGAAGTCCCAGCCGTGCCACGGACAGCGCAGCCAGCCCCCCTCGATCGAGCCCTCCCCCAGGGGGCCCCCCTGGTGCGGACAGCGGTCGTCCAGCGCGGCGAGGCTGCCCTTGTGGTGGGTCATGCACAGGGTGCGGCGCCTGCAGGTCACCGTGGCCACCCGCCCCTCGGGCAGCTCGTCCAGCTCGAGCACCCGGACCCAGTCGTGATCGGCTCCGGCCATGGCCTCCTCCCTCGGGGCCGACCGTGGGGGTTCGAAGCGTGGGTCAGCCCCGGGGCTGTGGTACCACGGGCGATGGCCTCAGTGGGGCCTCCCCCAACAGGAGCTCGACACAGCGCTCCACACATCCGGGCCCGGGCCCAGGTCCAGCCCACTCGAGGCTCCAGGCGCCGGGCACCAGCTCCTCCAGCACAGGACGAGGATCCTGAGCCCAGCACCGCCCACCCGCCCGCCACACCAGCACGGTGGAGCGATCCCGACCACGCAAGAACCGCCTGGCGGGCCCCACGACCCGGGGCCAGCCCTCGAGGGCGGCGAGGCGCTCAGCCGTCCGCTGCCCCCCCCGGGCCCACAGCCCAGGGGCGAGGGCAGGACGGCGCCGGGCAGCTAGCCCCCGCCACAGGATCGAGGCCCGCAGGGCCCAGCGTAGCCGGGCCCGGGGGCACACCGACGCGTCGACCAACACGATCCGCTCAGGGGAGGCCCCGATCTGTGCCAGGGCGGCCAGCACCACGGGCGCCCCGGGGCCCTGGGCCCAGACGAGCGGTGGCTCCAGCCCCAAGATCTCCAGCCACACAGCCAGGAGCTCCGCGATCTCCGCGAGACCGAGGCCCTCGGGGGGCTTGTCGGAGCGCCCCTGCCCCGGGAGATCGGGGATCAGGGTGGCGATCCCGGGCAGCCCGGGATCGGGGGGCCCCCCCGGGGCGTCCCCCCCCAGTGGATCGGGGACCCACAGCAACACCCGCCCGTCGGCGGACCCGACGATCCGGTGGGAGATCCGCAGCCCCCGGACCTCGGTCAGCGGCACGGCTAGTCCTCGTTGGTGATGACCCACAGCGCATGGATCACCCCGGGGAACCAGCCCAGGAGCCACAGCAAGAGGTTGAGCGCCAGGGGGAGCCCGGCGCCCACCCGGGTGAACACGCCGATCGGCGGCAGGTAGTACGACAGCAACACGCTGATGAACTTGCGCCCGCCCTCGGGATCGGAGGCCCCTCCGTCTCGGACGTTGGTGATCACCCAGGCCGCATGGATCTGGCCCCCGATCCCGAGGCCCATGAACGTCAGCAACAGGTTGATCCAGAACTGGAGCCCGAGGCGGACCTGCATGAACACGCCGACGGGTGGGAGGAAGAACGCCACCAGCATGCGCCAGAAGTCGCGCTCGCTCTCGTTGGTTGCCATCTGTGGGCCTCCGTGCCTGCAGGAGCCTTAGCCGCCCCTGGAGATCGACGCCCCATCCGGCGGGCCGGTGCGCGGGGCCCAGAGACCGGACGAGGACGAGGGCAGCCCCTCAGACCTCCTCGGCGATCTCGGCGGCGCGATCGTGCAGCCGCTGACGATCGTCCTCGGACATCGCACCCCACTGATCGGCGTAGGTGGTGGACAGGTAGCGGCCGACCTTCCTCCTCAGCTCAGGCTTGCTGTCTGCCTTCAGCACGGACGTGTCGCCGTCGGTGATGCGGAAGCCGAGATCACCGATCTTGATCTGGAACATGGTGCGCCTCTCTCTGGGAAGTTACAGGGAAGTCCTGGGAAAACCCCAGGGAAGTCGTGGGACCCACCCACCAGCCGGGTGGATCAGCTCGCGAGGCTTCGGGCCAAGCCCTCGCCACCGTGGATCACGATCTGCTCAAAGGGGATGTCGATCCCCTCCCGGCCAAGCTCCACGTATGCAGCAGTGCGGATCTCGCTGAGGGCGGTGAGGTAGTCGCCGGAGGCGCACCACCCCATGATCACGAAGTCGATGGAGCTCGAGCCGAGGCCGACGAAGGAGACGGTGGGCGCCGGCTCAGACACCACCGATGCGCACTGCGTCGCGGCCCTTAGCAGCACAGCCTGGACCCGCTCCGGATCTTCGCCGTAGGCCACCCCGACGGGCACGTCCGCGCGGCGGGTCCCCAGTGTGGTCATGTTGACGATCACCCCGCTAGTAACAGAGCTGTTGGGGACGATAACCTTCCTGTTGTCCGGGGTGATCAGGGTGGTCGCAAACAAGCCGATCTCGTCGACCCGCCCGGTCTGGCCCGCCACCGTCACCACGTCTCCGACCTGGAACGGACGAAACAGCAGCGTCATCACCCCGCTCGCGAAGTTCGACAGGCTGCCCTGCAGCGCCAGACCCACCGCGAGCCCCGCCGAGGCGAACACCGCGACCAGGCTGGTGGTCGCGAACCCCAGCGCCTCGAGAGCGGCGAGCACCGAGGCGAGCATCACCGTCCACCGGGCGATGGAGGCGAGGAACTTCCCCAGGCTCAGATCGAGGCTCTGCGTCTCCACCACCCGGAGCAGCAGCCGGCTGGCCCACCGGCTGAGGAGCCAGCCCGCGGCCAAGATCAACAGCGCCGTGGCGAGGTCTACACCCAGGTCGGCGCTCTTGGCGATCCACATGGCCTGATCCATGGGGACACCGAGGGCCTCCTGGATCTGCTCGGGGGTGATAGTCATCGTGATCTCCCGATACTCTCGTAGATATCCAGCGCCCGGTGACTCAGGGGTCACACCCCCCTCACACCCATGACCCGCTACTCGGACTGCTGGAAGACGATGGCGAGCGCCTCTCCGGAGGAGGGCTGTAGCACCTCGCCGTGGACCTCCTCGTGCAGCATCCGCGCCCCCCGCATCCAGTTGTCACGCAGGATCCGCTTGGGGAACGTCTTCAGCGCGACGCCGATGGTCTGGATCTCGGCCTCCTCGAACGAGGCGATCTGGCGAAAGCTGACGATGCCCATCGACTTGAGCAGCCGCTCGATCACCGGCCCGATGCCGTGCACCCGCTTCAGATCGTCCTCGACGACCTCGCCCGCGGCCCGGGTCCGGGCCGCGATCGCCCTCACCGCGTCCTGAGCCCGGCTCACCTCAGTCTCGGACGGCTTGTCCTTCGTCTCCGCAGTCAGGGCCGCGAGCGCCCCTCGATCCGGCCCGGCGGGCTCTCCGGGCTCAGGAGGCAGCGACAGCTGCTCGATCTCGACCCGTAGCCTCTCCAGCTCGGCCGCCTGAGCGGCGCGCTCGGACTCACAGGCGCTGCAGTCGGCCTCCCGCTGGGTCAGGGCCTGTGCCGAGGCAGCCAGCTGAGCCTCGATCTCAGTGATCCGGGCCCTGGCTGCCTCGAGCTCACCGGCCTGCTCGCCGGCCTCGGCTGCCCGCCGGCGCTGTACATCGAGGGCCTCCTGCAGCGTGGCCAGCTCGGCCTCGTGGGCCCCCCGGAGCTCGCTGATCCCCTCGAGGACCGCGTCCGGCGCCGGGGACGACACCTCGAGCAGCGCGGCCAGCTCCTGCAGCGCAGCGTCGGCCGCAGCCCCCGCGTCGGCCCGGGCGCTCAGCTCCTCCAGCTCGTCCCTCGTCTCGCTCAGCTCAGCAAAGTAGGCGGCGTTGAGCCCCTGGATCTCCGCGATCCGATCCAGCATTCCGTCGGCGGAGGAGGGATCCACCCCCAGCGCGCCGCCGACGGAGACGGCAAACGTGGACAACACCCCGAGCTTGTCCTCGGTGGACGCTAGCTCTGCCCGCAGCCCCGCGAGCTCCGCGCGGAGCTGGTCCAGCTCCAGGGCCTGGCGCTGCATCGAGACGTCGAGATCCCCGTCCTGCTCGATCTGCAGCTCCCCACCACGACCATCGAGGCGCTCCCGGAGCCTGCGGGCCCGCTCCTCCAGCTGGGTGCGCTCCGAGCGCTCGGCCTCGAGGGAGCCCTCCAGCTCGGTGATGCGCTGCTGGAGATCGGATCCAGCTGAGCCCCGGAAAAACCAGCTGAGCCACCACCCGAGGATCAGCGCCAGGGAGCTGGCGAGGATCATCGGGACGAGCATCTCCCAGACCACATAGCTCATGTCGGGGACTCTCCATCAGGGGGGTTGGGCTCCGGAGGCTCCGGAGCCTCCGGGAGGCGACGACCCGGGCGACCCGGGCGACCCGGGCGACCCGGGCGACCCGGGCGGCCCGGGCGACCCGGACGGCCCGGGCCCGGCGTCGAGCGCAAACTCGATCCTGCGGTTGCTGGCGCGGCCCTCGGGGGTGGTGTTGTCTCCGATCGGCCGCGTCTCGCCGTACCCCTGGGCGGTGAGGCGGTCCGCCGACACCCCCCGGGCCTCGAGGTAGCGCACCACGGAGTCGACCCTGCGCTGGCTCAGGCCGAGGTTGTAGGCGTCATCGCCGACGTCGTCAGTGTGGCCCGCGACGATCCCCCTCAGCCCGGGGTGCTCCACCAGCAGCCGGACGACCTCGTCGAGACGCCCACGGGCGGAGGCCGACAGCTCGGCGCTGTCGGTCTCGAAGTTGAGGCTGGTGCCCACCAGCTCGTTGACCGTCTCCTCCACCTCCACGGTGGCCTTGGCTCGGATCTGGATCTCGTCGAGGATCTCCCCCGCGTTCATCCCCCGGAGCTGCTCGAGGATCGCGGCGTGCTCTCCCTCGCTGTCGACCCACCCCGAGACCACGAGCGTGCCCTCCTCGAAGGCCACGGTGATCGCACGCCCCCGGGTGCGCAGGCTCAGCAGACGCTCCTGGAGGGGCAGCC
>DRPG01000382.1 GCA_011376105.1 Deltaproteobacteria bacterium
CCTCCAGCGCCTGGGGCGCGAGGAGCCCCAACGCCACGGCGACGACCAGAGGATGGGCTGCGACCTTCATGGGGGAGCCCTATCGGGGCCGATGGGGCTCGGCGAGGGAGGTGACGTACTTCGACAAGGACGCAGGTCAAGACGCTGCGTACATCGCTGCGTCGGACAGGGCGAGCCAGTAGTCGTACAGCCCCAGGTGCTCGGCCACCGAGGGGGTGCTGGCCACCGCCCCTGCGATCGACGAGATCGACGCAAAGACATCGGGCACGCCCCGGATGATCGAGGCGAGCTCCCGCGCGGCTGCGCGCACCGTGGCAGCCCGCTCGCACCACACCGCGGCCGCGATCACGTCGTCGACGTCGTACACCGCCTCCTCGACCTCCTCCTCAGTGCGGCCGCCCCCCGTGACCGCGTCCACCGCCTCCACCAGGGGCTCGAGATCCACCTGCGCCCACATGCTGTCGAGCAGATCCGCGCCGGGACCGTCGCGCCAGGCCACCGCGTCCGCCAGGGTGGAGGGCCCGGCGCCGAGTCGGGCGGCCAGGCCCGCGACGATCGCCACCTCCAAGGCGTCGTCTTCATCGAGGATCGGACCACTGAGCAGCTCGTCGAGTTGCTCGATCAGGACATCTAGCTCTCTCTGCATGCCATCCTTTACTCTCGTGCGGAGGTGATGTGCAGCTGTTGTTCGCGACCCACAACGCCCACAAGGTGGCGGAGGTCAACAGGATCCTGGAGCAAACCGGGATCGAGCTGGTGACCCTCTCCGAGATCGGGCTCTCCGAGGATCCTCCCGAGACCGGAGACACCTTCGAGGCCAACGCGCTACAGAAGGCGCGCTGGGTGTATGAGCGCACCGGGCGTCCAGTGGTGGCCGACGACTCGGGCCTTGAGGTGGACGCGCTGCGGGGGGCCCCGGGCGTCCACAGCAAGCGGTTCTCGCCCGAGGCCCAGCCGGGGCCCAACAACCAGCTGCTGCTGGAGCGCCTCGGCGCCGCCGTCGATCGCCGGGCCCGCTTCCGCTGTGTGATCGCGGTGATCGACGAGCACGGAGAGCGCACCGCAGAGGGGAGCTGCGAGGGCACGATCGGCACGGCCCTGCAGGGCACAGGGGGGTTCGGCTACGATCCACTGTTCCACCCTGACGAGGCCCCGGGCCGCACCATGGCGGAGCTGTCGATGGAGGACAAGAACGCGATCAGCCACCGGGGGCGCGCTTTCCGCCAGCTCCCCGGCCTGCTGGGGGGCTGAGGTGCCCGGGACGAGCGGCACCCTCCAGAAGATCCCTGCTGCCCCGCAGGCCCCCGGCTCGACCTGCCGCGCGTCCCGGGCGACGACGACGGCCCGATCCCGGGCCACCCCGAGCTTGGAAGCAGAGATCATGCCAACGGTCCCCCGCCCGGGATCGAGCACACCGCGACAGCCTGTCGGGCGGTCCCCTGTCCTGCCCAGGAGATCTAGACAGGCTGTCACCGTGACGGCGACGGGCGGCCTCGTTAGGAGCCGTCCCACCCTGGAGGCCCCCGTGCAGCGCACACTCCTGCACCGCTCCTGTCTCCTGGCGCTGCTGGTGGCCTGCAAGCCCCCCCCCCCACAGGTCGCCGCTGAGCCTCAACCCAACGTGGTGTTGCGGATCGTCGCCCTCAACGACTTCCACGGCGCGCTGTACGAGCGCCGGGTCCGCTCAGACCAGGGCAAGGCGATCGGTGGCCTGCCGTGGCTGGCGTCCGCCGTCGAGGCCCTGCGCGGCGACGATCCCGATCTGATCCTGCTCGACGGCGGCGATCAGTTCCAGGGGGCCTGGCCGGTCAACGCCAGCCAGGGCATGGGCTCGGTCCAGGCGATGGAGCTGCTGGGGCTCGATGCCTCAGCGATCGGAAACCATGAGTTCGACTACGGGGCCCGGGCCCAGCGCCCCAACGCCGGGGACGCCGGGGACGCCGGGGACGCCGGGGACGCCGGGGACGCCGGGGACGCCGGGGCGGCTAAGCCGCCTCAGCACCCCCTCCGGGGCGCGCTGGAGGCCGCGGTGGCGAGGGCCAGCTATCCCTTCCTCGCGGCCAACATCTACGAGGGTGACGAGCGGTGGCTGCCCGAGGGGGTCGCCCCCTGGACCCTGATCGAGCGCAGGGGCAAGCGGATCGGCGTCGTGGGGCTCTCCACCACCGAGACCCCCCAGACCACGGTGCCCGCCCATGTGCAGGGGCTGACCTTCGCCGATCCAGTGGCGTCGGTGCGGCGGCTGCTGCCGGAGCTCGAGGCCGCAGATCTCGACGCCACGCTGCTCGTTGCCCACCTCACCGGCAGCTGTGAGCCCACGGGCTACCTCGAGGCCGGCGAGCCCTGCACCCCCGACGGCGAGATCGGCAGGCTGCTGACCGAGCTCCCCCCCGGCACGTTCGACGTGATGATCCTGGGCCACGCCCACACCCTGCTCGCCCACCGGGTCGATCAGACCTTCCTGCTCGAGAGCCGAGCCCATGGCCACGCCCTCGGCGGCGCGGAGCTGGTGTTTGGCCCCGACGGGCTCGATCTCGACGCCAGCTCGGTGCGTCCGGTGTGGGGCCTGGTGCACGATCCGGTGGATCCGGGCTGCAGCGGAGCGGCGTTCCCCACCGATCCCCTCGACGTCGGCGGGCGCATGCTGTCCCCGAGCGCACCGGCCCTGGAGCTGATCGCGTCCCTGGAGGCAGCGTCGGGCTCCCTGTGCGAGGAGATCGCCTGTGCGGATCATCCCCTGCAGCGCGATCGAGCCGCCGAGTCCGAGCTGGGCAACTGGCTGGCCGATGCGATGCTCGGCGCGTTCCCCGAGGCAGATCTCGCGATCCAGAACTCGGGGGGGATCCGCAGCGATCTGCCCGAGGGGCCGATCCGCCGGGAGCACCTGCAGGCGGTGATGCCGTTCGACAACCGCACCCTGCTGGTCGAGCTCACCGGGGCTCAGGTGCGCACCCTGCTGCAGATCGGCACCAGCGGCGCACATGGCATCCTCCAGGTGGCCGGCGCCCACCTCACTGTGTCCCCGGAGGCCCACCCCGGCGTCGATCTCGACGGAGACGGAGAGATCGCCGACTGGGAGCAGGTCCGGCTCTGCCCCGGGGTCCAGATCGGCGGCCAGCCCCTGAGCGACGAGGCGATCTACAAGGTCGTCACCAGCGACTTCCTCTACACCGGGGGAGATCACCTCGGGCCCGCCTTCGAGGGCGCTGAGGTGATCGACGAGGGTCCCCTGCTGCGGGAGGTGTTCTACGCCCACGCCCAGGCCGCCACCGAGTGCCTCGGCTC
>DRPG01000383.1 GCA_011376105.1 Deltaproteobacteria bacterium
GGGGCAACGTCGGCACGGCGATCATGCCCCTGTATACATCCCTCGAGTACCGCGCCGAGGTGCGGGCCCTCGCCCTGATGTACCTCGCGATCAAGGGGCTGGGGGCCGCGGCCGTGGGGCTGTTCTTCTACTCGTTCCTCGCGGCGGTCCTGGGGCTGCTGGGCCTGCTGCGGATCACCGATCCCGCGCTGCAGCTCGCGGGGGTGCACACGGCCTTCAACGTGGTGAACGTGGTGATCTGGGCCCCCCTGGTGCCGCTCCTGTCGCGGATCGCCTCGAGGCACGCCCCCGCCCCGCGCCGGGATCGCTTCCTGCTGTCGGCTCCGGTGCGGAGGCTGCTGCGGAGGCTCCCCGAGGAGTCCCTGGAGCAGGTCGACGCTGAGACCGCCCGCTGCCTCAGAGACGCGAAGATCAGCGTCGATGGCCTGCTGTCAGCGCTGGAGTCCCCGGACGAGATCGAGCTGCAGCGCAAGAGCACGCCCCTCAAGGGGCGGCTGGTGGCGCTGAGGGAGCTGCTGGCGGCGGTGGCGGCCCAGCGGGGCAGCGATCCGGAGATCTTCCGCCGGATGCGGGTGTTGGCGGTCCTGGAGGAGCTGATCGAGCAGCGCGACGTGCTGGTGGGGCGGCTGGCCCTGGAGCTGGACGCCGATCGGGCGGCCCGGGCCCGGGTCTTGGCGGGGCTGATCCCCAAGGTGTCGGATCGGATGGAGCCCTGGTGGGCAGAGGCCCTGGGAGCCCCCACAGGGCCCGGGGATCCCCACCAGGTCGCAGAGCTTGAGGCCTGGGCCTTTGCTGAGGCACCCCCCGGCACCCTCCGGGAGGGAGATCTGGTGGCGCTGGGGCGGATCCTCGCCCCCCTGCGCACGATCTGGTGGCGCCTGATCGATCTGGCCCGGGCCACCGAGCCCGACGCCGACGTCCAGGCCGCCGAGCCCGACGCCGACGCCCAGGCCGCCGAGCCCGACGCCGACGTCCAGGCCGCCGAGCCCGACGCCGACGCCCAGGCCGCCGAGCCCGGCGCCGACGCCCAGGCCGCCGAGCCCGACGCCGACGCCCAGGCCGCCGAGCCCGACGCCGACGCCCAGGCCACGGTGCACCACACCAGGGCGTGAGCGGCTGTGGGCGCGGCGTGCGCTCGGGGGTGACCGCCGGGGTGGCTATGTGGCGGTGTTCACGGCGGCTACGCGGTGGTTGCGGCTGCGCAGGCGGTGCCGTGGTCTGGCCCTTGTCCGTGCTGTGGGCGTGCGCGCCCCACTCTTGGGCGTTGCGTGGTCAGATCCTGCCCCCTGTCGATCTTGTCTGGCTCGATCGCTGCGCGGGCGGATCTGCTCAGCGCCGGGCCCGGGCTCAGCCGGCGTCGGCGAACCAGGCGACGATGGCCTCGGGTGCGTCGGGGAGCCAGGCGTGGCCGGCCTCGGGATCGATGATCGAGGACACCCGGTGCCCGTCGGCCTCCAGTCGATCGCGGTAGCGCTCCATGGTCTCGATCGGGACCACGTCGTCGCGTTCCCCGTGGAGGAAGAGGGTAGGGGGGTGATCGTCGGGCAGCTCCCCGGGGAGCACGCACAGCGGCCCGCTACACGTCGCCCAGCTGGCGGACTGGATCGCGAGGCGCTCGAAGCGACCGGGGTAGGACAGGGCCATCCGGCTGGTCATGTAGCCCCCGCTCGAGATGCCCGCTGCGCTCAGCCGCTGGGGATCCAGCGGCCCGAAGGTGCCGGCCTCAAGCTCAGCCAGCAGGGTCTGCATCAGCGCATGATCCGGAGCGCTCTCCCAGTCCAGCGACCACGGCACCACGTTGGTGTTCCAGAAGGTGTGGCCGCTGCCCTGGGTGTCGGGGGTGATCACCGCCCAGCCTGCGTCGAGCAGGGCCTCGACCGTCTCGGTCTGGTACCAGGCGCCAAACGGACCGCCTCGATCGGCGGCCCAGGTGCGGGAGGCTGGGTAGAAGGAGCCTTGGAACAGCAAGGCCACGGGCCAGCCTGCGACGGGGGGCTCGCCCAGCGGGAGCTGGAAGTGGACGCTGCGGTGGGCGAGGGGCCCCAGCTCGAGCTTCACGGTCTCGTGTACACACCAGCGCTCGGTCCCTTCGATCGCGCAGCGCTGGCCGTCGGGGACCGCACCGGGTCGGGGGACACACCCGAGCCACCAGACAACCACGAGCACGCTCACCTCCGGCGGTGGGGGTATCGCGATCGCGGGGGGCCGTCGTGGCTCGAGCCCTCGACTGGGCCCCACCGCCTGGTCCCGGCTACAGCCTGGTGCCATACAGGGGGGCAAAGGCCTGGTTGTTGCAGTTGGTCACGCTGCACTGGAAGCCGTTGAACGAGGCGGTGAAGCTCCCGACGAAGTGATCTGGATCGGTGAACGAGCCCGAGATCGTGTAGGTCTCGGTGCAGCCCCCCGCGATCACCCCGGTGGCGTTGAAGTTCTCGTCGGTGGGCGCTGGATCCTGGGTCATCACCACCGGTCCGCCCCCGACCAGCAGGACGTCGCCGGCCACCGAGAAGGTCAGCTGGGTGATGTCGACCCGGACCAGCCCGCCGGCGCAGGTGTAGAACGGATCGGGGGTGACGTCGAAGGTGCCGTTGTAGTTGGGCAGGAACACGTCGGGGGCCACGATCACCGTGTCGCTGCCGGGCAGGCTGGGGCTGCCCAGGGCGTCGACCGCTGTGACCTCGCAGGTCCAGCCCTCCCCCTCGGTGGTGTCCACGGCGAGCACGCCGTCGTCGGGCCAGGTGGTGGTGAAGGGGCCCAGATCGCTGGCCCTCGGGTAGCTCGCGCCATCGATCGTCCAGCTGAAGGTGTAGGTGATCGAGTCGCCGTCGGGATCGGTGGAGCCCAGGGCGGAGCAGTACAGCGCGTCGAGCTGCTCGATTGGATCGGTGGGGGCGATGGCCACCGCCGGGACGGTGGGGGGGCTGTTGCCGATCGTCACCAGGTTCGAGGGGACCGTGACGCTGTCTGCGCTCCCGTCGTTGGCCGTGACCAGGACCTGGATCTGATCTCCGCGCTCGAAGGACAGGGCGCCGTCGAGGGTGGTGCCCCCTGTCCCGGTAAAGGCGCCGTTGATCTGCCAGTCGTAGGACACGGTCAGCGCGTCTCCGTCGACGTCGTCGGTGGTGGCCGAGATCTGCAGCACGTCGTCGGTCAGGGCTGGATCCGGGGACAGGGTCGCGGACAGCACCTCGGGGGGGGCGTTGCGCACCACCACGCTGGCCTCCCCGTGGGGCCCGGTGGCGTCGGCGTCGTGGGGGTAGACCCGCACTGTCCAGGTCTCGCCGCGGGTCGTCTCGCTGTTCAAGACCAGGGACGAGGCCAGGGACGGCTGGACCACCCCGTCCTTGAGCCACTCGTAGGTGTGGCTGACCGGATCTCCCTCGGGATCGATCCCGGGGACGTCGATCGAGGCCTGGAGATCCTGGTTAGAGCCCGGTGTCTCGGGGGTGATCGTGACCACCGGGGCCGAGGGGACGCCGTTGATGCGGTAGGTGACGATGTCTGTGGCGAAGTTGCCCTCGGTGTCCGTCGCGGTGAGGGTGATGACGTGGGGGCCGGGGGTGAGATCGGCGTAGATGAACGAGGAGGTGCCGTTGCTGTCTGCGCCCTGGTTGGAGAAGCCCCCGTCTCGATCGCTGGACCAGTACAGCGCCAGTGACGCCGCGTTGTCCTCGGCGTCGCTGACCTGGGCGGTGAACTGCAGTGGATCGCCCTCGTTGCCCACGCCGGCGTCGGTGGGGCTGGTGATCTCGACGAGCGGCGCACCAAAGCCTGCCTGACCGGGCACGACCTCCAGCCCCACCGTCGCGGTGCCGACCGAGCCCCGGGGATCGCGGACCTCGATCTGGATCCGCCAGGGCTGGGTGTTCATGAACAAGATCACGTCACACTCGGTGTTGCCTTCCTCGTCCAGGGGCACCTGGGTGCAGCCCGCCACCGGGGCCCCGGCGGCAAACCAGGTCGCGACGAGGCTGTCGGATGGATGATCCGCGTCGCCCGCGACCCCCCGGACCCGGAAAGGGATCCCCTCCACGACGGGATCTCCATCGAGGTGGGAGGTGATGATCACCTCCGGTCGCGCGTTGGAGATGCTGAACTGGTTCTCGTTGCACCCCGACAACACCAGACACAACAGCGAACCTCTGCTCCACCACATCCAACCCTCCCCAGACCCGATCCTACCGCAGGGAGCGCTGGGGCGGGGGATCGTCGAGGGCGTCGGGCACGATCGTGACCGGATCCTGGAGAAGATCAGCACCAAAGCCCAGATGCGAGCGGGTGTTCAACGAGTCGGGGGATCGTCTCGTGTCCGGAGCGATCCGGCGGTATCTTCCCCCTGGACCCTGTGCTGAAGGATCCCAAGAGA
>DRPG01000384.1 GCA_011376105.1 Deltaproteobacteria bacterium
GCCCGCGGGCGAGCCACAGAGCGCGGGCGAGCCACAGAGCGCGGGCGAGCCACAGAGCGCGGGCGGGCCACAGAGCGCGGGCGAGCCACAGAGCGCGGGCGAGCCGCAGAGCGCGGGCGAGCCACAGAGCGCGGGCGAGCCACAGAGCGCGGGCGAGACCGGCCTGGCCCCCACAGCGCCCGGGCCCGCGGTCCCACAGTCCACAGCGCCCGGGCCCGCGGTCCCACAGTCCACAGCGCCCGGGCCCGCGGTCCCACAGTCCACGCCCCCCCACCGCCCCGGAACAGCCGATCCTCCAGGTGGGCGCGCTGTGGGTGGGCGCGCTGTGGGTGATGTGCACGAGGGGTCCCCCGATCCCGACGAGCCCTTCGTCGGGCCTACGCTCCCCGAGCCACAGCCCGCAGCTCCTAGGCCACAGCCACTTCGAGCCCCCATCGTCGACACCGGCTACCCGATCTTCCCCTGGCGGACGGTGCCGATCAGCCAGACCGACGGGTTCGATCTCGGGGAGTACCTACCCACCATCCGCCGCCGGGGCCCTGGAGCGGCGTTCGGCTTCGTGCTGCTCGCGATCCTCTCGGCCGGGGTGGCCGGGGCCGCGAGCGCGGTCCGGGGGGGGCTGCGCAGCAGCGGCGCGCTGCCCTCGATCGCCACCGCCCTGGCCACCGTGGGACGAGGGCTGTCAGGGCTGCTGATCCTGGCCGCGATCGTCGCGCTGGTGCCTCAGGGGCTCGTGCCTGCCTTGCCCTGGATCGCGGTGGCGGGATCGGTCGCGCTGGGCTGGTCGCTGCGGGACGCGCTGCCCGATCTGGTCGCGTGGGCGTCGCTGTCCACCGAGGGCCGGGTCCGCCGGGGCATGTGGATCCGGGGCAGCGGCTTCGAGGGCCGGGTCGACGCCGTCACGCTGCGCACCACATGGATCGTCGACGTCCGTGGTGATCGCACCTCCGTGCCCAACCACCTGCTGGTCAACCAGCCCCTGCAGACGACGATCGAGCCCTGGCCCGAGGCTGAGGTCCACGTCCACCTACCCCGGATCGACAGCCGGCTCGCCCGCCTGGCCCTGCGGGAGGCCGCGATGCTCACCCCCTGGCTCGCTCCGGTGGGCGAGCCCGAGATCGGCCAGGCTCCAGACGATCAGACTCGCTGGAGCGTGCGGGTGCGGCTGCTGGAGGGCCGGTTCCGGGATCGCTTCGAGGGCACCTTCCCCGAGCGCGTGGCCGACGTGCTCGCAGCCCACCGATCCGGGTGAGCCCGGGGAGCTAGGCTCCTCCACCCGAGGAGGGGGCGCTGGACGCCAGCCCACCGCTGCGCTGGGGACCGGGATCCCCGGTGGCACCGCGAGCCCCCAGGGGGCTGACTCCTGGACCCCAGGGCGGTCTCGGGGGGTCCCTGTTGATATAAGACACCGCCGCATGCCCTAGGAGGAGGCGTGACCCTCGACGATCTCGACGATCAGATCAAGACCGAGCTCGAGCAGCTGGGCTTTGACGCCGGGTGTGCATGGATCGAGGAGTTTCGCGAGGAACGCGGACGCGATCCAGAGCCTGAGGAGTGCGACGAGGAGGCGAGCCGCTCCGCAGAGAAGATCGCCCGGGGGCGAGCCCGCCAGCTGCTCGAGCGCCTCGGCCTGCGGCCGGACGTGGTCTTGATCCAGGAGATCGAGGCGGTCCTCTCAGCTCAGTTCAGCGAGGCTCTCGAGGTCTAAGCGGTCTATCCTGGCTCGCCGGCCGTCCCCGGGGCCCGACGTCCACGGCAGCGCTGACAGCGGCGGGCTCACCTGTGTCGATCTGGTGCGCTGAGCGAGCGCTCAGGCCTCGGGGGCCAGCTCCAGCCGGTGGGCCAGGACAGCACCCCTGGGGCGATCCAGGGACCGCCGCCAGCGCTCGTGCAGCTCGGCCAGGGCCGCATCGATCGTGGGCTTTGGCACCCCGTCGAGGAGCACCCCTGTGCGGACGACGCCGCCCCGGCGCGGGATCGGCCTGGGCAGCGGGCGGACCCTCCCCTCCCCGGAGGAGAGCACCTCGATCAGGCGACGGGCCCGGCCCCGGAGCCAGCCCAGGGCCACGTCACGCGCCGCGTCCTCCCCACCGATGTCCACCCACAGGCAGGTGCCTGTGACAGGATGTACCGGCACCATCAGCTGCTCCCAGGCTCCATCCCAGGCCAGCAGCAGGGCGCGCTCCAGCTCGTCCCGCAGCACCTCGGAGGTGCACGGCAGGAGCTGTCGGATCACGGTGCGCCGTGGCGGAGCCGAGGTCCAGATCCACGGCGGGGGGCCCTCGGACGCTGCGGTCGGCGCGTCCCCCAGGGCGATTGGATCCGGCCCGAGCAGCGCCTCGAGGGTGCGGACGATCCATGCCTCCGGCCCGGGATCGTCAAAACCCTCTCGGGGCGTGCGGGAGGCGACGGCCACCGCATAAGCCAGGCCGCTGGGGAAGCCCCAGGCCGGATCGTCGATCTGGCGGGTGGCGGCCCAGGCCTTGATCCCACGCAGCACGAGCCCGAAGCTCTCTTGCCCCCCGGCCGCCTCGAGGATCGCGTCCAGCTCGTCCTCGGGTCCGCTGATCGCTGGAGGGAGGAAGGCCACGTCCACCAGGCAGGGCAGCCCACCAACGGAGGCGCTCAGGACCTGGGTCGGCAGCTGACCGTCGACGCTGCGCCCCCCCAGCGCGGCGCCAAGGCGGCGGCGATCCCCCAGCGGATCGGGGGTGCGGAGCACCAGATCCAGATCCGACTCCGGCAGGGCCGCCCCCAGGCCCGAGGAGCCGACCACGGTGGGGCGCGCCCCCACCACCGCCTCGATCCGAGCCTGGAGCGCCTCGATCCCGGCCTCGTCCCGGGCCGAGGCGACCCCCTCCAGGGCCAGGATCCCGTGCAGATCGAGGGCCTGGGGCTCGGCGGCCCCCGCCAGCCGCAGCACGGCGTCGGTCTGCATCGGCCCCGCTCCGTCCCGGGTCCACAGGGCCAGCCCGGGGACCTCGACAGGCTGGGGCAGGCCCCCGGAGAGCGTGCGGATCATCGAGCGGAGCTCAGCCTCGCTCGAGCCGCTCAGCCGGGCGAGGGTGACATGGGGGATCAGCGGCTCCGGATCGCCCCAGGGCGGCTGGGGCAGCGCAGCCCGAAGCCCCTGCAGGGCGGCGGTGGAGGCGGCGTCGGGGCAGGCCACCAGCAGCCGCCGGCTCCGCTGACGCCACAGCTCGATCCGATCGAGCGTCAGGGGATCGAGCTGCAGCCGCTGCAGCACCGCCTGCGCCCGGGGCAGCCAGGACGCCAGGGCGTCGGGCGCCACCTCCCCGTGGAACAAGGTGAGGTGGGGTCGCCAGCGCCAGCGCCCGGGATCGAGCCGCCGCCGGAAGGGCTCGAGGGCCGCCGCGACCTCAGGCGGCACGGGCACCACCAGGGCCGCCGTGCGGGGCCCTGGGGCTGGGGGGAGCCGCAGCTGGGCGACGATCCCGTGGTGATCCGAGGGGGGCAGGGGCCCGGGATCGAGCCCCAGCAGGGCAGCGTCCTGGACCTCGAGCCCCCGCACCAGCACGCGATCAAGCCGCCTGCGCCGCCCGGTCGGGGACAGCCGTCTCGCCAGCGCGTTGCGCTCTGGATCGTAGGTGTAGCCAGGATCGGAGGGTCTGATCTGCAGCCAGGCGTCGTCGAGGGCCAGCCCCAGGGGCTCGTCCTGGTTGACGTCCCCCAGGACCAGGCAGGGGCTGGCGTGCCCCAGCGCCCGCTGCAGCACGTCGATCTCTACACGCCTGCGCTCAGCCCCCCCTCTGCGGAGGTCGGACGACAGGTGCACCACCGCGATCCGACAGTTGGTCCCTCCGATCGAGACTGTGGCCAGCAGGTGGCGCTTGTGGCCATGGATCGGGACGACTGAGACGCCCGACAGGGGCAGCCGGGACAACAGCACCTGCCCATAGGGATCGATGGTGGTGCCGGTGCCATCGTCGGTGGCCTGGTAGCGCTGTTGGACCCAGGGCTCGGCCAGCAGCGCCGCGAGGAATGGTGCCTCGACCTCCTGCAGCGCGATCAGATCGGCGTCGGCACGCGCCAGCAGCGCCAGCAGCGGCCCGATCCGCTCCGAGGTGCGGACCAGCGCTCGCTCGAACCGATCGAACAGGACGTTGTAGGTGATCACCCGGAGCGACGGCTCTAAGCCCGACGGCGCCGGGACCACCCCCGAGGGTCTACCCAGGCGGGCGTCGGGGGTCACCCCGCTCCCCAGGACCCGATCGATCCGATCCTGCCGATCCCAGACCACCTCGCCCCGGATCCGAAAGCCGATCACCCGACTGAACGGGATCGGGCCCCGGGGATCGAACGCCCGGAGCGGCAGCACCAGCGTGCCCCGGACTCGATCCAGCACCACGATCTCGACCTCATCCGGGGGCACGTCTCCGCCCCACCGCAGGCGGTTGTAGATCTCATGGGCTGGGCGAAGGGATCCCATCGGGGGTGCGGCTCCAGCGGCCGCGCGCTCGGCGGAAGAGGGCAGCGGCTTCGTCTGGGTGGAGGTAGGCGGGGTACAGCACGAGCATGCCCCAGGGGAAGATCCCCAGCGCCATCGTCGAGGCGATGGCCAGGTGGAACAGCGCGCCGACACCGATCCATACCCAGTGGGCCTGCCACCGCGCCATCCAGCGGCGGAAGATCCCCGGCGCCCCCCTCGGGGGGAAGTAGTGCAGCAGCACCACCGGGTAGGTCCACTGGAAGAACATGGTGACGAAGACCGACAGCTGGGTGAACGCATAGAACGGCTGGTGGATCAGCCAGCCAAAGCGGTACTTTGCGTAGGCCCAGTCGTTGAGGATGACGTACAGCGCCGAGTTGCCACCCCAGGGCCACCAGTGCTGGCCGTACTTCTGCACCCCAGCGGTGAAATACATCACCACCAGCTGCAGCACGATCAGGTAGCGGGGCCAGGCCTCGATCGGCTGGCCGTCCCCCGAGACGTGGCCCGTGCGCACGATCGCGTCCAGGGACCAGATCGCCCCACACCTGGAGCAGGCCAGGATCATCAGCACGTTCCGCAGCAACATGTCGATGGCCCGATCCGCCTCGGGTAGGATGGCGGAGGACTGGGCGTACAGCAGCATCAGCAGCAGCGCGCTGCTCCGGCTGAACCAGCCCAGGGCGAGGGTGAAGCTCGTGAGCACCAGCCCCGCGTGCAGCGCCCGGGCGCTGGCCGGGCCGGCCCCGAACAGCTGGTACCACAGCGGCACCCGGGAGATCCCGGAGGCTTGAGACAGCCCCCCGTGGGCGGTGTCGGTCCACAGCGTCTCGACCAGACCGAGGCCCCAGACGGTCATGAAGTCGGCGAACAGCACCAGGCCGAGGCCGATCCGCACGATCGCCAAGATCGTGGGGGCTTCCCGGCGATCCCAGAGCTCGACCCACCAGCGGATCACGGCTTCACCCCCACAGCCCGGGAGCTGTCTCGCTGGATCGTGATGACATGCCGCTTCTCCACTCGATCGTCGGGGGGCTCCCCGGGCAGGGTGGTGTGGGTGCGCAGGGTCCGGACCTGCACCTCGACGACGTCGGGCGCCACAGCAAAGATCCGATCGGCGATCCACTGGGAGAAGCGCCTGTAGATCGAGCGCGGTCGCTTGGAGAACCCACCCGCGGACCAGCAGCCCCGCAGCCTCCGGTACGCCAGCCGCGAGCGCCACCAGTCGTGCTCTGGATCCAGCTGGAGGTAGAGGTCTTCCATCGCGCCCCCTTCGCGGCGGATCCGGATGCTGAGGCGCCCAGGGTGGGTGTCGGGGTTGGCGAACAGGGCCCACCCCTGGCCGGTGCCGGTCAGGCGCATCCAGGGGATGAAGGGGAGCTTCAGGCTACGGTGGAGCCCCCCGATCTGGCCGGAGACCTCGACGACGCGCTGCCCGAGGGTGTCGGTGTCGATGGTGTAGCCGATGGCGGTCAGCCGATCAGCCCAGGTGGCGACCTCGTCCCGCGACACGGGGTTCTTCAGCTGCTCCTTCGTCACGATGTGGGGCACGGGGGCTGCGTAGATCCCGTGGACCCCGATGGCGAGGGTGATGAGGAGGGCACGGATCCAGGCGCGCCGGGACAGCGGTTGATCGGACATCGCCGGCCCTCTTATGCGCTCGGAGCGCCGACCGCCCGTGGCTCACTTCAGCCCGAGGTTGCCCAGCGGGATCATGGGGAAGCGTAGGCGGAGGTTGAGCAGCGCCTCGTCCCGGGAGCCCGCGTCGCCTGCGAAGTGGGACACCACCGCCCGGGCCGACCACCAGTCGGCCTCGGAGGGGAAGGGGTGATCCTCCAGCAGCTCAGTGGCCTCTCCGACCCGCCCCTGCAGGGCCAGGTGCACAGCACGCTGGCAGAGCACCTGTGGAGATCCTGGCCTGAGATCCTCCAGCGAGAAGTCCCACGGGGGCGGCTCCTCCCCTGAGGCCATCGCATGGACCAGCAGCCCCGGGACATAGCGAGCGTCGACCCGCTTGAGCTTCCGGGTGAGATCGGTGGCCTGTCGCAGCCGCTGAGCCGCGGCCAGCAGGCCAAACGCTGCGGTCAGGGGATGATCCGAGCTCAGGCCGGCGACATCCTTCGCCAGCCCGATCACCTCGTCTTCCTTGCCGAGGCTGGCCTTAGCCATCGCCAGGGCCACCTCGGCGTCCACCTGCTGGACCCCATCTCCGCTCATCCCCTCAGCCAGCAGCCCCTCGGCCTTCGCGGGGCTGCCTGAGAGCAGGGACAGGCCCTTCATGTAGGCCACGCTCGCGTTGCTCGAGCCGAAGCTGCGCTCGATCCGGACCCGCTCGGCGCGCTCCCCCCGCAGGGAGTAGACCGCCATCAGCAGCCCGTGGGCCCGCCGGCAGTCGGAGGGCTGGAACACCTGCAGGGTGCCCTCGGGCAGGTCCTGTCCCTCGGTGATCGCCTCTTGGGTGACGTCGTCGAGATCCTCCCAGACGCTCCACAGATAAGCCGCACGCTCCAGGGGATCGATGACCAGCTGGGCGACCAGATCGGTCGCCAGCTTGGGCCCGGCCCAGGCCAGGCGCCGCTCCGCCAGCACCAGGTGGGCCTTGCAGTAGTCCCCGGCGTGGCGCGACGCCGCCAGGTAGTGCGGCAGCGAGGCATCCAGCTCGCCGGCGTGCCACAGGGTCTCCGCCAGATCGAGGTTTCGATCGCGGATGACCGGATCTCCTGGATCCCCGAGGGGGACCACCTCCCGGGTCGGCGCCTTGAACCCGACCTCGGGGCGCTCGTCGTCAGGGCCGGAGGTGCTCTTGGTGCGCTCCTCCTCCTGATCGAAGCGGGCCCGGGCGAACTCGACGGCCAGCTCGGTGGCGTCGTGGGACGAGACCACGCTGGCCCTGCGGAACGCCACCCGCTCCCGGGCGGGGTAGACCCCGATGTCCAGCCCGAACAGCACGTCGTAGCCCAGCGCAGCCCAGAAGTCGGGGGCTGGATCGGACAGGGAGGGCTCCTGGCGGATCCATGTGTCGCTCAGCCACACGTCGCTCAGCAGAGCGCCGACGTCGTGGAAGGGCTCTCCGCCCCGATCGATGGGCTCGGGCAGCCGGCTCGACGGCGCCACCAGCGACGTTGGTGCGTCGGTGCGCAGGTGGAACGTTCCGCTGACCACCGCCTCGCCCCACCTCAAGGCGCCGGGGACCCGCAGGGTGATCCCGTTGCCCCCAAACTCGGTGCCTGCGTCGTCGGTCCACCGCCTGCTGGGCTGAGCGCTGGCCTGCAGGGGCTCACCGAGGGTCTTGATCAGCTGATCCCCCTGCTTTGCAGGCACGATCCGGACCAGGGCCTCCGAGGAGAGGATCGCGACCGCGACCTCGTCGAGGGACGCAAACCCCAGGACCAGCCCCGGCGCCTCGGGCACCACCTCGAGGTGGACCTGCTCCAGCAGCACCCCGTCGAGCTCGATCCGATCGAGGGAGGCCACCCGGCGGAACTCCCCCCGCAGGCGGGTCCAGGACCACTCGAGGCCCAGGGCCCGCGCCATCTCCACTGAGACCCGGTTCCAAC
>DRPG01000385.1 GCA_011376105.1 Deltaproteobacteria bacterium
AACCAACTCCCGGGACACACACGGATGACATCCCCCACAACAGACGCGGACACCGCATCGTTCAACGTATAGTTGCTGCCGTTCAGCGTCGCCTCGGCCTCGTCGTCGATGCTCCCCGAGCAGTTGTTGTCGACACCATCGCAGATCTCAAGGGCGCCGGGGTAGATCAGGGGATCGGCGTCGTTGCAGTCGCCATCCCCCACGGTGAATCCGTCCATGTCGGCGTCGGGATCGACGACGCCGGTGTCGGTGGTGCCGGTGGTGCCGGTGTCGGTGGGCATCCCCGTGTCAGTGGGCATCCCCGTGTCGGGCGGGGTGGTGTCGGTGCCGGTGTCGCCCGAGGGCTTCGAGCCATCGTCAGTCACGATGACACAGGAGCTCATCGCCAACACCAGCAGCACGCGCATGGTCATAATCCTCTCCTCCTCTATCTGGGTCAGGATAGCCGCCTGCCGCGGGGCTGGCCCCACAAGACACGAGCGTGGAGAGAAAAGTTAGTGATCGTCAGCGTCGATCGCATCAGCTGAGTCGATCGTGGAGCGGGGCGGGAGCCCGAGGATGCTGATCGTCTGCTTGCTGGAGACGCCCTGGTCGTCCCGGGTCTGGACGACGATCCGGTTGTCGCCGGCGAGCAGCCGGAGCCTGGGCCGGAGGAAGACCCGGGGGGAGCCACCGGCCATCCAGGCGATCTTCTCCCCGTTGGCCCAGACGACGACGTGATCGACGGCCCGATCGTCGGTGACGCTGATCGGGATCTGGAGCTCCCCCACGGGGGCAGACAGGGCGGAGGCCCGGATCTCGACCCGAGGGGCCTGCAGCGTGACCGGATCGCCGGTGATCGGCAGCGCCAGAGGCCAGCTCGCGAGGGTGTTGAAGATCTCGGACTCCACGACGAGATCCATCGGCAGGACCAGCGGAGCGGACGGAGCGATCTCCATCGCCAGCCCGAGCTCTGCCTTGGTGCGGCCGGCCACATGAGCGACCCGGGCCGCACGATCGAGCAGCTCCACGTGGGCGTCGTTGGGGTATCCAAAGTGGACCTCGAGCCCTGGGATCGAGGTGGTGGAGAGGTTCTGGACCTCGACCAGGGCCTCGCGCACAAGGTGGCCGTTGGGGCCACGCACCGCCGTCCGGGGCCCCAGGCGGGCTGAGACCCGCAGCTGGGGCCTGGGCTGGGAGCTGGACTGGAGCTGCTGCTCTCCGAGGCGCAGCGGTGGGCGCTTGTCGGCCCTAAGCCGGACCTCGACCTCGTCGATCCGGACCGAGATCCCCGGGGAGAGCCCCAGACGCAGCTCGCCACGGGCGGTGGCGCCGGGCTCGATCTTCCCCACGGGGATCACGAGATCGTCCCAGTAGCCGACGGAGTGACAGGACAGCTGGACCAGGCTGCGGTGCAGGGGCACGCTGCCCTCGTTGGTCACCTCAGCCACGAGGCGGTAGACATCACCGCCGGAGGGCTCGGCCTTCACCTCGACCCCCGCGTCGAGGAAGCTGCCGTCTTCGGGAGCGACCGACCAGTCGATCCCACGGGCGGCGAGCGCCTCGGTGAGGTGGGACTCCTGCTCGATCTTCAGCTGTGCTGCGTGGGACTGCAGCTGCTCCAGCACGGCGCGACGGGTCGGCCCCTCGGCGCTGAGGACGGCGCGTCGCGCCAGCTCCAGCGGAAGATCGATGCTGGACTCCTGCTGACGCCACCCGGGCCGCTCGGTGACCTCGGGCACGATCTGCTCCCAGGGGGCGCTCAGCCTCGACTCCTCCCAGCCGTAGTACCGCACCCCGGAGCCATCGAGGCGGATCTGGCCGACCTGTACGTCGGGCAGCAGGCCAGCCTCGGTGATCTGGCGATCGTGGGCGAGGATGTAGCGTGCGACGGTGAGCTTGAAGTGGACCCCCTCCTCCAGCGGATAGGACTTCTGGACCGTGCCCTTGCCGTAGGTGCGGGTGCCCACGATCGCGGCACGATCATGCTCGAGCAAGGCGCCCGCGAGGATCTCAGAGCCCGACGCGGTGCGCTGGTTGACCACCACCACCACCGGGATGTCTAGATCGTCGGGGCTGTCGGTGGCCCACATCTCGCTCTCGAGGTTCTGGACCCGCCCCCCGTCCCGCCCCGCCGTGCGCAGCAGCAGGCCCCTGTGGAGGAACTGATCGGCGAGGCGGGCGGCCTCCTTCATCGAGCCCCCGGTGTTTCCCCGGAGATCGATGACCAGGCCCCGATCCAGCGCGCCCTGACGCCGGAGCGCGTCGAAGGAGCGCTGGAGGTTCTCCACGGTGCGCTGGCTGATGTGATCGATGTGCACATAGCCCGCGCCGCCCTCGAGGACCTGGTGGGTGACGTTGGGTACGATCACCTGAGCGCGGACGATCGAGATGGTGCGGGGCTGTCCGTCCCGCACCACCTTCAGCACGACCTCAGAGCCCTCGTTGCCCCGGATCCGACGAGTGACCTCGGACATCGGCATGTTGACCGTGGAGCGGCCGTCGATCCGCTCGATGATGTCCCCCACCTGCAGGCCCGCAGCCTCAGCGGGGCCCGACGGGCTCACGGAGTAGGTCACGAGGTGGCCGGGACCCCGGTCGCCGCCCTGGGGGTTGCGGAGCTCGAACGAGGCCCCGATGCCGACGAGGGTGCCGGTCAGGCGAACGTTGAAGCGATCGAGCCGCTCGTGGGAGAGCACCCGGGAGTAGCGGTCGAGCCCGTCGGTCATGCCCGAGAGCACGGACTGACGAACGTCGAGCTCCGGTGGGACCCCCCGCTGGATGATCAGCTGCTCGAGCTGGGCCATCGCCCTGGGCAGATCGTCCATCCCAGAGGCCTCGACGCTGCCGAGGACGGTGCCGTCGCCGTGACGCAGCTGGAACGATCCACCGGACTGGCGCACCCGCAGCCAGTGGACGTCGGACTCCAGCCGCCGGGCGGCTGCCCGCAGCAGCGTGATCTCGTTGATCTGATCGCGCTCGAGGTACAGCCGGTCCACCAGCCGCACCGCCGTGAGGTAGGGCTCGGGGGTGGGTGACCCGAAGGCGAGGGAAAACGCGAGGGATGTAACGAAGACCATCCCCCCTAGCGTAGCGGATTCTTTGCTACTTGAGGAGGGTCGGCAACATGTCGAGCTCGTTTCCGATCAAGACCAGCAAGGAGACGAGCAGGTAGAGCACGCCGGTGAGCAGCATCGGCTGATCCCTAAGCAGGGTCTCGTCGGGTGCGCCACCCTCTCCATGGCGATCGATCAGATAAATGTAGCGGAACATCCCATACAGCACCATGGGGATGGTCAGGGTCATCCAGCCGGTGGGCCCGAGCACGGTGTACAGCAGGTAGGTGATGATGGTGGCGCTGGTGACGATCGCCTGGAACTGCTCGAGCATCTGCGGGCTGTACTCGGCGAGGTTCCGGCGGGTGCTGCTGTGGGCGCCGATGTGCAGCAGCTCGCCCCGGCGCTTGTTGAACCCGAAGAACAGGGCCACGAACACGGTGCAGAGGAACAGCCACGGGCTCACG
>DRPG01000386.1 GCA_011376105.1 Deltaproteobacteria bacterium
CCCACAACGCCCCGCCACAAGGCGCGCAGCGCCTTGAACACCCCAAGCTCCCAATCGAGATCGAGGTCACCGGGGTTCATCAGAACACCAGCTGGATGAGGTCCCGCAGCGCGCCAGCGACCTCCGGGTCGTCCGTCAGGGGCTCGACCAGCCCCACCCTGCACGCGAGGCGGGGCTCGAGCCCGCTGTCGATGAGGCGTGCGGTGTGCACCAGCAGTCGGGTCGAGGGGCGCTCGGACAGACCCAGGTGCTCGAGGGCCCGGATCTTCGTGGCCAGGGCGGCCAGCCGCGCCGCCGTCTCGCTGGAGGCGCCGGTCTCACCGGCTACGATCTCGGCCTCGACTTGGACATCGGGGTACGAGAACCCGAGCGAGACGAAGCGCTGCCGGGTGGAGGGCTTCATCTCCTTGATGCCACGCTGGTAGCCCGGGTTGAAGCTGACCACGAGCACGAAGGAGTCCGGGGCGGCGAGCACCTCGTCGTGCCGATCGAGGAACAGCTGACGGCGGTGATCGGTCAGCGGGTGGAGCACCACCACCACGTCCGGGCGCGCCTCGGCGATCTCGTCGATGTACAGCACCGCGCCCTGCCGCACCGCGCGGGTCACGGGGCCGTCTTCCCACACGGTCTCCCCACCGCGGATCAGCCAGCGCCCCAACAGATCGGGAGCGGCGGTGTCGTCGTGGCAGGCCACCGTGACGAGGGGGCGCTCGAGCCGCGCCGCCATGTGCTCGACGAGCCGGGACTTGCCGCAGCCCGTCGGCCCCTTGAGCAGCAACGGGAGCTGGTTGGCGGCGGCGTGCTCGAACACCCTGCACTCGTGCCCGGTCTCCCGGTACCAGGGGACCGGGTTCACTTGGCGGGCTGGGGTGCGGGGGCGCTCACACCGGTCGCGCTGTCGGCCCGCATCCCCAGCGGGGATCCATGCCGAGCGAAGTCCCAGATGAACAGCAGGATGCCCAGGGTGAACAAGCAGGATGCCAAGATCAGCGCCCAGAAATGCACCGCGACCGCGTCCTGCACGTCGAGGAAGTCGAGCCCGATGCGTCGCTCCAGGTAGACCTGGGTCACGCCGGCCACCGCGAACGCGGCGGTCATCGAGAGCATGCCCGTGTTGGCGATCCAAAACGCGGCCTCGCCAACCCAGCTGTCGAAGAATTTGCGCCCGGTCATCTCGGGCAGGGCATAGCTGATCATGCCGAAGACCAGCATCGCGTAGGCCCCCCAGAAGGCGAGGTGGCCGTGCATGGCCGTGACCAGGGTGCCGTGGGTGTACAGGTTCACCGACGGCAGCGTGTGGGCGAAGCCGAGGACCCCGGCCCCCACGAACGACAGCACGCCACAGCCCACCGACCAGAACAGGGCGACGCGGTTGTCGTGCCGGCGTCCGCCGCGGCGGGCCATGGTCACCACGTACAGCGCCATCCCGAGGAACGCGAGCGGCTCCGACGCCGAGAAGATCCCCCCGATCGCCAGCCAGTACTCGGGCGCGCCGATGAAGTAGTAGTGGTGGCCGGTGCCCAGGATGCCCGAGAGGAAGGTCAGGCCGACGATGAGGTACAGCCACTTCTCGACGACCTCGCGATCGACACCGGTGAGCTTGATCAGCAGGTATGACAGGATGCCGCCCATGATGAGCTCCCAGACACCCTCGACCCACAGGTGGACGACCCACCAGCGAAAGTATGAGTCGAGCACCTGGGACGTGAAGTAGATCATGCCCGGCAGGTACAGCAGCGCCGCCGCGGTGAGCCCCGTGAGCAGGGTCAGGGCCGTGGTCGTGTAGCGCCGGCCCTTGAGCACGGTCATCCCGATGTTCAGCAGGAACGCGAGCACGTTGACCACCACGAGGTAGTCGAGCGGACGGGGGATCTCCAGGAACTTTCGCCCCTCCCACCAGTTGAAGTGGAAGCCGACGAGCGCGATCACCGCCACGACCACGAGCGAGCCGAGCTGAAGCCAGGCCAGCGGGATGCTCCACAGCTCGCGGTCGGACTCATCGGGGATGATGTAGTAGGCCGATCCCATGAACCCGGCGAGCAACCACACCACCAGCAGGTTGGTGTGCGAGGCCCGGAGCGCGTTGAACGGGATCCACGGGTGGAGCACGTCGAGCCCCACGTGGGCGAAGGCCATGAAGAAGCCATACACGAGCTGTAGCGCCAACAGCAACATGCAGGTCGCGAAGAAAGCCCAGGCGACCTTCCACGATTCAAACTTGAGGGTGTGCACGTAACCTCCGTGCGGTCTAGCGGTCGGCCAACAGGAACGCGGTCAGGGCGTCCAGATCTGCGTCAGAGAGCTGGAGATTGGGCATGGTGGTGTCGGGCTTGACCTTCAGTGGATCCGCCAGCCACCGACGCAGCGACGCAGCGTCGTAGCGCTCGGACACGTCGTCGAGCGCGGGCCCGACAGCCCCCCCGCTGCCGCCGAGGCTGTGGCACGCGGTGCAGACGGCTCCAAACACCTCCGGTGCGTCGGGTGCAACCGCCGAGGCGGTGATCGGAGCAGCCCCCGCCGGGGCGAGGTCGGGCTCCGCGGGGAACCCGTTGGTGTCGATCCCGCCGATCCAGGTGAAGAAGGCGACGAGCGCGTCGATCTCCTCGTCGGAGAGATCGTACCTCACCATGCGCCGGCGGCCCGGGAACATCGCCTCCGGGTCCCTCAGGAAGATCTTGATCCACTGCGCTCCGCGCCGCTCTACGACCTTCGTGAGCTCTGGAGCGTAGTAGGCGCCCTCGCCCAGCAGCGTGTGGCAGCCCATGCAGTTGTTCTCATCCCACAAGTCCTTCCCGTGCACGACCGCCTCGGTGAGCTGGGCGGCGTTGGAGCGCTGCGGGACCTGACGGAGGGTGTCGGCGGTGAGCAGGAGGAAGACGCCGGAGAACCCTACGGTCGCGGTGACATAGAACAGCCTGGCTTGGGATTTTGAGAGCACGCCAACCTCTATTGTGGATATCGAGGTCTAGATATCCGTTGCTCTGTGGGCGGCAACCCACCACCGCCTCACGAGCATGCCCGGGCGTGTCAGGCCGAGTCGACCTCGTCGAGGTGTGTCCGCTCGGCCCAGTCGAGGAACCCCCGACGTGCGGCCTCGTATGTCTCGTGCAGCGCGCAGGGGCTGTCGTGATCGCACTCGCTCCAGCCAAAGGCACATCGGCTCGTGGGCGGGAGGGCGTTGACAGCCCTGAGGATGCTCGCGAAGGAGATCTCGGAGGGCGGGCGCGCGAGCCGAAAGCCGCCACCCTTGCCCCGCTTTGCGACCAAGAGCCCCCCCAGCACGAGCCGCCGGAGGAGCTTCGAGAGGTAGGGGGCTGGGATGGCGGCGTTCTCGGCGATGATCACAGTCGAGACCGGCTCGTCGATGGCGCGGGCCACCACGGCCATCGCGCGGAGCGCATACTCCGCTGTCTGGTTCAACAACATCACCGTCATCTTATTGTGACGCTCCACGGCGGGGGGAGCGGCTGAGGCGGCCGTCCCTACCCCGGGCCCTGGATCGGGCGGCCGGTGGGCCACACCATCGGGTGCTCCGGGCGGTAGCCGAGGAGTCGATCGGCGCGGCCTCCATCGAGCACCCCGTTGAAGTGGAACCGCCACTGGTTGGGTCCGTAGCGAAACGCGGTGTGACGTATCGCGCGCCGCAGCGCATAGGCGGGGCCGATCAGGGGCCCGGGGACGGGTAGATCGTCACGCCCCCAGCGGCGGATCAGCCGGGACAGCGGCAGCGTGTCGGCGCCGGGCACGTTGAACGGCCCCTCCTCGGTCGAGACCAGGGCCAGCTCGAAGGCACGGGTGGCGTCGGGCAGCGACAGCAGGTTCACGATGGGATCGAAGCCCATCGGCCGGAGGCACACCCGGCTCTCCAGGTAGTCGTACAGCTGAGATCCCATGTCCGGGGCGAGGATCTCGGCGCAGCGGAGCACGGCGATCTTCATCTGTGGGGCCAGGCCCATCCTCGCCGACACGGTGACGTCGGCCTCCACCCGGTGCCGGATCCACGGCGGGGCTCTGGGATCGAGGTTCAGGGCCTGATCCTCCCGCAGCACATCGGGTTGATCGTTGCGGTGGACGTACACCTCGGCGGTGCTCCGGTGGAGGAAGCGCTGGATCTTGTGGGACTCCGACAGGCGCATCAGGGTACGTGTGGCGTCGACGTTGAGGCGGTGTGCGTCTGGAGAGCCTGGATCGCGGTGGTACGCCAGGTGGATCACCGCCTCCAACGTGTGGCGCCCCAGCAGGCGCCGCACGTGGCGAGCCCGGGTCAGATCCACCTGCTCGTAGATCGCACCCGGTGGTAGCTCGATC
>DRPG01000387.1 GCA_011376105.1 Deltaproteobacteria bacterium
ACCCCCCGGCACGACGAGGAGGCTCTATGAGCCAACCAGGCTTCTCCATCGACATCCACGATCTCTCTCGAGCCACCACAGCCCGCGCGACCACCGCCGTGGGCGAGCGGTTCGTCTTCCTCTCGGGGAGCACGCCGGCGCGTCCCTCCGGGCGGCTGGCCCGCCTGCTGGGGCTGGGACGGAGCCCCGACGCCACCCGCAGGGTGCTGCCGCTGCTTGGCGAGGCCGTCACCCTGTCCGGGATGTCGATCCGTGGCCCGGCCCTCGAGCCAGAGCCGCTGCTCGCGTTGATCACCGATCGAGATCTGTACCGAGCGGAGCAAGACACGGTGAACGTGTTCCTCGCCATGCCCGTCCCCCGCCCGGGCATGCGCCTGATCGTCGAGCACGCCGGGCAGATCTTCAGCGAGCGCCCCCTGCAGCTGGAGGAGCTGGGCGTGCTGCGGGAGCACGGGCTGCACCTCGAGCCCCTGGCGATGTTGTTGCCCGGCGACTACACCGTCCAGCTCGCCCTCGGGGAGCAGCGCCTGGGGCGGAGGGCCAGCTTCACCGTGGCTGAGTACACCCTCGCACCGCTGTCGGGTCGGCTGCTGGCCCATAGCCTCGATCGAGCCAGCCAACAGCTGGCGTTCTCGCTGGAGGTCGACAGCTACCAGCAACCCTTTGATCGCGCGCTGCAGGTCGAGATCGTCGAGGCCGGCATAACCCTGGCCTCGATCGAGCTACAGCCGGTGGCCCGGGGGCGCTACGAGGGCCAGCTGCCGGTGTCCGGCGAGGGGCTGCTGCGGCTGAGGTTGTCGGCCAGCGACGACGCTGAGCGGGTCTGCGAGGTGGTCATCCCCGGCAGCCGCCGTGCTGAGCGCGACACCACCCTGCTGTCGGAGCTGGGCACCGAGCGGATGATCTCGCTGATGCCGGAGCCCGGTGCGCTGCCTCTGCGCGGGGCCTGGCTGTCCGACGGAGACTTCCTCGCGACGCCCCTCGTCGTCGAGCAGCTCGTCGCGACCGAGGGGGTGCTGTCGGTGCGATCCAGCGTCGAGGCGCTGACCACGATCACCGTCGATCTGGCCACCGGGGAGCAGCAGGTGCAGGAGCACGGCGCGGTGGCTGCCGGCGATGAGATCAAGCTGCGGTTGCCCTCGTGCGCGACCACCGTGTTCGTCGGGGGCTGGGTCCGGGGGGTCCCCTTCGAGGCCTTCACCCACTTCCTGCGACCCGCACAGCTCGGGCTCGAGGTCTCCGCGAGCCACGATCCTCGACGAGGGACCCTGCGGGTCCAGCTCCAGGGCGTGACCCCGGGCACCCCGGTGCTTTTGTCGGTGCGGGACGAGCGGCTGACCCAGGCCGACACCCCTGCGGTCGCCCTCTCCGGCGCCCTCAAGCGCAGCATCACGTCGATCACCGAGGGCTACCGCGGGGATCGAGGCGTGCTCCAGCTCGCAGACGATCAGCTCTGGAACCAGCTGATCCCACAGCCCCCGCCGGCCCCCATGCTAGACCTCATGGAGCCGGTGCCCATGCGCTCCCGGGCACAACCCAGACCTCCGGTCTCCTGCTCCTCGGCCCCCGCCCCTGAGCTCGACGGGCTTGACGAGCTTGAGTCAGACAGCCCTCTCAGGCTGGAGGACGAGATCACCTCCGCCACCGAGCACGCCTCTGACGTCTCCGTCGAGAGATCCCTGGACGAGCGGCCCCCGGCCCGTGCATCGCTGCAGCGCAGCACGCCCCCGGCGCCCGGCTCCAGCCGGCTCCTGGGGCTCGACCAGGGCGCGCTGAGTGGGCTCGACCAGGCCAGCGAGCAAGAGATCGCTGACGCACCCGGGCCCCAGCCCCCTGATCCGGAGCCCGCCGCGCCCCGGGCGATCTTCCCCGAGGTCTTGTTCTACGATCTGGTGGAGATCGACGGCCAGACCCTGATCGAGATCCCGGTGGCGGACGTGCTCGGGACCTTCGCCGTCGAGGCCTTCTGTGTGGATCGGCTGGACTGGGCCCACGAGCGCGCCACGGTGATCATCGATCGGCCCGTCCGGGCGGATCTAGGGGTCCCTCCAGCGGTCTATGACGGGGATCAGATCGTCGGGACGCTGCGGGGTGCGGCGACGGGGGGCTCGGTGCGGCTGTCCCTGACCTGTGACGGGCAGCCGGTGCCGCTGCGGGATCGCCAGGGGGACCCGATCGATGCAGACGAGGTCCTGCCTAGCCCCGCTGAGGTCCGCTTC
>DRPG01000388.1 GCA_011376105.1 Deltaproteobacteria bacterium
CCCACGAAGACGCCGCCCCGCCGCCCCGCCGCCCAGTGGCTACCGCTGGTAGACCTTGAGCCCCAGCGTCAGCCGCCGGGGAGCGGGGGGCCTCGCGCCAAAGGGGCGCCAGCTCACGATCGGCGCCGAGTCGGTGAGGTTGGTCACGGTGGCATACACCGAGGCGTTCGCTCCAAGCTGGAGATCCGCGGCCAGATCCAGGGTGAGCAGGGGCGGGATCCCGACGTCGGAGGGCACCGGCATCTCGCCGGCCTCGTCCAGCATGCCGCTGCGACCGAACAGCACGGCGCCGAGGCTGGCCCGCGGGTGGACCAGAGAGGCAGACAGCGAGCCCTGGTGCCGGGGGAGGTACGGCAGGAAGTCACCGATCTCCACCGACCCGAACTGGGGAAAGCCCGACACGAAGCCTGTCCTGAACCGGCCCTGGCTGTAGGTGTAGGTCGCCTCGATCGGCACGGCCAGCCTGCGGGGCAGCAAGAGTTCGTGCCCCGCCACCGCCTCGAGCCCATACATCCACACCTTCCCCCCGTTGAACTGACGATCGAGATCGTCACCGAGGCAGCCACCGCTGATCGTGCACTGGCCGGTGAGGTTGGCGTAGTCGTTGACGAAGCCGACCAGCTCGAGGTGAGGCCCCGCCCCGCCCCCCCGGATCCCTCCCTCGAGGTTGAGGCTGGACTCGGGCCGGATCTCTGGAGCCTCCCCGGGAGGGACCGGGGAAAACCCTCGATAGATCCCCGCGAAGGTAGACCACGAGGGGCCGATCTCCGCCAGCAGCCCCAGCCCGGGCAGGGGGATGGTGCGGACGACCGTGCTCACGTCGCTGTCGTCCCGCTGGCCGGCGATCGACTCCACCCGGAGCCCGGGCACCACGTGCATCCAGTCCAGCACAAGATCTTCGTGGACATGACCCGCCAGCGCCAGGGCGGTCGCCCGGCTCTCGGTGATCACCTCGCTCTGGGCGTCGGGCCCGGGCACCAGGCTCCCCGAGCGCATCTGGTAGGGATCGGAGGTGTGCAGCCGATCCACCCGATCGCTGTGCAGCCGCAGGCCGACCTCGAGGTGGGACTCGAAGCCTCCGCTGCCCAGGCGGGTCCAGCGGGCGCGGCTCTGGACCCCCCAGGCGGCATAGCGCCGATCGTTGGTCCCGATCTGGAGCGTCTGATCCTCGGTGACGCTGTCCGCGTCGCCCCGCAGGATCGCCAGCAGCGCCCCGGACTCGTCGCCTACCGGCTGCTGGAGCAGATCGTGCACGTCGGTTCCGTCGGCGAACCCGCTGAACTTGGTCCACACCCGGACCAGATCGTGGCGGTAGGCCACCGTGCGCAGCTCGACGTCCCCCAGGAACAGGGGCCAGGCGACCTCGAGCAGGGTGCGATCCCACTGCATGTGGCCGGCCTGGCTCGCGGCGTAGCGGCGGTAGGGATCGACGGCGTAGTCGTCGGGGTGCAGCCCCAGGTAGGTCTCCCGGGAGGTCTCGTGGGCGTAGCCGAGCTTCAGCTCCAGGCCGGTCCGCTGCCGCAGGGTCGGATCAGTGCGGATCCCAGCCTTGAGCATGACCTCCCCCCGATCGAAGCCGGTGGGGCCTCCTCCGTCGAGGTGCTTGAACCCTGCGCTGTGCAGCCCCACCCCCTCGGCCAGCAGCCCCCAGCGCTCGCCCCCGGTGCCCACCCGGGCGTGGAGCTTGCCCGTCTGCCAGGAGCCGAGCCCCAGATCCACCGTCGCTGTGGTGGGTGGATCCCGCTCGGGGGCCAGCTTAGGATCGTGCCCGGCGGGGGGCAGGTAGGGCACGGGGGCGGTGATCAGGTTCACCGCACCGCCCACCGTGTGGGGCCCATGTTGGATCGCCGCTGGCCCCTTGAACACCTCGACCGACACCATCCGGGTGACCATCGGAAAGTAGTAGGCCGCGGGCGCCGCGTAGGGGGCAGGCGCCAGCAGGATCCCGTCCTCAAGCAGGGTGATCTTCGCCGAGCGATCCGCGTTGACGCCGCGGATCCCGATGTTGGGGCGCAGCCCGAACCCCTCCTCGCCCCGCACCGTCACCCCGGGGACGGCCTGCAGGATTGCGTGGATGTCGTCGTGCTCGAACCGCTCTAGGGCCTCTTCATCGATCACGTGGGCGGATCCGGCGACCCGGGGGGTGCCGTCCTCGGCGGTGACGATGATCTGGATGTCGGCCGAGTCGCTGCTGTCTTGGCCGTGGGCAACCCCCGGGATCAGCGCAGACGCCAGCGCAGACGCCAGCGTCCGACGGACAACACTCGAGGGCTTGGGGCTCACCTGAAATCGACTTTCATTTTCATGAAGTCGAGATGTATCACACGGCCCCGGGGCCCGCACGCGATCGAGGTCAGCGCGGACGTGACCGGGGGCGCCGACGCTGCTCGATGCCCGTCACCTCGTCCAGCAGGCGGCGGTAGGAGGCGAGCAGCTCTGGATCGACCCGGGCGTCGGCGGTGCAGCCGTCCTCACCCCCCCGGTGCAGGCAGTCCCGGTAGCGGCAGCTGAGATCATGGACGCCGAGGAAGTGCCTCCGGACGTCCACGGCCCCAAGCCGCCCTGGGGCGAAAGTCCGGATGCCCGGGGAGTCGACCAGCTCCCCCCCACCGGGTAGCGTAAAGGTGCACGAGCCCGACGTGGTGTGCTGGCCCGTGCCCCAGTGCTCGGACAGCGCGCCGATGGCGCCGACCTCGGTCTCCGGCACCAGGGCCGCGGCCAGGCTGGTCTTGCCCACCCCCGAGTGCCCCACCAGGGCCCAGGGGCCTCCCCAGGCGAGCCGCTGTGCGAGGTCGGGCAGCCCCGCTCCGGTGTGGGCGCTCGCGCGCAGGAGCTCCAGCCCCACCGCCCTGCGGCGCCGCAGCGCGGCCTCGACCTCGTCTGAGACGCCCTGATCGATCTTGTTGAGGATCACCAGACAGGACAGGCCCCCGATCCCAGCCGCGACCTGGTACCGATCGAGCAGGCCCGCCCGGAAGGGGGGCTCCACCGGGGCGGTGACCACCGCGATCCCCCCGAGGTTGGCGGCCAGGACCTGCTCGCGCCCCCGGAGATCGGTGCGCACCAGCACCGTCCGACGCTCCCCGACCGCCACGACCTTGCCCCCCTCGCCCTGGACCTCGACCCACTCGACCTGATCCCCGACCACCGCCCGCTGCCCGGAGAGGAAGCAGTCTCGCTGGCCCTCCTCGTCGGCCACCACCACCCGGCGCCCCCGGGTCGCCACCACCCGGCCTGGGCGTGTCCGCCTCACCGCGCCCCCGATCGCACAGCCGCCACGCGCTCAGCGCAGCGAGACCTGAGCACAGCGGACCCGGATCCCCCCGCGACGCTTCTCGATAAACCAAGGATCAAAGCCGTTCTCCTCGAGGTGGCCCCGCAACCGGTGGACCAGGACGCTCAGCTGGTTCGAGCCTTTGCGGCCCCGGCCCCAGACCCCGGTGACCGCCTCTTCGGTGGTGCACCAGCCCTCCTCGGCACGCTCCGCCTCCGCCTCGCGATCCCGCAGCAGCCGGCGGGCGAGCACGAACAACAGCACCCCCCGGTTGCCCGTCACCAGGCACTGAGCGCCGCTCGCCGGATCTGAGACCACGACCTGGGGGCCCCCCGCAGCGTTGGCGGTGGCGAGCAGGGTGTAAGGGTAGCGCTGAGTCGCCCAGTCGACCGTGGGCGCGTGATCGGCGGACTCGACGAGCACCCGGACCTGGTGCCCTGAGACCTCGAACACCTCTCCGATCTGGATCTGTCGCTCGGCGCCCTCGATCCCCACCCAGATCTCACCGTTGTCGTGGAGCAGCACGGTGGCGGCTCGCTCGGACATGCCCGCGACGCGTAGATCGCAGTCGGCTCCGCTGCCGATCCGGAAACGATCCGAGCGCACCAGCAGGCGCACACCGCTCGACAGATCCTCGATGTGGTACGTCTCCCAGGTGGTGCCGAGCCCGCGTCGCCCGCCCTGGAGGATCACCTCGACCGTGGCCCCAAACCGGATCCGATCTCCGGGGGCCAGGCGCAGCGCGCCGTGGACGCGCTGCTCGTTGCGCCAGGTGCCGTTCCTCGATCTTAGATCCCGCAGCCAGGCGGCTCCGGCCTCGACCCACAGCTGAGCGTGACGCCAGGAGATCGTGTCGTCCTGGAGCACCAGATCGTTGGCGGGCCCCCGCCCGACGGACAGGGGCACATCGCCTATGGAGATGGTGTGCTCACCCGATGGGAGGAGGATCTCGAAGAGAGCCGTCATGGCATGACCTCTACTCCTCCCCCCCGACCCAGACCAACGCAAACGGCAGCGTGAGCTCCAGCGGGGCCCGCCTCAGCTCCCCCACCAGGATCCCGGGGACCGGACCGGGCGAGGCCCGGTAGGTGCTCCGATCGGGCTCCTCGAGCACCAGCTCCCGCCGCTCGGCGTCCCACCACCCGGTGACCCGGGAGCGGCGCTCGTGGTTGCCCAGGCCCAGCACGATCTCCCCCACCAGCGCGGAGTCCGGCCCCCGCAGATCGAGCCGCATCCGGTGGCTCCCCTCGAGGTTGCCCCGCCAGCGCCCGCTGAGTGCCACCGGGCCCGGGGGCTCAGGGGCAGCGCTCGCCTCGCTGAGCGGGCTGGAGCCCCCCCGCAGATCAGCCCGCTGCTGCAGATCCTCCAGCAGCGGCCCGGCGGCCAGCCCCAGCGCCGTGATGCTGCCCACCAGGCCGACCCCGATCCACAGGGCCATCCGCCCCGGCGGGTGTCGGCCGGAGCGCCGCCAGTCGTCCACGCCCACGCTGCGGCTGCTCGAGCTCGCCTCCAGTGTCAGCGGGGGCGAGGTGCCGGGGACCACGGTGGGCACGTAGTCGCCCCCGATCGGGGCCCTGCGTCGCTGGGCCGGCAGCTCCGCCAGCGCTCCGATCACGCTCTGCAGCGCGGATGCCATCTCAGCAGCGGACTGGTAGCGGTGATCGATCTCAGCCCGGGTGGCCTGCCGCAGGACGGGGCGCAGGGGGGAGGGCACCCCCCCCCAGCGGGGGCTGTGATCCGGAGCCAGGTACAGATCGACGGGGGTGTCGCCGGTCACCAGGTTGAACAGGGTGCAGGCGGTGGCGTACAGATCCGCGGGGGGACCGACGCGCCTCGCGTCGATCCGCTGCTCAGGCGCCATGTACCCCACGCTCCCCAGCGCCATCCCCGTCTGGGTGGCGCCACCTCCATCGAGCTGCCTGGCGATCCCGAAGTCGCACAGGGCAGCCTCAGTGGCGCTCCGCAGCAGCACATTCCCGGGCTTGACGTCGCGGTGCACCACCCCGGCGCCGTGGGCCGCCGACAGGGCCTCGAGGACCTGGAGGATCAGGCGGGTGGCCAGCGTCGGGGCCAGGGGGCCCTCCAGGGCGAGGCGATCCTCCAGGGAGCCCCCCTCGACGTACTCCATCACGAGGTAGTCCCGATCTCCGTGCTGCCCCTGATCCCACACCCGCACGATGTGCTTGTGCTCCAGCGACGCCAGCGTCCTCGCCTCGGAGCGCAGCCGCGCCCTGCGCTCGTCCGCGTGGGCCCCCTGCACCGGCAACAGCAGCTTGACCGCACAGATCCGGTCCAGGACCAGATCGTGAGCCATCCACACCGTCGCGGTGCCCCCGGTGCCCAGCTCTCGGTCCAGCCGGTAGCGATCGTCGATGATCTGCTGCATGTCCCCGATCCTACTCCGGGGAGCTGCGCTGGATAAGGAGCAACATGCGCAGAGACATCCTCGAGATCGATAGCAGCTGGTCCGCCCTCCCGATGCAGGTGCCGATCCACCTCCAGGACGTGGAGTCCCTGCGTGTCCTGCTCTCGGGGGAGTCGGTGATCGACTGGCAGCGGCTCGCGCTACACACCGAGGCCGACGTCGATCGCTTCCTCGCGACCCACCGCCTCGACGTGTCCGATCCAGTCGATCGGGAGCGGCTGCGCTACGTGTTCAACGAGTCCGTCAGCTACCTCGAGGAGCACCTGCGCCTGCGCTTCCCCTCGGAGCTGCGCGATCCTGATGACGTGCGCCGGGTCTTCGTCTGGGCCAGCCAGCGGGGGGGCTTCCGACGGACCCAGATCCTGTCGTGTGTGATCGTCAAGCTGATGCATGTGATCAACCACATGGAGGCCGCCGATCTGAAGTTCCGGCTGCCGGTGAGCGAGGCTCAGTACCTCGATCTAGCCCACCGGCGGATCCTCGAGCAGGCCCAGCAGATGCAGGAGATGGGCCTCCCCACCGTGGCGTTCTATGGCTCGAGGAAGTCGCGCTCGTCGGTCATCACCAAGCTGCTGGCCAAGGAGCAGGCCGTCGCGGCGACGATCTTCGACAAGCTGCGCTACCGGGTGGTGGTCCGCGAGCACGGCGACATCGCCCCGACCCTGGCGTGGCTGTCGCGGGAGGTGTTCCCGTTCAACTACGTGATCCCCGGCGAGAGCCACAACAACCTGCTGGATCCGAACGAGCTGGTGCGCCTGCTGTCCGACGAGGAGCGGCGGGAGGCCGCGTCCCGCCCGATCCAGCTCGATGCAGCGGCCCGGAACGAGTTCTCGGGGGCTAGCTACCGCGCCATCAACTGGATCGTCGACTACCCGGTGCGGATCCCCGAGTCCGTCGAGAACCGGTTCGTGATGGAGCTGGGTCGCGTGGTCTACGTCAACGTGGAGTTCCAGCTCCTCGACGAGGAGACCTCCCGCCGCAACGAGCGCGGCGAGAACGCCCACAGCCTGTACAAGGCCCGCCAGCACCGCCGGGTCGCCGCCCGCCTCAAGCGAGGGGCGTCGGGGCTGGACGAGCCCTGATCCAGCCCCCTGTGCGATCCCGATCCCCGCCACGGCGTTACGGAGGTCGACGAGGAGCGCCGCCATGGGTCTGTGGAGCACCATCCGGGACGCGCTGGGGCTGCAGCGCCCCCTGCCAAGGCACGACGCCACCGCCCCCCTGGCCCTCTCCGATGCGGCGATGGCCCGGCTGGAGGCCCTGCCCCCGGGTCAGGGCCTCCACGTGGAGACCGTCGAGGTGCCCGGCGGACGCCGGGTCCAGATCACCGAGGGTGCGTCTCAGGGCCCCGCGGCGCCGGGCCTCGAGGCCTGGCGCCTGACCGCCTCGGACGCAGATCTCGAGCGCCTCCGCGGCCGCACCCTCGATCTGCACGAGGGACGCTGGGTGATCTCAGTGCCCCTGGAGCTGCGGGCCCGGGAGACCCCCAACCCCAACGGTCGGATGTACCTGTCGAGCCAGGTGCTGTGCACCGGGAGGCCAGCCTTCTTCACCGGCACGGTGCCCGTCAGCGTGCCCAACGCCCTGCTGCCTGCGCGGCTGCTCGCGATCGAGGGGATCACGTCGGTCCTGCTGCGCGACAACACCGTCACCATCGAGCGAACCCCCGGGGTCCCCTGGAGCGAGCTGGATCGTGCGGTGGACGAGGCCCTGCGGGAGCACTTGCTGCTCTGCGGTGGGCCGGTGGACGGGGATCAGGCGAGCGCAGCAGGAGGCGGTGGAGAGCTGTTCGAGGCCATCGAGCAGGTCATCGCAGCCCAGATCGCCCCCGCGATCCACCGCGACGGAGGCGACATCGAGCTGCTGGGGGTGAGCGACGGCGTGGTCACCGTCGCCCTCAACGGCGCCTGCCGCTCCTGCCCCGCCAGCGCGCTGACCCTGAAGGGCGGGGTCGAGCGCACCCTGCGCGAGGCCTTCCCCGGCCAGATCGAGCGGGTCGAGCAGGTCTAGAGCGCGCTCTGGAGCCCCGGGCACGCCCTGAGGTCCTGAGCCGGGAGCGCCCGTGGGATCGCCACGGGCGCTCGGCCCACCTCAGCGGAGGCTCACTGGACGTTGAGGACGACGTCGCCGTCGCCGGTCGAGTAACCATCGACGATGATGATCACCGTCTGGTTGGCGACGAGGTTGAGCACGATCTCAGACTGCAGACCGCCGGTGTCGTCGTTGCAGGCGATCTCGGCCCCACCACAGGCGCCGTCCTGAGCGTACAGCACCGTGTCGAAGTTCGAGCCGAAGGTGTCGAAGGTGTAGGTGCCGGCGGCGGGCGCGGTGAACTCCCAGGTGTACTCCGACGAGTTGCTGAAGCCACAGGTCTGCGGGGAGTAGTCGTTGGGGAGCCCCACGGTCGAGACGTTCAGCGTCTGCGGTGGAGCGCCCAGCACGTCGCGGGGGCAGGTGTTCGCACACAGCGCGTCCGCCGCACAGAACGCGTCGAGGCAGTCGATGTCGCCGTCGCCGTCGTTGTCGATCCCATCATCGCAGATCTCGGCGCAGGCCGCGTCCGCCGCACAGAACGCGTCGAGGCAGTCGATGTCGCCGTCGCCGTCGTTGTCGATCCCATCATCGCAGATCTCGGCGCAGGCCGCGTCGAGGTCGCAGAACTCGTCGAAGCAGTCGGTGGAGAAGTCACCGTCGTTGTCGATCCCATCATCGCAGATCTCGGCGCAGGCCGCGTCGAGGTCACAGTCGGCGTCGAAGCAGTCGGTGGAGAAGTCGGTGTCGTTGTCGATCCCGTCGTCGCAGATCTCCACGCCACAGATCGGATCCGCAGCGCAGTCGGCGTCGAAGCAGTCGGTGGAGAAGTCGGCGTCGTTGTCGACCCCGTCGCCGCAGATCTCCACGCCACAGATCGGATCCGCAGCACAGTCGGTGTCGAAACAGTCGGTGTCACCGTCGAAGTCGTTGTCGATCCCATCATCGCAGACCTCGGCGCAGACCGGCTGGCCGGTGCAGTCTGGATCTGCACAGTCGACCAGATCGTCGTTGTCGAGATCACGTCCGTCGTCACAGACCGTCTCGTTGGCCTCGAGCAGGGCGATGTTGAGCTGGAAGTTGCCGGAGTCCTCGTCGACGCTGAAGCTGCTGAAGCTGTCGACGCTGACGATCACGGTCTGGCCTGCGGTCAGGGGCGCCACCAGCTGCGACCTCAGCCCCAGCCAGTCGTCGTTACAGCCCAGCTCGGTCCCGCCACACTGGTCCAGGATCACCAGCGAGGTGTCGAAGTCGGAGCCCGCCAGATCGAAGACATAGTCCCCGTCCTGTGGTGCGGTGTAGGAGATCTGGACGTCGCCGGCGCCGGTGACGCAGCTGGGGCTCACCTCGTCGTACTCGCCGATGACCTCGCCCACCAGCGTCTCGGGCACCTGGCCCAGCGCGACCGTGTCCGGGCACTGCGGCTGGCACGCGGCGTCGGCCGCACAGCTGAGATCCGCGCAGTCGATGGTTCCGGTGTTGTTGTCGTCGAGGTTGTCGTCACAGACCTCAGCACAGACTGGATCCGCCGCACAGAACACGTCGAGACAGTCGAGGTCGCCGTCGCCGTCGTTGTCGATCCCGTCGTCACAGATCTCGGTGCAGGCCGCGTCGAGGTCGCAGAACTCGTCGAAGCAGTCGGTGGAGAAGTCACCGTCGTTGTCGATCCCATCATCGCAGATCTCGGCACAGGCTGCGTCGAGGTCACAGTCGGCGTCGAAGCAGTCGGTGGAGAAGTCGGCGTCGTTGTCGACCCCGTCGCCGCAGATCTCCACGCCACAGATCGGATCCGCAGCACAGTCGGCGTCGAAGCAGTCGGTGTCACCGTCGAAGTCCTGATCGAGGCCATCCCCACAGATCAGCTCGGTGGCCGGGACCAGATCGATGGACAGCTCGAAGTTACCGCCGTAGCTGGTCCCTCCGTACCCATCCCAGCCATCGACCACGATCAGCACGGTCTGACCCGCCGACATGTCCAGCGCGAGCAGCTCTCCACCGTTACCGATCACGTCCGTAGCGGCGATCTCGTTCCCGCCGCACTGGGTCCTCATGTACAACAGCGCATCGAAGTCGGTGTTGGGGGTCAGGTAGAAGGCAAACTGCCCGTCGTAGGGCGCGGTGAAGTCGAGGAACACATCCTCGGAGACCTGACCGCCGACGATCTGGGAGAAGTCGTCGTTGCCGGCCCCCACCGTGCTGCCCTGGTACAGGAGCGGCAGCGCGCTGCCCAGGCTCGCATCCACACAGGCAAACGCGGGGTCGGCGGTGTCGCCGGTCGTCGACGTGGCGCCGGTGCCGGTGCCGGTGGTGCCGGTGTCGGTGGTGCCGGTGTCTGTGTCCGCGTCGGTGTCCGCGTCCGCGTCGCTGTCCGCGTCCGCGTCCGCGTCCGCGTCGCTGTCCGCGTCCGCGTCGGTGTCGGCCTCGTCGACCTTCGTGGGCTCATCCCCCGAGCAGGCTGGCATCAACGCCAGGCCGCAGCTCACTGCTAAAAAGAGACGCATGGTGTGCTCCTGGAAAGACGCCCACCCTATCTGGAGCGCGGAATCAAACGCAATTATCTTCAATAATTAGCCTCAAAGTCAACAACGCCGACACGTAGGATCAGCGCGTGCGGCCCGGGACCTGAGCGGCTCCCCCCCCGACACAGAGCCTAGATCGAGCTGAACGAGCCTGACGAGCCCCGACACCAACACCGATCGCCTAGGTCACCCCGGCGATCTGAAGCAGCCCCCCGGAGGCAGGGCGGGGCCTGCGCCCCCTGTCCACCATGGCAGGCTGCCCCGGTGGCGATGGCCTCCCTCGGAGGTGAGCGGATCCGTTATAGGGGCCGCCCCCTGGACGAGCCCCATCAGATGCTGAACACACACGGAGCCTGGGTCCCCACCGACAGCCCCCGTTCCGAGCCTCGCTGTGGCCGGGCTGCGGTGATCGAGGCGCTGGAGTGCCTCGATCGCCCCTTCTCGATCGTCGCCACCGCGTCAGGCCCGGCGGTGACCACCGGAGGGCGAGCCCTGATCGGGGATCCCGCGGAGGAGCTCCCCGGAGCTCTGCCCCTGCTGGCCCACGTCCCCGCCCTGACCCCCGATCAGCTCGGAGATCCCTCGTTCCAGCGCACCTACGGGGTGCGGGTCGGCTACGTTGGGGGGGCGATGGCCAACGGGATCGCGTCCGAGGCGCTGGTGGTGGCCCTGGCCCGGGCCGGCGCCCTCGGGTTCTTTGGCGCAGCGGGGCTGTCCCTGCCCCGGATCGAGGCTGCGATCGAGCAGATCAAAGCGAGCGTGGGGGGGCTGCCCTGGGGCAGCAACCTGATCCACAGCCCCGCTGATCCACAGCACGAGCAGCAGACCGTGGAGCTGTACCTACAGCACGGCGTCACCACCGTCAGCGCGTCGGCCTACATGTCCCTGACCCCACCGGTGGTGCAGTACCGTGTCACCGGGCTGTCCCGGGGGCCCGACGGGGCGGTGCGGGTCCGCAACCGGCTCCTGGCGAAGGTCAGCAGGCCGGAGGTGGCCGAGCGCTTCCTCCGCCCAGCCCCAGCACGGATGCTCGCCGAGCTGGTGGCCGCAGGCCGGATCACCACGAGGGAGGCCGAGCTGGCGGCGGAGCTGCCGATGGCCGACGATCTGACCGCCGAGGCAGACTCCGGCGGCCACACCGACAACCGCCCCCTGCCGGTGCTGCTTCCCCTGCTGATCCACCTGCGGGATCGCGTGGGGGCCGAGATCGGCCACCCACACCGGATCCGGATCGGGGCCGCGGGGGGCATCGGGGCCCCCGAGGCGGCGGCGGCAGCCTTCGCCATGGGGGCCGCCTATGTGCTCACCGGCACGATCCACCAGGCCACCGTCGAGGCGGGCACCTCGGATCTGGTGCGGGAGATGCTCGCGTCAGCCTCGATGGCGGACGTCGCCATGGCGCCGGCGTCCGACATGTTCGAGGGAGGGGTGCAGCTGCAGGTGCTCAAACGGGGCACCCTGTTCCCCCAGCGCGCCCGGCTGCTGTATGCCCTGTACCGCGATCATGGCTCGCTGGAGGAGCTGCCCCCGGCGGACGCCGAGGCGGTCCAACGCACCGTGCTGCGCGCCTCCTTCGACGAGATCTGGGCGCAGTGCGTCGCGTTCTTCTCCGAGCGGGATCCAACGCAGCTGGCCCGGGCCGGGGCCGACCCAAAGCACCGCATGGCGCTGATCTTTCGCTGGTACCTCGGCCGCTCGAGCCGCTGGGCCATCGCCGGTGACGCCGGGCGTCGCACCGATCTCCAGATCTGGTGTGGGCCAGCCATCGGCGCGTTCAACGACTGGACCCGCGACACCTTCCTCGCCGATCCACGCCAGCGCCACGTCGACGTCGTCGCCGCCAACCTGATGGCCGGCGCAGCGTTCCACACCCGGGCCGTGGGCCTCGCCGCTGCAGGCGTCGACGTCGGCCCGATCCGCTGGCGCCCCCGGGCCCTGGCCCCGGCCAGCCCGCAGCCACCACGAGAGCCCCATGTCCGCTCCTGATCCCCTCTCTGTCGCGATCGTCGGCATCGGCTGCCTGTTCCCCGGAGCACCCGATCTCGCGTCCTACTGGCGCAACATCCTCGCCGCCACCGACTGCATCACCGACGTCCCCCCCGATCACTCCTGGTCGGTCCACGACTACTACGATCCCGATCCAGCGGCGCCGGACAAGACGTGGGCGACCCGGGGGGGGTTCCTCCCAAAGATGCCGTTCGATCCCCTTGCGTTCGGGATCCCCCCGAACATGCTGGAGTCGATCGACACCAGCCAGCTGCTGTCGCTGATCGTCGCCCGGGAGGCGCTCAAGGACGCGGGCATCGATCCCGACGACGAGGGCTGGGATCGGGATCGGGTCGCCTGCATCGTAGGCGTCACCGGCACCCAGGAGATGGCGATCACCGCCGGGGCGCGGCTGCAGGGGCCCACCTGGCGCCGCTCCATGCTCCGCTGTGGGGTGGATCCAGCCCTGGTGGATGTCGTGGTCGCCGACATCGCCAACCACTTCCCCACCTGGACCGAGCAGACCTTCCCCGGCCTGCTGGGCAACGTGGTGGCCGGCCGGATCGCCAACCGCCTGGATCTGGGGGGCACCAACTGTGTGGTCGACGCGGCCTGCGCCTCGTCCCTGGCCGCGGTCCAGTACGCCGCCTCCGAGCTGCTCGCGGGTCGCTGTGATCTGGTGCTCACCGGCGGTGTCGACACCCTCAACGACATCTTCATGTTCGAGTGCTTCACCCGCACGCCCGCGTTCACCCGGGCCGGCGATGCACGCCCCTTCGATGCGTCCGCCGACGGGATCCTGATCGGCGAGGGGATCGGGCTGTGTGCCCTGAAGCGCCTGGCCGATGCCGAGCGTGACGGCGATCGGATCTATGCGGTGATCCGGGGCCTGGGGGCCTCGAGCGATGGGCGCCACCGGAGCATCTACGCCCCGAACCCCGACGGGCAGGCCAAGGCCCTGCGCCGCACCTACGCCATGGCCGGCGTCGAGGCATCGACGATCGAGCTGGTCGAGGCCCACGGCACCGGCACCAAGGCCGGAGACATCGCCGAGATCACCGCGCTTGCCCGGGTGTTCCGGGAGTCGGATCGCCCGGGGCGGTGGTGTGCCCTGGGCACGGTCAAGTCCCAGATCGGCCACACCAAGTCCACCGCCGGCGCAGCGGGCCTGATCAAGGTGGCGCTGGCCCTGCACCAGCGCGTGCTCCCCCCCACCGCCAAGATCGAGACCCCCAACCCGAAGATGGGCTTCGAGGACAGCCCGCTGTACCTCAACCCCAGGGCCCGGCCCTGGATCCGGGCCGCCGATCACCCCCGCCGGGCCGCGGTGAGCGCCTTTGGCTTCGGGGGCAGCAACTTCCACGCCCTGCTGGAGGAGCACGGGGCGCCCACCGTGGCGGCCCAGAGCCCCGCCCAGGTCGAGCTGTTCCTGATCGGCGCCGACAGCTCCGGAGCGCTGGAGCGTGCGCTGGAGCAGCTCGGGGGCCCCACCGTCACCCACGCCGCCCACGAGGCGCTGGCCCGCTGGTCGGCCGGCCAGCCCTGGGTGGCGGCCTTCCTCGCGGGCTCCCTCGAGGAGCTGACGCAGCGGATCGCGATCGTCCGGCGTCGCCTGCAGGGGAGCAGCCCCCGCCCCGGCGACGAGGTCTGGCTCCGGGCCGGCGACGACGCCCCCGCCCCCCGGGTCGCCTGGCTGTTCCCCGGACAGGGCGCCCAGTACGTCGAGATGGGCCGAACCCTGGCGCTCCGCCACCCCGCTGTGCGGGCGGCGATGGATCGTGCCGAGGAGGCGTTTCGAGCCCGGAGCTGGCCGAGCCTCGCCGCGATCCTGTTCCCGCCCCCGGCCTTCTCCGAGGCCGAGGCCACCGCCCAGGCCGACGCCCTGCGCGACACCGCCTGGGCCCAGCCCGCGATCGGCGCCCTCAGCCGGGGCATGGCCGATCTGCTCGCTGAGTTCGGCCTGAGCCCCGACGTCGTCGCGGGCCACAGCTATGGCGAGCTGGTGGCCCTGAGCGTCGCCGGGGCGCTGCCGGGCGATGCGCTGTGGATCGCCAGCAGGCTCCGCGGCGAGCGGATGTCCGAGGGCGGCGCTCGAGGCACGATGGCCGCCGTCGACGGCCCCCTGGATCGGATCCAGGCGATCGTCGACGGGATCGAGGGGGTGGTCCTGGCCAACCGCAACCACCCCGAGCAGGGTGTGATCAGCGGCGACCACGCCGGGATCCATGAGGCGATCGAGGCCCTGGAGGCCGAGGGACTGCCCTGCCGCCGGCTGGCCGTCGGCGCTGCGTTCCACAGCCCCCTGCTCGCCCCCGCCTCCGGCCCCTTCCTCAAGGATCTGGCCGACGTCAGGATCCAGCCCCCCCGGATCGAGGTGATCTCCTGCACCCAGGCGTCCCCCTGGCCCACCGATCCCCACGAGATCCGGGCCCAGCTCGCAGACCAGATCACCCAGCCGGTCGACTGGATCGGCGTGGTCGATGGCCTGCTCGAGCGTGGGGTGCAGGTGGTGATCGAGTGCGGGCCCCGCGGGGTGCTCTGCGGGCTGGTGGAGCGCTGTGCAGGGAGCGCCCTCACCGTGATTGGCCTCGATCGCGCAGCCGATCGGAGCGACGGTGACACCCAGCTCAAGCGCGCGCTGGCTGCGATGGCCGTCGCCGGCCTGCCCGTCGATCCAGCGCCCCTGCTGCGCGAGCGCCTCCCCCCCCTGCCCCCGGAAGCAAGCAGCCCCGCCACGGTCTGGCTCGCCGGAGCCAACCACCGCCAGCCCGACACCCTGGAGCCTCCGATGCCCGAGCTGCCCGTGACCCCGAGGACGGCGCACGATCCCATGCTTGTCCCGGCGTCCCCGACCCCGGTGGCCGCGTCGGCCGGGGCCGCTCCGGCCGCCCCCCAGGCCGACGCAGGCTGGGGCGCGGTACCCTCCTCGGGTGCACCGATGGATCGGCCGGTCTACCTAGAGCGCGCCGACGCACAGCCCACCAATCCGGCCCCGGGCCCCGCGGCCACCCCGAACCCCGCGGCCGCCCCGGACCCCGCGGCCACCGGGATCACCGAGGCCAGCGTGCCTCATGCCGCTCAGCCGGCGATCTCCGGCTCGGATCTGGCGGCCCTGCTGGAGAGCACCCGCCAGACCCTGGTGACCTTCCAGCGCGCCCAGGAGAAGACCGCTGAGGTCCACGGTCGCTTCCTCGACGGGGTCGCCCGGGCCAACGACAGCTTTGCACGCCTGTTCGAGGCCCAGGCCCGGCTGGTGGAGCAGGCCGCAGGGCGCCCTGCGACCCCGTCCCTGGCCCCTCGTCCCCGCCCTGTCCCGGATCTCATCGAGCCCCCCAGGGCCCCCGCGGCACAGGCAGCACCTGCCCCGAGCCCCGTGGCCCAGGCGAGCACCACCCCGAGCCCTGGAGCGCAGGCCGCACCGCTCCCCGGGCTGCTCGAGGCGTCCCCGGAGGGCGAGACCGGCCGGGTGCGACTGTCGTCTGCGACCACCGCGGTGGCCACGGATCTGCCCCCGATCTTCGACGCCCAGGCCGCGGTGGAGGCCCGGAGCGCCCCCAGCCCCGCGGCCTCCGATCCCGTCCCGCTCCCCAGCGGCCCCTCCCTACAGGAGGTGCTGCTGTCCGCGGTGGCGGACAAGACGGGGTACCCGATCGAGGCCCTGGAGCTGTCGATGGACCTAGAGTCGGATCTGGGCGTCGACAGCATCAAGCGGGTGGAGATCCTAGGCGCGGTGCGGGAGCGGCTGCCCGGACTGCCCGAGCTCGACAACGAGCGACTCGCCGCGCTGCGGACCCTCGCCGACGTGGCGGGGGAGCTGGAGGGGATCGCACCGAGCAGCCCGTCCCCCGAGCCCCGGGGCCCCTCCCTGCGGGAGGCGCTGCTGTCCGCGGTGGCGGACAAGACGGGGTACCCGATCGAGGCCCTGGAGCTGTCGATGGACCTAGAGTCGGATCTGGGCGTCGACAGCATCAAGCGGGTGGAGATCCTAGGCGCGGTGCGGGAGCGGCTGCCCGGGCTGCCCGAGCTCGACAACGAGCGACTCGCCGCGCTGCGGACCCTCGCCGATGTCGCCGATCACCTCGCGTCGGAGGCCGCAGGCCTGGGCTTTGCGACGATCGGAGCCTCCACCACACCCTCGGGGCAGCCCGCCCTGCTGGTGCCTCCGCCTCCGCCTCCGCCCCAGCCCCAGCCCCGGCCCCAGGCGTCGCTGCCTCCGGTGCAGAGCGCCTCGGATCTGCTGGTCCCGGGCGCGCTGCCCCCGGCGCTGCAGCGCGCTGAGGTCTCGGTGAGCGAGGCCCCCCCGGGTGACGGATGGATCCCCGGGCCACGCTGGCTGCTGGCCCGAGACGATCACGGGGTCGCAGAGGCCCTCGCCGACGAGATGCGGGGACGTGGGCTGCAGCCCACGCTGATCGATCCGTTCACCGACGCGCCCGATCTCCCCGAGGGCTCCTTCGACGCAGTGGTCTGCCTCTCCGCCCTAGGGGCGCCCCCCGAGGTGCTCTCCGATCGTCTCAGGGGCGCCTTCCTCCTGGCGAAGGCCACCGGGCCCGTGCAGCGGTTCGTCACCGTCTCGGGCCGGGGTGGCCGCCTCGGCCGCGGGCCCGACGCAGGAGGCGATCCCCTCGAGGGCGCGCTGTCGGGGCTGGCCAAGACCCTGAGCCACGAGTGGCCCGGCACCCGGCCCCTGGCCCTGGATCTAGCCCCCGGGCTAGATCCTAGCGCGATCCTCGACGAAATCCTCACCGCCCGTCCAGTGGTGGAGCTGGGCCTGGGGGAGGCGGGGGCCGTCACCCCGGTGGCCCACCCGGTGCGGCCCCCGCCTCCGGCCGCAGCGCTGCCCCTGGAGCCCGGCGATCTGATCGTGGTCACCGGTGGTGCACGGGGGGTCACCGCACGCTGTGTCGACGCCCTGGTCCGCAGGGTCCCGGTCGCGGTGCTGCTGCTGGGGCGCACCCCGGTGCCTGACGCCGATCCCCCCTGGGCCGCCTCGATCCCCGACGATGACCTCCCTGCGGCCTTCATCTCGGCGCACCCCGGGGCCCCACCCCGGGAGGCCGGCGCGGCAGCCCACACGATCCGGGCCACCCGGGAGATCCGGGCCAACCTGGAGCGCCTGCGGGCCCATGGAGCCCCGGTGCGCTACGTCTCCCTCGACGCCCGGGAGCCGGCCGCCGTCGCCGAGGCGATCACCGCCGCGGTGGGCGAGCACGGGCCCGTCCGGGGGCTGATCCATGGGGCCGGGGTCCTCGCCGATCGAGCCCTGGCCGACAAGACCCCCGAGCAGTTCGATCAAGTCTGGTCGACCAAGGTGGACGGGCTCAGCGCCCTGCTGCGAGCCTGTGATCAGGACGAGCTACGCGCTGTGGTGCTGTTCTCGTCGATCGCCGGCCGGGAGGGCAACGCAGGCCAGGTCGACTACGCGATGGCCAACGAGGCCTTGGTCCAGGTGGCCCTGGATCTACAGCGCCAGCGGCCCCGGGCCACGATCAAGGCGATCGACTGGGGTCCGTGGGACGGAGGCATGGTCACCCCAGGGCTCAAGGAACACTTCGCCGCGCTGGGGCGCGGCCTCATCCCCCTCGACGCAGGCGCCGAGGCTGCGATCGACGAGCTGTCCAGCCCCTGCGTCGAGGTGGTGATCGAGGGGCAGCGCCCCGCACGTGGCGTCGAGCTCCGTGAGCTGTCCGCCGACGCCCCCTGGCTCGCCGCCCACCGGATCCAGGATCGTCCGGTGCTGCCGGCGGCGATGGTCCTCGAGTGGATGTTCGAGATCGCGACAAGGGTCGCGCCCTCCCTGGTGGCGCAGATCCACGATCTAGCGATCCTGCGGGGGGTGGTCCTCGAGGGGCCGAGCACCCAGGTCGAGATCTCCTGGGCGCCGGTGCGCCCCGAGCGAGGCGAGCACGCGCTGGCGATCGAGCTGCGCGAGACGAGCCAGCCCCGCCCGGCCTACCGAGCCATCGTCGAGCTCTCCACCCCTGTCCCCGATCCTCCGGGCCGGCGCCACGAGGCCAACGGCCTGGGCAATGATCCCTACCCCTACGCCCTGTCCGACGCCTACCAGCGCTTCCTGTTCCACGGTCCAGCGCTGCAGGGCATCGATCAGATCGTGGGGATGAGCGATCACGGCGCGGTGGCCTGGCTGAAGACCTCCACCCCGGCGACGCTGGGGATCGCCGGGCGTCGCTGGTCGACCGATCCCCTCACCCTGGACTCAGCCCTGCAGCTGATGCTCCTGTGGGTGCGCGAGAAGCACGGGGCCGCGGCCCTGCCGACCCAGCTGGGGCAGTACAGCCAGCTCCGACCCCTCGCCGGCCGCGTCGCATGTCACCTCGAGATCAAGCCCGGCGCGACCGGGCAGCACGGTCGGTTCGGGCTCACCCTGGTGGACGAGTCCGGGGAGATCCTCGCTGAGCTCTCCGGGGGCGAGTACGCGGCGGGCACGAGCCTGATCCCGGCGTTCCGGGCCAAGTGAGATGTTCGCTGTCGTCGGCCTCGACTGCCTGCTGCCCGGTGCGCTGGATGCACCCACCTGGATCGGGGCCAGCACCCCCAGCCTCGGCCCGGTCCCCGCCGATCGCTGGCCCGCCGAGCCCCCCCTGGGGCCCCCGGGCACCCCCGACGCGATCAGCACCCGGATCGGGGGCCTGGTCGAGGGCTTCCACCTCGATCCGGGCGATCTGCAGCTGGGTGGCTGGCCCATCGACGACATGGATCCCCAGCTTCGGTGGGTGCTTCACGTGGTCCGGGGGGCCCTGCCCCCGTCGGTGGATCGATCCCGCACCGCCCTGGTGCTGGCTCACCTCGCCCTGCCCACCAGCGGCTTCGTCCGGGCGACCTCGGCGCCGCTGCTCGATCACCTCGGGGTGAGCCCGGGCTGGCTGCGGGGGGGCTCAGCCGGGGATCGTGCTCAGCACGCCCTGCCCGCCGGCCTGGCGGCCCGGGCCCTGGGGCTGGCGGGCCCGATCGACGTGCTCGACGCAGCCTGCGCCTCGGGGCTGTACGCGGTGAAGCTGGCGACCGATCGGCTGGCGGCTCACCAGGCCGACGTCGCGATCGCGGCCGCGGTGAACCGTGCGGATCTCGCGTACCTGTTCCTGGGGTTCTCCCAGCTGCGGGCCCTGTCCCGCTCCGGGATCCCCAGGCCCTTCGACCGAGACGCGGACGGGCTGATCGTCGGGGAGGGCGCCGCCGCCATCGCCCTGAAGCGCCTCGAGGACGCGCTGGCGGCCAAGGATCGGATCCATGCGGTGATCCGGGGGATCGGGATCGGCAGCGACGGCCGCAAGGGCAACATGCTGGCGCCGGCCGTCGGAGGTCAGCTGCGGGCGCTGCGATCCGCCTGGCGCTGCTCGGGTCGCTCACCGGGGGAGGTGGGCTACCTCGAGTGCCACGCCACCGGCACCCCGCTGGGGGACGGGGCCGAGCTCCTCGCGCTGGAGCAGCTCCTCGCCGATCGGGATCGGAGCTCCCCGGCGGTGGCCGTGGCCTCGGCCAAGGGCCTGGTGGGCCACACCGTCACCGTCGCAGGCCTCGCGGGCCTCCTGCGGGCGATCGGGGCGGTCCGGGACGGGCGGCTACCCGCAGCCACCGGCTGCACCCACCCCCGCCTCGAGCTCGCCGCCAGCCAGGTCCTACAAGCCCTGCCCCGGGCCGAGGCCTGGCCTGGATCGGAGCCCCGGCTGGCGGGGGTCAGCGCGTTCGGCTTCGGGGGCACCAACGCCCACGTCGTGCTGGAGGCCCTCGACACGATCGCCCCCCACCCGATCGTCGCCGCTGCTCCAGAGCTTCCGGAGCTTCCGGAGCTTCCGGAGCTTCCGGAGCTGGCGGTGGTCGCGGTGGCCGCCCGGGTGGGGGCATGCTCCGATGAGATGCTGCTCGAGGCGCTGCGCACCGCCCGCCCGCTGCTCGAGCCTGCCTCAGAGGTGATCACCCGGGGCGTGGGTCCGTCGGTGCCCGGCGCCTGGATCGAGCAGGTCACGGTGGATCCCGGGCGCTGGCGGATCCCCCCGATGGAGCTGCTCGAGCTCCTGCCCCAGCAGCTCCTCGCCCTACAGCTGGCGTCCGACGCGCTGGAGCGCACCCCACGCCTCGTCCCGGAGCGCACCGCCGTGTTGGTGGGCATGGAGGTGGATCCCCACGTGGCTGAGCCGATCGTCCGGCTGGCCCTGCGCCCGATCTCGCCCGAGCGCTCGGACGCGGTGGCCCCCCCCCTGAGCGCCTCGCGGGTCCAGGGCTCCCTGCCCAACTTCGTCGCGAACCGGATCTCCGCTCAGCACGATCTCCAGGGCCCCTCCTATGTGGTGGGGGGCGGCGCCGCCTCAGGGCTCTCGGCCCTGGATCAGGCCCGTCACCTGCTGGCGGGGGGGCTCGACGCCGTGCTGGTGGGGGCGGTGGAGCTCGGCGGGCACCCCGGCGCGCGGGCCGCCGACGAGGCCCTGGGGGATCAGGGCCCCCGCGGGGAGGGGGCGGTGGTGCTGGTGGTCCGCAGCCTCGAGGCAGCGACCGCCCAGGGGGATCGCGTCCTCGCGACGGTCCGCCCCGGCGGTGATCCAGGCCCCGCTCCACGACACCACGACGTCTGTGGCCGCTGCGGAGCCGCCGACGGCCTGCTCGATCTGCTCACCGTCCTGGCCCGGGCCCAGCCCGGCGCCGTGACCGCGGCTCCCCCCGCGGGTCCCGGGATCACGGTGCAGATCGAGCCCCTGGACGTCCACGACATCTCCAGGGCCAGCCCCCCGAGGGATCGGGTGCTGGAGGTCCCACACTCCGGGCCGCCCCTGGCTCGCTCGGGCTACTGGGGCACGTGGGGGACCTCCACCGTGCCGGTCCCCCGCCCCAGGCTCCCGACGGAGGCCCCCCGCCCTATCCCCTCCTTCGTGGGCCCTCTCGCCCCGCCGGGGCCGCTGACCTGGGTGTTCGTGGGGGCCCCCCGCGGCGCCGGAGCCCAGCTCGCTCCCGGAGCACAAGCGCCCACGGCTCCGCCTGGAGGGCCGCGCCACAGCCCCCCGCCTCCGGGATCCGCGCCGGAGCTGGCTCCGGGGCTCGAGGTCCAGGAGCTCGCCGAGGCCTTGACGCGCGCAACCCTGGCCGCGGCCGGAGCCCACGATCGCTTCCTGGTTGGCCGGGAGGAGGCGCTGGGGACCCTGGCCCGCCTCGGGGAGGCGCTGCTGTGCATCTCCCGGGGCCAGCCCCTGCCTCCCCTCCCCGGAGCGCCCCAGGACGCGCTCCAGCCGCCCCAGGACGCGCTCCAGCCGCCCCAGGACGCGCTCCAGCCGCCCCAGGACGCGCTCCAGCCGCCCCAGGACGCGCTCCAGCCGCCCCAGGACGCGCCGCGTCCGCTCCGGGAGCCGTCCTCGCTGGATCCAGCGCAGCCGGGCCCACGGGAGCGCCCACAGGGAGCACCGACGGAGCCCCCGGGGGAGCCATGGATGGGTCCCCGGGGGCTGCGGAGCCACGCCTCGGGCACCCTGGCCGAGGCGTTCGGCCCCGGCTGGGCGGATCTCGATCGCTACACCCCCCGGGTGCGCATGCCCGAGCCCCCCCTGCTGCTGGTGGATCGGGTCATCGCCGTCGAGGGGAGCCGGGGGGAGCTGGGTCCGGCCCGGATCATCACCGAGTACGACGTGCCCAGCGATCCCCGCTGGTCCGCCGACGGCCTGCCGCCCGCGTTCGTCGTGGTCGAGTCCGGCCAGGCGGATCTGCTGCTGGTCTCCTACCTGGGGATCGACGAAGAGTGCCGGGGCCAGCGCGTCTATCGCCTTCTCGACTGCGATCTGACCTTCCTCGGGGATCGTCCCGCCCCCGGCACCACCCTGCGCCACGACATCCGGATCGATCGCTTCGCCCGCCTGGGCCAGACCACGCTGTTCTACTTCCGCTACGACTGTGCCACCGTCGACGGGCAGCCCGTGCTGCAGATGCGCAACGGCTGCGCTGGGTTCTTCACCCCCGAGGAGCTGGCGTCTCCGCGGGGGATCGACGGCCACAGCGCGGCCCACTGGGCGAGCTCGATCCCCGCACCCCTGGCGGGTCCGACCCCCACGGCCCTAAGCGACGACGCGGTGGCTGCGCTCTCCGAGGGTCGGTTCGGTGACGCGCTGGGATCGGGCCATGCAGGCGCCGACGGCGCGAGCCTCACCCTGCCCCGGGATCGATCCTGGCGCTGTGTGCACCGGGTGATCCACCTGTCGATCTCGGGGGCCCCCCACGGCCTCGGGGAGATCATCGTGGAGCAGGATCTACACGACGACGACTGGTTCAACGGCTGCCACTTCCGCGACGATCCCTGCATGCCGGGCACCCTGATGTTCGAGGGCTGCCTGCAGGCCGTGCAGACCTGGCTGCTGGGCCTGGGGGTGGCCTCTCAGTGGCCCAACGGTCGCTTCGAGCCGCTGCTGGGCATCGCCGCCAGGCTCCGGTGCCGGGGCCAGGTGGTGCCCGGGCACCGCCGGCTGACCTACCACGCTCGGATCAAGGAGGCGTCCCTCAGCCCCGATCCGGTGGCCATCGCCGACGTCGTCCTGTCGGTGGACGGGATCGCGGTGGTCCGTGCCGACGATGTCGGCGTCCGCATCGTCACCTCCGGCGGTGCTACCTCCGCTGACGCCGTCTCCGACAGCGCCGACGCGTCCCCAGGCGATGACGCCCGGGAGCCTCCGCTCGTCGCAGATCACGCCCGGGTCCTGTCGTTCTCCGTGGGCTCGGCGGTGGTCGCCTTCGGCCCCCGCTATGTCCCCTATGACGGCCCCGGCCGCCGCTGTGCCCGGATGCCCGGGCCCCCTCTGCTGCAGATGAGCCGAGTGCTGTCGGTCGAGGGTCCCGCTGGGGAGATCGCCGCAGATCGCAGCGTCACGATCGCATACGACGTCCCCACGGACGCCTGGTTCTGGCGGATCGGAGCCGATCAGGGGCCGATGCCGTTCGCGATCCTGCTCGAGACCGCCCTGCAGCCGTGTGGCTGGCTGACCGCCTGGCAGGGCTCGGGGCTGGCGGACGGGGCAGACGGCGGGCTGTACTTCCGCAACCTCGGGGGCACCGGCACTCAGCACGCCGAGGTCTGGCCCCACACCGGCACCCTGATCACCGAGGCCACCCAGACCGCGATCTCGTCGTCGGGCGCGATGACGGTGATGCGGTTCGACGTGGTGGTGCGGGCCGGCGACGAGACGATCTTCACCTGCGAGACCCAGTTCGGGTACTTCACCCGGTCCGCCCTGGCCCAGCAGAAGGGGCTGCCGGGGATCGAGCCGCTCCCCGGGGGAGGGCTCGCTCGCTCCCTCGCGGATCATCCGACGATGCCCAGGGCCGACTGGCGGATGCTCGATCACCTCCAGCTCGAGGAGCCGGCCGGTGGGCGCGCGGGCCTGGGGCGCTATGTCGCGTCAAAGCAGGTGGATCCTGGCGAGTGGTTCTTCGTCGCTCACTTCTGGCTCGATCCGGTGATGCCGGGCTCGCTGGGGCTCGAGGCGATGCTCCAGCTCGCGCGCTACGTCCACCACGAGCGCACCGGCGCGCTCCCCCCGGGGACCCGCCTGCGGCCCCTGGCGCTGGGGCGGCCCCTCACCTGGATCTACCGGGGCCAGGTGCTGCAGCACGTCGAGCAGATCACCGTGGAGCTTGAGGTGCAGCAGCTGTCTCCCGGGGCCCTGGCGGGCACCGCCGTGCTGCGGGCCGACGGCGTGCCGATCTACCGGCTCGAGGGCCTAGCCCTTGAGCGGACCGACGCTCCGATCGCCGCGCCCCCCGAGCCGCCCTCCGTCGTCCGGAGGGGAGCCCCCGCTGCCCTGCTGGACAGCTTCTCGGTCGAGGGAGATCGAGGCTTCGGGCACCTGCTCCTCGATCCCGCCGCCCACCCCTGGCTGGATCAGCACCGGCCCACCCTCACCGTCGCCGCGGTGCCCCTGGCGTTCGCGGCCGAGCTCGCTGCTGAGGCTGCGACGCTGCTGCGCCCGGGGCTGGAGGTGATCGGGATCCCACAGCTCGAGGCCCTGCGCTGGATCGAGGTCGAGGACACACCGGTGACGCTGGCGGTGATCGCCGTGGCGGAGGCCGGGTCTGCGGACACCGTGCGGATCGCGGTGTCCCTGGCGATCGGCGCCGAGGTCCGGATGCGGGCGATCGTGCAGCTGGGCCCTGCCTGGGGTGAGGCCCCCGAGCCTCAGCGGCTCGAGGTGCCCGAGGCGGGCTGGGGGGGCGAGGCCTTCTTCTCCAGCGGGCGGACATTCCACGGGCCGGTGCTCCAGGGCATGGTGTCCCTCGATCGCCTCGGGGCCGGCGGTGCGATCGCTACCCTGAGGGCCTCGGTGGATCGACAGCTGCTGGGATCGGGCGAGCTCCCTGCCCTCATCCTCGATCCACTGCTGCTCGACTCGGCCACCCACCCGATGCTCTCGGGGGAGCCCGAGCGCTGGGCACCCGAGACGATCCCACCGGGTCGGATCGCCTACCCGGTGGGGATCGAGGACCTGAGTCTGCACGGGCCGAGGCCCACCGGTGAGATCCGGGCCACCGTGGCGCTCGTCGCCGCCGACGCCCGTCGGCTGGTGTTCGACGTGGAGCTGGCGGGCTTTGGGGGGATCTGGTGTCGGTACCGCTGGCTTGAGGCGGTGCTGCCCGGGGGCCCGCTGCTGGGGCTCTCCCCGGCCCAGCGCCGCGCCTTCCTCTGGCGGAGCGAGCCCCTGCCGGAGGTCCGGATCGGGCGGGCGGCCCCCGGGGGCTGGATCGTCGGAGAGCGCGATCTGATCGAGCCGCTGCCGGGCACGCTGGCTCGCCTGTGCTGTGCGCCGGCCGAGCTCACCGCGCGCGCCCGCGCCGACAGCCCGCGGCGCTGGGACCGACGCTGGCTCGCGGCGAAGGAGGCCGTGCGCAGCCACCTGCGACAGACCCCCCTCGGGGATCTGCACCCCCGGGAGCTGATCCTCGCTGAGCTACAGCCCGACGTGCTGATCGTCCTCTCCACCCCGGGCCTGTCCGCGGACGCCTACCTCGAGCACCTAGGGCCCACCCGCTGGCGGATCCAGCTGCGGGACACCCCGGGCGAAACCAGCGCTCAGCTCGTCCAAGCCCCCACGGGCTGAGGTACCACCAGGGCGTCCGAACCCGTCACCGCCTCGAGCTCGTCCAGGCCCCCACGGGCTGAGCCCAGCTAAGGCACCTTAGGAGGGCGGCGCCGAGGGGAGCTGAGCCACGAGGGTGACCCCGTCCGGGGCCAGCGACAGGCTCCCACCGTGGGCCTCGATCGTGTAGGTGGTGTAGCTCAGGCCCGAGGCGGAGATCGGGACGCTGGCCCTGCGGAGCTCGATCGCTCCACCATAGGTCAGCAGCCACGGCCGCAGCTCTGGAGCCACCCGCTCACAGAAGCCGGGCACCGTGAGGAGGTGGCAGTCGTCGCGGAGGATCGCCGTCACCTGGACCCGGTGGGGGGACAGGCGACAGGCGTTGATCAAGATGTCGGTGAACGCACGCTCCAGCGCCCGGACGTTGCCCTGGATCCACATCGAGACGGGCAGGACGGCGCTGACCTGGCCCTGCAGGGCGTGGCGCGACACCACCCGGTACACCACCGGCGCCAGATCGATCCGATCCATCGCGATCCCCGACAAACCCGTCTCCAGGTGGGCCAGCGACGACATTCCCCCCACCAGGGCGGTCGCCAGATCCGTCGCCTCGATGATGCCCGAGGTATCATCTCGGATCTGAGCGCTCTCGGTCTCTTCCTGGATCATCTCAGCGAGGATCCGGATCGCGGTCAGGGGGTTGTAGAGATCGTGCGCCATCAACCGGAGGAAGTCCGATCGGCGTCGACGGGGATGGTCTCTGGGCTCGTATGGATCCTCCAACAGGCCTCCTCCCGGAGGGGACATCATACGGCACCAGAGCCTACGTGTTCTTCCCCCTGAGCCCGGAGCTCCCAGAGGCGCTGGACCTGCTCCTGCAGGGCCTCAGCCGTGAGACCCGCCCCTGGGATCGGCTCCCCGATCGTGATCGCCACCCGGGACCAGAGCCGACGGAAGGGCTTGGTCATCGCCCGACCCCCGGCTCTCGAGAAGAAGCTCCCCCACAGCCCGTTGATCGCGATCGGGACCACCGGGACCGGGTCCCGCTCCAGGATCCGCTCGATCCCGAGCCGAAAGGGAGACATCGTCCCGTCGGTGGTGATCGTCCCCTCGGGGAAGATCGCGACGACCCAGCCGGCCTGGAGATCCTCATGGATCCGCTCGAACGCAGCCTCGAGCAGCGCAGGATCCTCCTTGCGCCCGGCGATGGGGATCACCTTGGCCTGACGGAAGAAGAACCGCATGATCGGTAGCTTCATGAAGGTGTGGTACATCACGAAGCGCGGTGGCCTGCGTACCGCGGCCATGAGCACGAACCAGTCGACGAACGACACGTGGTTGGCCACCAGCACACAGGGGCCCTCCCTGGGGATGTGCTCCTCCCCCTGCACATCGATCCGGTAGATCACGAACGACAACACCCAGGCCGCGAACCGCAGCAGGAACTCGGCGACGACGGTGTACATGTACACCCCCACCGCCAGGTTCACGAGCGCCAGGACCAACAGCACATCCACCGTGCTCGCGCCGGTGCTGTACACCCCCGCCAGGGCGAGGGAGCCGATCACCATCCAGAACGCGTTGATCACGTTGTTGGCCGCGATGATGCGCGAGCGCTCCTCGGGCTTGGCCCGGGCCTGGATGAAGCTGTACAGCGGCACGATCAGGAAGCCACCGAAGACCGCCAGCAGCCCCAGATCGACACAGATCCGCCAGCCCGTGGGGTTCGAGAGGAGCTCCGGGACCGTCATCGGCACCGCACCGAGGGGCCAGGGCTGCCCCACCCACCACAGATCCAGGGTGAACAGGGTCATGCCCAGCGACCCCACCGGCACCAGCCCCAACTCGACTCGCTCCCGGGACAGCTGGTGGCACAGCAGCGAGCCGATCCCGATCCCCACGCTGAACATGGCGAGGAACAGGGTCGCGAGCGCCTCGTTCCCACCGAGGATCGAGCGGGTGTAGGTCGGAAACAGGGACAGGAAGATCGAGCCAAAGGTCCAGAACCAGCTGATGCCCAGGATCGCGAGCCAGATCGGCCGGTAGGCCCGCGCCAGCCGGAGCAGCGCCAGGGTGGGGCGGACTGGATCCCACTGGACCGCCAGCTGTGGATCAGCGGAGGGCGCAGCGGGGATGGAGCGGGACAGCAGCGCGCCGAGGATCGCGACCCC
>DRPG01000389.1 GCA_011376105.1 Deltaproteobacteria bacterium
AGGACCGCGGCGTCTGCCCGACGCTTGTTGCCGGTGTTGGTCAACAGGGTGAACGAGAACTTGTTCCCGGCCTTGTCGACGACCTCATCTCCGTTGGTGTCCCGCCAGCCCGCCTCAGCGAGCATGGCCTTGGCCTTGTCCAGATCGTGGGCGATGGGGGTGATCTCGTCGTTGTGGACCCCGCACAGCGCCGGGGTGATGGTGCCGACGGAGCGGCGCGCGTACTTCTCGCCGGTCTTCTTGCTGGTGAGCAGGCGCTCGATCATCGCGTCGACGTTGGTGGCGGTGGCGATGGCCCTGCGGACCTGCACGTCGGCGAACAGGGGGTTCTCGAGGTTCCAGCCGATGTAGTCGTTCGAGCGCCAGCCGCGGCGGACCAGCTTGATCTCTTCGTGCTCCTCGCTCAGGCGATCGGCGTCTTCGACCAGGACCTGCTCCATCATGTCGATGTGGCCAGCCTCCAGCTCGATCATCCGGGTGGAGTACTCAGGGATGATCCGGAAGATCACGCGGTTGAGCCGAGGGCGCCAGTGATCAGGGCCGGTGAAGCGGGGGTTGGGCTCGAGCACGATCCGCTCGTTGGGCTCCCACTTGGCCAGGCGGAACGGACCATAGGACAGGGGCTCGTTGGCCTTGGCGTGACCCCGCAGGGTGGCCCGATCAGCGGTGCTGAGCAGGTGCTTGGGCATCAGCGACAGGCTGGTGTGGGACATCTGGGTGTCCCGATCGTAGGGCTGGGTGAAGTGCCACTCGATGTGGGTGTCGTCGATGATCTTCGGCCGGGCGTCCTTCTGCATGTGCTCGACGAAGGTGATCCGGGCGGACGCGACGGTGGGATCTCCGATGAGATCGTAGGTGAACGCGATGTCATCGACGGTGACCGGGGTGCCGTCCTCCCACTTGATGTCGTCGCGCAGTGTCATCTTCAGCACGGTGCCGTCGTCGTTCCACTCCCAGGACTCGGCGAGCCCCGGGCGCTTCTTCAGCGAGCAGTCGAACGCGCTGTCGACCATCGGCACGCTCAGCGCCGCGAGCACGTTGCTGTCGGCTGCGGTCTCGCTCACCACCGAGAACAGGTTGCCGATGTCGGACTGCCAGCCCACCACGAGCGTGTCCCGGGTCTCGGGGCCGGTGGTGACGGGCTCGACTCCATCCGTCCCCTCCTTGGGCTCCCCGGTGCACCCCGCGAGGGACCACAGGGCCAAGACGGTGGTGAGCGTTCGGACAGACATCGGACCTCCAGGTCCGCCCCTCTACCAGCTACGGTCCTCCCTAGCAAGCCCCAGGAACGCCCATGCCCGGCCCGCTTCGCCCGAGCACCACCCTCTGGACCCCCCCCAGGTCGGCGAAGGTCTCGGTGCCGGTGAGGCCCGCCCGGCGCAGGATGTCGGCCACCCGGGCCGCCTGATCGTGGCCCACCTCAAGCAGGATCCCCGCTCGAGCCCGGGCGGCGGCCTGGGGCACCAACCTCCGGATGATCCGCAGGCCGTCCGGACCGCCATCGAGGGCACGCCGGGGCTCGTGGCGGGACACCTCGGGCATCAGGCCGTCGATCTCGGCGGAGGGGATGTAGGGAGGGTTGGAGACGACCCAGTCGATGGGCCTGGCGTCGGGCACCGCCGAGAGGAGATCGCCGGAGAGCACCGCGACCCGATCGGACAGCCCCAGCCGCTCGGTGTTGTGGCGGGTGACCTTCAGCGCCACCGGATCGATGTCGACGGCGTACAGGTGCACCGCAGGGCGTGCGGCCGCGATCGCGAGCCCCACCGCGCCGCTGCCCGAGCCGATGTCAGCGACGTAGACCGGCGTCTGTGCGTCGGCTGGGATCTGGGCGAGGGCGGCATCCACCAGGGCCTCGGTGTCGGGCCTGGGGTCGAGGACGCCCGGCTCGATCTCGAGCTCGATCGCGTGGAACCCCCGGCTCCCCAGGATCCAGGACAGAGGCTCCCGCTCCCCCCGCCGGGCCACCAGGGGGCGCAGCATCTCCAGCTCGTGGGCGGTCATGGGCCGATCGTGCAGCAGGTACAGCTGCAGGCGGGCGACGCTCAGCACGTGGCAGAGCAGCAGCTCAGCCTCGCGCCGGGGCGCGGTGATGCCCCGGCGGCGCAGCCAGGCCTCAGTGCGGGTGAGGATCTCGACGACGGAGGGGGACACAGACCTGCTCCCAGGCTTGATCAGCTCAGGCCCTGCTCCTCGAGGAGCTTGGCCTGGTGCTCGGCGTTCAGGGCGTCCACGAGCTCCTGGAGATCACCATCCACCACGGACTCGAGCTTGTACAGGGTGAGCCCGATCCGGTGATCGGTGAGGCGGTTCTGGGGGAAGTTG
>DRPG01000390.1 GCA_011376105.1 Deltaproteobacteria bacterium
CCAGCCGCTGCATCAGGCTGGTGGCGTTGATCGCCTGGGTGCCGAGGTGGGAGAAGTGGGTGTCGTAGCCCCCTCCTCCATCGGCCAGGATCAGACCCGCGTCGATCACGTTGACATAGCGCGCCGGATCGATCGGGTTGTTCAGCAACGAGGCGGCGGCCCGGATCCCGATCCCCGTGTGATCAAGGCTGTCGCTTCGCCCGCAGGCCGAGCCCCCGATCGGATCGAGCAGCTCCTCGCCGAGGACCCGGGACAGCTCGGTGGCGTTGGCGACCGACTCGAGGGAGAAGTTGTGATCCTCGAGGGCGGGCCCCCGCAGCAGCTCCCCCTCGAGGGTGCTGTGGCGCGCGTTGGCCGCGGCCGAGTAGTGTGCGAGCAGGGAGTCGACCCGGGCACGCTCGATGTCGGACAGGTGTCCCCGGGCCAGCAGCTCGGGCAGGGTGTTGGTCGAGTTGATCTTCAGCGACAGGGGCCGGGCCGAGCCGGGGTGCTGCCCCACCGCGCTGGCGGCCCGCAGGTTGTCGGTGTTGAACTCGGTGTTGGGGGTGAAGACGTAGCTGTAGGGGGTGGTGCGTGCCGTGGTGTCGCGATCGAGGAAGTACCGCTGGACGTGGGCCCCCATGCCCGTCATCCGGATGTTCCCCAGCCGCATCCCCGACAGCATGTAGGGGATCGCCGCCTCGTGGGGCTCCAGATCGTGGCGCATCACGAACACCCGCATCCGATCGATGATGTCGGCTCGTCGTCGGAAGGGCATGCACAGCGGACCGAGCTTGACCGACATGCCGTTTGCGTCGGTCTGCCAGGGCTGCAGCCACTCAGCCTCTGGGATCCCGCAGTCGCCACCGAAGACGTCGGCGTGGCTGCTGCTGAACAGGTGCCACTGCTGGTTTGGGTAGTCGGGATCGTTGGGGCGACCGTGCTCCTCCACCACATAGAAGGACTCGAAGGCGCTGATCCCCCCGTAGAGGAACATCTCCAGGCAGCGCTCGGCCCGGACACCCTCGGGGAGGAGGTGCGCTGCGGCCTCGTCCGGCCCCTGGCCCCATGGCTCTCCCCGGGCAAAGCGTGGAGCCACCAGGCCTGCGCCCACCCCTACGCCCGCAGCCGCCGTCAGAAAGTCTCGTCGTCGCATAAAACCTCGCCCTCGGGCGTTGTGTACCCTTCAACCTACGGGTCGGAGTCAACGCTGCGCAAGGAATTCGTACAGCCTGGGGCGGCCCCCCTTAGGGGCCCTCGATGCGCCCCTCGAGCATCCGCTCCCGGGCCCTGCGGCGGCGGGCGGCCTCCCGATCGCCGAGCTGCTCACGCTCTGCGCGCTCGATCTCGTCGAGCAACAGGCCCCGGCGCTCGGGCCCGGGATCCCCCACGATCGGGACCTCTACAGGCTCGAGCCCCTGGATCAGCATCGGATGGGGCTCTGCACGCTGCTCCGGGATCGGGATCAGGATCGGCTCCAGCTCAGGGCCTGGATCCAAAGCCCAAGCTCCCCACAGCAGGCCCACCCCGGCCACCCCGGCCCCGAACCCGAGGGCATATCGATAGGCGCTGCGCATCCCCCCTCCACGCTCCACACCCTACCGTGGGTGTTCCCTCCGAGCCCCCGGCCCGGGCGGACGCTGCCGCGGGCCCGGGCGAACGCTGCCGCGGGCCCGGGCGGACGCTGCCGCGGGCCCGGGCGGACGCTGCCGCGGGCCCGGGCGGACGCTGCCGCGGGCCCGGGCGAACGCTGCCGCGGGCCCGGGCGGACGCTGCCGCGGGCCCGGTCCGCTGTGACGCGGACACCCCGCACCAGCGCCCCCAGCGCGTCGATCACCTTGCGCCCCGGGGCTCGCACGACGACCCAGCCATCGCCTTCGTGGCCCCTGGGGGGCCTACGCCGGGACGGAGACGACGCGATCGGTCTCGGCACACCAGGCCGACAGCCGGCGACCGAGGAAGGCGCCGGTGTCGACCTGCACGGTGCGTAGCCTCCCCCGCCTGCGCACCCTGGGCAGCACGGTGTGCCCCGAGACATGGATCCGGGCGGGATCGGGTGGAGTTGGGGGGCGGGCGCGGCCCCACAGGGCCATGCCGGACGCCTTGCGCAGCACCTCTTCGTCGTCGGCATCCAGCGCCACCAGCGCCTCAGCGCTCAGCAGCGCGTGGGTGACCACGATCGTGTCCGAGCGAAACACCAGGGGCAACCCGCAGAGGAACCGGAGATCTTCTTCGTCCATCGCCCAGGTCGCGGGATCGTGGGGCCGGGGGGTGCCATAGCTCTGCAGGGTGGTCGCCCCGCCCTGGGAGAGCCACATCAGGGTCCGGAACCAACAGAACATCTCCCGCGGCATCCAAGCGGACGACGGCGTCTGCTGACGATCCCACACCGCCCCGTAGGGGACGACCGCCGGGTGCAGCACCACGCCGGCCTCCGACAACAGCCCGGGGGCGAAGGCTTCGATGGAGGCGAGCATCATCTCTTCGTGGTTGCCCAGCACCGCGACGTGGGTCCCTGCGGCGACGCCCCGGCGCACGTGCCCCACCACCCCCGAGGCCTTGGGGCCCCGATCGACGAGATCTCCGACGGACACCACGACGGGCTCGAGCCCCTCGCGGGCGGCGTGCCGAGCGATCCGATCCTCGAGCCTGCGCAGGGCATCGAAGCACCCATGGACGTCGCCGACGACGGCGTGGAGCTTGGCCAAGAGTCCTCCCGCCAGGATCCTACGCCACAGCGACCTCAGCGTGTCGCGATCAGGATGAATCCAGACTCAGTGGTAACGATCCGCACCTGGCCCCAGCCCCGCACCACCCCGCCCCCCGACAGCTCAGCTTGGGCGGGCACCGTCACCCCCCCCGGCCCGACGGGTGCTGTGGCCTGTAGGAGGTGCTGGGGCAGGATCGCGCGGGCCACGAGCGAGGGCAACACCAGGGGCTCCCGCACCGGAGCGCTGGGGCCGTAGGCTGCCTCGATCGCCTCTCGCCGGGCCTCCATCCACACCCCGAGCCACACCGCCTCGGGCCGCGCTGGATCCACCCACTGGACCCAGCGCACGCCCGTCGCCCCAACGGGCAGCACCATCATCGCCGACAGGGCCGCGAGCTCGTCCGAGGGGTGCCCCAGCCGCGCCACCGCCGCCTCCGCCACCGCCGCCGCCTCCGCCACCGCCACCGCCTCCGCCGCCATCGCCGCCACCGGCGGTGTCCCCGCCATCGCTGGAACCGTCGCCAGCGGAGCCCCCGCC
>DRPG01000391.1 GCA_011376105.1 Deltaproteobacteria bacterium
GCTGGCGGTGGGCTCCCGCACCCCGGTGGGGGGGCTGCTGTGGTACCTCGCTGAGCGCATCCGCGACGAGCACACGCCGATGCCCAGCCTCACAGCCTACTTCTCCTCCGAGGGGGCGGTGGTCCCGCCCATCCTCGGCGAGCTGGAGATGCTGCCGCCCGAGCCCTCGCCCCCGGCCGCCTCCGATCCAACCGCGGTGCCCGAGCCCTGGCGCAGCGCGATCCGCACCACCCTCGCCGATGGGCTGCCCCCTGCGATGAGGGTCGCCCTGACCGGCGAGGGCCGCAAGCCCACCCCCGATCAGGCCCTGGCCATGCTCGACGGCCTGTGGGAGGAGCACGCCGATCCTGAGATCATCCTCGAGATCGCCGCGATCGGCAGCGATCTGCGGGATCGGGCCATCGCCCGGGCCATCGCCGCGGGGGAGTGGGATCCCGAGCGCTACGCGGGGCACCGCCGCTACCTCGCGGGCCACACCTCCCGGGAGGCCGATCGCTTCGTGGCCGGCACCATGGCCCTGGCCACGATCCTGGATCTGGCCTGGCCGGTGCAGGATCCCTACACCGTCTCCTCGGGCTACGGCTACCGGATGCACCCCATCCTCAAGAAACGCAAGTTCCACAACGGCCTCGATCTCCGGATCCCGATCGGCACCCCCCTGTACGCGGCTCAGTCGGGCAAGGTGGAGCTGGTGGGCGACAGCAAGACCAGCGGCAAGTACATCGTGATCGATCATGGCCACGGCGTGCGCACTTCCTACTCCCACCTCAGCAGCCAGGTGGTCAAGCGGGGCGAGGCGATCGAGCGCGGAGCGTTGATCGGGGAGTCCGGCAACACCGGCCGGAGCACCGGTCCACACCTGCACTTCGTGGTCCGGATCGGGGGCAAGTCGGTGGATCCCGCCCGGTTCCAGCCCAAGGTCGAGGAGTAGCTGCCCAGGTGGAGATCCTCGAGCTGTACGCGGGGATCGGGGGGTGTGCCGTCGCCGCAGCGGGTCGGCTGCCGGTGATCGCAGCGATCGATCAGGACGAGGCGGCCCACCACACCTACGTCCACAACCTCGATCACCCCGCCCACCGCTGGAACCTGGTCGGGGTCCGTCCTGAGCGGCTGGCGGCCCTGGGGGCGAGCCTGTGGTGGATGAGCCCCCCGTGTCAGCCGTTCACCGTGCGGGGCCGTGGCCGGGACGTCGACGATGCTCGCTGCCAGAGTTTCCTCACGGTGATCGACCGGATCGAGGCGCTGTGGCCCGACGCGATCGCGCTGGAGAACGTGCCGGGCTTTGCCGGGAGCCGAGCCCATGCGCGCCTGCGGGCGGTGCTGCGGCTCGGGGGCTATCAGGTCGACGAGGGGCTGCGCTGCCCGTCTGAGCTGGGGGTGCCCAACCGCAGGCGGCGGTTCTACCTCGTGGCCCACCGTCACGCCGAGGTCCGGCTCCCCCCAATCCCCGATCCGGCTGTGCCCCGGCGTCCGCTGTCGGGCTATCTCGATCCCGAGCCCGAGGGCACGCTGTATCTGTCCGATGCGTTCCTGCAGCGCTACCGGGGCGCGCTGTCGGTGGTGGACGCCCGCGATCGCCTGGCGATCTGCGAGTGCTTCACCTCCGCCTACGGGCGATCGCCGGTCCACGCTGGCTCCTACCTGCGGGACGACGTCGGTGTGCGGCGCTTCTCCATCTCCGAGACCCTCGCGTTGCTGGGGTTCCCCGCCACGTTCCGGCTGCCCAACGACCTGTCGGAGGGCAAGGCACGCAAGCTCGTGGGCAACAGCCTCTCGGTCCCTGTCGTGGCCCGGATCCTCGACACCATCCGCGACATGGCGGGGCCACGCGTCGCGCCATAACGAACCCGCGGCGATGAGGAGGCAGCATGGTTCGTTCCCTGGTAGGTGTCCTGTGGCTGTGGATGTGGCTCACGATCCCCGCCCACGCCGTCGCCCCCCCCGACTGCTCCACCCCCAGGGCCGCCGCCGACACCCTGTTTCAGTGGCTGCGGACCGACGTGTATGATCCGGGGCTGGCGGCCACCTGCATGGAGCTCCCCGCCGGCCAGCACGGCGCACGCCTGGCGGTCCAGCTCAAGCAGCTGCTGGACGCTCGCGGCATCTACTTCCCCACCCGTCAGCTGCCCGACACGGCGGACTACGTCGACGAAGACGGTGAGGCCCTGGTGGTGCCCCTGCCCGACGAGCTCCCCGAGGTGACCCTGGTCCGGGGCGAGGATGGGCTGTGGCGCTACTCCGAGGACACGGGCCGGGCGATCCCGGAGCTGTATGCGAAGACGTTCTCGGTCCTGTCGCTGTGGTTCCAGAGCAACCTGCCCCCGGTGTTCTACACCCGTCTCCTGGGGCTGTACCTGTGGCAGTACCTGTACGCCCTGCTGCTGCTCGCGGTGGCCTGGGCCGCCGGCACGGTGGTGCGGCTGCTGCTGCGCAACCAGGTCCGCAGGCTGCTCGATCGGGCTCGGCTCCCGCTGAACCTCGAGACCTACCGGCGCACCAACCACCCCATCGTCGGCCTGGTGATCTTCGGGGTGGTGCTGTGGGGGCTCCCCGATCTCCAGCTACCCCTCGGCCTCGCCGCACCCCTGACCCGCCTCGCCTGGATCGGGCTGGGGCTGGCGGGCCTGGTCGCTGCGTTCCGGTTCATCTCCGTCGGCGCCGAGATCGCCCGCTCCTGGTCCGCCCTGACCGAGAGCAAGCTCGACGACCAGGCCATCCCCTTGCTCCGACAGGCGGCTCAGCTGCTGCTGGTGGTCGTGGGCTCGCTGTACCTGGTCGACGCGATGGGCTTCGACGTCTGGAAGCTGGCCGCGGGCGTGGGGATCGGTGGCCTCGCCTTCGCGCTGGCCGCTCAGGACACCGTCGCCAACCTGTTTGGCTCGATCAACATCTTCCTCGATCGTCCGTTCCAGATCGGAGACTGGGTCAAGATCGGCAGCGTCGAGGGGGTGGTCGAGGAGGTGGGCTTTCGCTCGACCCGGGTGCGCACCTTCTACAACTCCCTGGTCACGATCCCCAACAGCCAGATCACCAATGCTAACGTCGACAACCTCGGACTTCGTCCCCGGCGGCGGATCAAGTTTACCCTGGGCCTGACCTACGACACGCCCCCGGACAAGCTGGAGGCCTTCACCGAGGGCGTGCGGGCGATCCTCGCGGCCCACCCGCTGGTGCAGCGCAGCTACGAGGTCCATGTCTACGATCTCGGTAGCTCCGCCATCGAGATCCTGGTCTACTACCACGTGGTGACACCCGACTGGCACGAGGAGCTGACGGCCCGCTCCCAGAACATCCTCGAGTTCGTGCGGCTGGCCCGGGAGATGGGGGTCTCCTTCGCCTTCCCCAGCACCAGCGTGTACCTCGAGTCCACCCCCGAGCACCCCCTGCCCCCCCACGACAGCCCCCCGCTGGCCCAGCTCCGGGAGATCTTCGACAGCTTCGGCCCAGGCGGCGACAACGCCAGACCCCTGGGCCCCGACTATGGGCGCTCC
>DRPG01000392.1 GCA_011376105.1 Deltaproteobacteria bacterium
CAGCGCCCCCGGCGGCCGCCTCAGCGCCCCCGGCGGCCGCCTCAGCGCCCCCGGCGGCCGCCTCAGCAGCGCCCCGGCGGCCGCCTCAGCGCCCCCGGCGGCCGCCTCAGCGCCCCCGGCGGCCGCCTCAGCGCCCCCGGCGGCCGCCTCAGCAGCGCCCCCGGCGGCCGCCTCAGCAGCGCCCCCGGCGGCCGCCTCAGCGCCCCCGACAACCCGCTCAGGGGTTCACCGACAGGGCCGGCAACGGTGGAGTCCAGCCGTCTCCGTCGAGATCGACGCGGTAGGGGCCGGCCATCGCCCAGGGGGAGCGGGTCGAGATCGGGCTCATGGGCTGATCCCCCTCGGCGATCACCACGAACAAAGCGTCGCGCTCCGGGGTCAGCTCGAAGGAGGCGGTGGTGTCGGCCACCCGGGCGACCTCCACGCCGTCCTCCAGCAGGATCAGTCGATCGATCTGGACCCAGGAGGCACTATGGGCGGTCACCTCGAGGGTCGAGGGGCCCACCAGGGTGCGGTTGGGCTCGATGGAGAGCTCGAGGAACGGCCCCAGGGAGGGCACCGTGCGCCCGGTCCGCACCGCGTCGGCCACCGCCTCGGGGGGCAGGGTGCCCGGGTCGTCGGTGCCGACCCCGAGCCAGGTGGCGGAGAGCCCGACGTGGCCCGCGAAGTGGCCGTGGCTGTCGCTCACCCCCACCGGAGAGGTCGCATAGCCCCGCAGCGCGAGATCGAGCCAGAACTCGAAGAACTCGTCGTGGTGGCCCGAGTTGAGGACCTCGACCGCCTCAAGCCGATCGGTCCAGTGGCTGCCATCGCCGACGGTGCCCGGATCCCAGCGGGCGGCGGTGGCGACGCCGGAGTCGGTGGGGTGGTTGGACTGCAGCACGAAGTCCGGGCCATGGAGCTCCCGGAGCCGATCCACCATCGCCTCGGTGCTCTGCGGGATCTCGATCCACCACGGCCAAGCTCCCCCGTTGGGCGCCTCCGTGGGCTCGACGGGGTAGATGTTGAAGTGCCCCCGCAGAGGTGGGCTCACCTCATCGGACACCACGCTCGACAGCGTCTTGGACAGCCCCAGGGCGGCGAGCAGGGGCCGATAGTCCGCCAGGTGATCGTGATCGGTGCCAAAGTGCACCTGCAGCCCCAGCGCCGCCGCTCCGATCAATCGATCCGCCATCGGGACGTCGGCGTCGGGGGATGGTGCTGCGTGCATGTGGGGATCAGCGAGCAGCCACCCGGGGTGCTCGAACGCGCTCGGGAGGGACACGTCGCGCACGACGGTGGCGCCGGGCTGAAGCTCCACCGTCTCGAGGTGGAGCTCGAACCGGGGCCCCCGGTGGGCGAGGAGCTCGTAGGTGCCCGGCTCCACCTCGAGGGTGATCTCGCCGTCGCGGGACCAGCCCGCCGCCACCAGCCCATCGGGCCGTGGAGGCACCCGGGTCGGCTCGGTCAGTGGATCGGGCTGGACGAAGCCCAGCCGGACCGCGAACGGAGCCCCGTCGTCGCTGTGGAGCTCGAGGGTGGCGGGGATCCCCAGCTCGTGGGAGCCCTCGGCGGCCAGCCCCCGGCCCTCGACCCGGGGCGATCCGGAGGAGCCCTGCTCCAGCGCATCCAGCACCCGCTGACGCACCACGGGGGCAGCATAGGGGGAGTAGGACGGGGCGCCCCCGGGCAGATCGACGAACAGCGCGGGCCCTCGGCCCACCACCTCGACCGAGCCGATCGCACCGGCGGGGACGCCCCCGGCGTAGCGGCCCTCCTCGTCGGTGACCGCGATCGTCGAGGGCTGCCCGTCGGCCAGCAGGTTGACCCGTGCCCCCGCCACCGGCACACCGGCGGCCATCACCTGGCCGGAGAGCTCCTGGGTGGGGAGCTGGTGTAGCCCGAGGACCGCGTCCGACAGGGTCGCGAGATCAGGGCCGACCCCGTAGTATCGGATCCGGGTGTCTCCTCCCTGGCTCAGATCGAGATCATCACCGTAGGCCACCACCATGTCGGCGAGCTCCGTCAGCAGCTCGCCGCCGGCGCTGGTCAGCTCTTCACCGGCGGGTGCCGCCACGACCAGCGCGACGTCGTTACGATCCGAGATGACACCGGTCCAGGCGAAGGGATCGGGGGTCGCTGGTCTGCCCAGCCCCGCACCGGGCCCGAAGGCCCTGGAGATCTCTTGGGCTGCGATCAACACGTCGCCGACGGCCAGCGGCTGCCCAGGATCGGCCCCCATCACCGTGGTACGGACCTCCATCAGCCACTGATCGGGGGGCAGCACATACTCCGTGACCATGCGCAGCCCCAGATCGGGCACGAACCCGGCCACCTCCACCGCGCCCTCCACCAGGCCCAGCGCGCCCTCCCTGCCGTGGACCCGGACCACGGCGGCCCCGCCCCGCCGCCCGTCGGAGACGATCTCGATCGCCTCGGGCACCAGGACCCGACCAAAGCCTAGCACTGGACTCCACTCTTCGACCATGTCACGGCCCAGCGCGCCCTCGGGGCGGACGATGTCGGCGTCGATCACCGTGCCGCCCTGGGGCAGGTACCAGCTGCCCCGGCGGACCCCCTGGACCACGAAGCGGACTCGATCGTTGACCAACATCACGTCTCCGGCCTGGCCCTCGGCACAGATGCCAGCAAACAGGACAGACTCGTCGGTGATGAAGCCGGCCCTCGCCTCGCCGGGCCCGAGGCGGGCTCCAAGGTCTAGGGGCTCGGGATCGTCTTGGGTACAGCTGAGCAGGATCAGGGTGAGCATTCAGCCCTGATATCTCACCACGCAGGCCCGTCACGGACGAGAGCAGAGGCGCTCCGACCTCAGCGGGCCCGGGCCCGGGCCCGGGCCCGGCGGCGACGGAGGAGCAGGATCATCACCAGCGCACCAGCGCCGACGGCCCCGACCGCCAGCGCCGGGAACAGCGCAGCGATCACCACGGTGCTCAGCGCCGCGGCGTCCTCTCCGACGGAGAGCACCACGTTGCCCATGCCCGCGGTGGACACGCTGCTGACCGCCCGGACCTTGGCCTTGAGCACTCCGATGAGGCTCGCCGACGCGCCCCCGCCGATCATCCCCAGCACCGCCGCCAGCAGAGGATCGAGATCGGTGAGGACGGCGGCGGCCAGGATCGTGGCGGCGATGGGCTTGGCCAGCAGCCCGAGGCCGTCCATCAGGTGATCGATCCCCGGGACCTTGTCGCCCACGACCTCGACCAGGGTGGCGGTGCCAAACACCAGGGTGGCGGGCCAGCCCCCCGCGAACTCAAAGCTCTCGTTGAGCTCGAGCGAGCCACTCAGGGCCAGGATGTTCAGCGTGAGCAGGGGCAGGAACGTCCGCAGGCCACAGGTGGCGGCCAGACACAGCCCCATCGCGACGTTCAGGGAGTATTGGATGACGTCGGGCGTCCATGCTGCGAGCTCCACGGCACCTCCGGTGGGGATACGATCCGGGGGGTGGGTTCCTTGCACCCCACCCCCACCAACCCGCTCGACGGGTGGTTCCCTCCAACATATCGAGATCCTGGCCTCCGACGCAGGGCTCCTGGTCGCTAGAGGCCTGAGCAGGAGCCTGACCGCGAGGTGGGCCCCGGGCGAGCTGTGGCTGCTGGCGTCTGCCGGTGGGGGCCGGGTTGCTCCGGTGGGGTTGCCCACCGATGAGCGGACGTGTCGAGCGCAGGAGGCGGTGAACAGCTGGGTCTGTGGGAGGTGGATCCGCAGCCCACCCAGCTCGGTCCCTCGGCGCACCAGCTCGGTCCCTCGGCGCACTAGCTTGGGCTCGTGTGCCCGTCAGTCCCCGGAGCTCGGCCCCGCGCCGGGGCTGGCAAGCTCGATCAGCCGCCCCCGGACCTCCCCCGCCCGGCGCAGATCGCCCCGGATCTCGTAGGCATCCGCGAGCTCGGAGAGGGCCCGGGGATCGTCGGGGAGGTGTGCCCAGGGGACCCGGGCGGCGGCGGACAGCGCGCGCCAGTTCTCGATCTGGGTGTTCCGGTGCAGGTACAGCGGCGCGATGTACTCGATGATCATGTTGTCGTCGGTCACCACCGGCCCCTCACCGACAAACGCCAGCAGCGCGTCCCGATCCATCGCGTGCATCGCCACCAGATCGGCGGGCCCCTCGACCCCCACCCGGGCCAGGGCGGCGGCGGCCCGTCGATCGGCCAGCAACGCCTCGGCCCGCTCGAACGTCGGAGGCAGGGGGTGTTCACCGGCCACCAGCACCAGATCCACCTGGGGTGCGTCGGTGCGCTCGAGGCCCGCATACAGCGCCACGTGGGGGTAGATCTGGACGAAGGTCCGCAGCAGCAGCCGGACCTCGTCCTCCCCCATGCCATACAGCTGCACCCACTGGGACCACAGCCCCCCGGGCGCAAGCCGGCTGCGGCCGAGCGCCCAGAAGTCGTGGGTGAAGAGGTTGGCGACCCCGGACAGGTAGGGGTTGGGGGGCTGACTCACCACCCAGCCCCAGCGCCCGGGGGGGGCCCGGAGCACGTGGTTGCGCCCGTCGTTGGCCACCAGCTCCACCCGTGGATCGTCGAGCACGCCAAAGTTCTCGGCGTCGAAGAACCGGGCGGCCTCAAAGATCGCAGGCTCCAGCTCCACCACCTGCAGCCGCTGCACCCCCGGTGCCTGGGCCGCGGCGCCCGCGGTCACTCCGCTGGCCAGCCCGATCACCAGCCCCTCCGCCGGTGCCTCCAGGTGTTGGGCGGCGATCAGGGAGCACAGCACCTGGGTGGGCATGTCGCCGGTGGCGGAGGCGTCGATCTTGCCGTTGTTCGCGAGCCAGCGGTTGCCGGTGTTCACGTTTCGACCCACCGTCACCACGGTGCTCAGCCCCTCCCGGTAGAACAGCAGCTCCTGGTTACCGGTGGCGAACCAGTGGATCCCCTCCCGGGTGTGCTGGGAGAACTGGCTGACGTAGTGGTGCATGCCCCCGCTCATCCACAATGGATCCCACGGCGCCCACACCCGCAGGGGCACGATCACCGCCAGAGACGCCCCGAGCGCTCCGCGTCGCTCCCCGGCCCGCCACAGGGCCAGCGCGGCCGCGATCAGGTTAGCCGCCGCCGCCACCCCCACCGTGCCGCGCACCGTGATCAGGGGCAGCAGCACGAACCCCGCCAGCACAGCACCGATCACGCCCCCCAGGGTGTTCGCGGCGTAGGCCAGGGCGACCGGACCGCCGATCGTCGGCCCATCGCCGGCGGCGGCCCGCACCGCCAGGGGGAAGGCGGCCCCCATCAGGCCCGCGGGTGGCAGCAGCACCAGCACGCACAGCAGCAGGGAGGCGGCGAAGGGGGCCCCGGCCCAGGCGCTGCCCGACAGGCCATCGTACAGCCAGACAAACCAGTAAGGCAGCTCGGACCACAGGAAGGTGAGCCCCCAGGTGACCCCGGCCAGGAGCAGCTCCACCCCCGCCAGGGCCCGCAGCACCCCCCGGGTCCCCCCGCGGCGCCACGCGGTGTCGGCCAGCGGCCCCCCCAGCCGCCCCCCCGCGGCGATCCCCAGCAGGACCGCGAGCAACATCGCGGTGAACGCATAGGTGGTGCCCCCCAGCACCAGCCCCACCAGCCGGGTCCAGGCCACCTCGCACAGCAACGACGCGAGCCCGCCCACCGCGATCACCGCGATCGCCACGCGATCGGCGGCGACCTCACCCCCGATCAGATCCCGCTCGAGATCGTCGTCGGGCTGGGGCCGGAGCACCGGCTGCCTCCGATCGAGCCCGATCGCCACCGCCGCCAGCAGCAGGTTGCCCGCGGCGGTCAGCCCCGTGGTGGCGGCCAGTCCGACGGTGGGCAGCAGCACCAGGCCGGCCACGCCGGTGCCCGCCACCGCGCCCGCAGTGTTGATCCCGTACAGCAGCCCGATCCGATCGCCCGCGTCGCCCTTGCGCTCGACGAACAGCCGGGCGAGCAGCGGCAGCGTGGCCCCCATCGCCGCGGTCGGGGGCAGCAGCACCAGCCCCACCAGCGCAGCGGCGACGGCCCCGAACACCAGCGGATCGGGCTGGAGCCCCCGGTGCACCCCCAGGTAGACGGGCACCGCGAGCCAGCGGATCAGCGACGGCAGCGCCAGGGCGTACAGCCCGATCCCCGCCTCGAGCAGCCCATAGGCGAGCAGCGGACGAGGGACCCGATCCGCGCCGCGGACCGCCAGGGCACCGCCGATCCCGAGCCCCCCCATGAACGCCGCCAGCACCGTGGAGATCGCAAAGCTGGAGGTACCCACCACCAGGTGGAGCTGCCGAGCCCACACCGTCTGGTACACCAGCGAGGTCGCGCCGGAGAGGAAGAACAACAGCAACAGGGCGCGCAGCCTGGGCATGGCAGCCCCCCTAACGAGGAGATCCAATGTCGGCGTCGTTCCTGAAGCTGGAGATCGAGGGCCACGTCGCCTGGCTCACCCTCGATCGTCCCGAGAAACTCAACGCGATGGGGCCCGAGTTCTGGGATGGGATGGGCCCCACCCTGGCGTCCATCGACGCCGATCCCCAGGTCCGGGTCTTGGTGATCCGGGGCGCGGGCCGTGCGTTCACAGCGGGGCTCGATCTGGTCCGGATGCTGCCCAGGCTGCCCCTGGATCCGACGTCGACCCCGGACGGAGCCCAGAAGATGTCGATGCATCGCATGATCCGACAGATGCAGGCCGCGATCACCAGCGTCGAGCGCTGCAGGGTCCCGGTGATCGCAGCGATCCATGGCCACTGCCTCGGCGGTGGGGTCGATCTGGCCACCGCCGCCGACATCCGGCTGTGCTCCGCCGACGCGCGGTTCGGCGTCCGGGAGACCCGGCTGGCGATGGTGGCGGACGTGGGCACCCTGCAGCGCCTGCCCGCGATCGTGGGGCCAGGGCTCGCCCGGGAGCTGGTGTTCACCGGCCGGGATCTGGGCGCGGAGGAGGCCGCCCGGATCGGCCTGGTCAACCGGGTCCTGCCCGATCCCGGGGCGCTGTTCGAGGCCGCGGCGTCCCTGGCGGCCGAGATCGCGGCCCAGCCACCGCTGGCGGTCCAGGGCGCCAAGGCCGTGCTGATCGAGGCCCGTCGACACGAGATCGATCGCTCGCTGGAGTACGTCGCCACCTGGAACGCCGCCCACCTGGTGACCCACGACCTGGCCCAGGCGATCGCCTCCTTTGGCTCGGACGAGCCCCCTGGGTTCGAGGGGCGCTGATCCCGATCCGGGGCTCAGCTACTCCGCCAGGCGCAGGGCCACCCTCGGGAACCGCTGATCCGCCGCCTCGAGCAGAGCGAGCACGTGGGCATGGCGGACGCCGGGCTCCGGAGCGACGAGCAACGCATCGTGGCCCTCCCAGCCCTGCTGCGCCACCACCCCCTCGAGGACGGCCAGCACCGCCTGGGGATCGGCACATCGCTCGGTGTCCCCGCAGGGCACCGCCTCGTCGTCGGCGAACACCGCCATCGATCCACCGGCGTCCACCCGGACCTCGAGGGTGTGGGGGGAGGGCGGGGCCTCGGGGGGGTGGGGGGAGGGCAGAGCCTCCTCCGGGGATCCCGGGGCCTCCACAGGGACGCTCCCGCCTCCGGGATCCCCCCCCGAGCACGCGAGCCAGAGCGACGACACGATCATGGACACCTCGTCGAGCAGGCTAACGGGGTGGCCCCACCTCTGGAGCCCGCTACGGAGAGGGGATGGAGCGAGTCATGCGATCCCTGCAGATCGTCGTCACCGGCGGCGCCGGCTTCCTCGGGAGCCACCTGGTACGCCGCCTGATCGCCCAGGGCCACGCGGTGGTGGCGCTGGACAACCTCCAGACCGGAGATCGGGCCAACCTCAGCGACCTGCTCGATCACCCCCGGCTGACGTTCCTCGAGCACGACGTGCTCGAGCCCTACGATCTCCCCTGTGATCGGATCTACAACCTCGCGTGTCCAGCCTCCCCCCGGGACTACCAGCACGATCCAGTCCGAACCACGCTCACCAGCGTGCTCGGCAGCCACCACGCCCTAGAGCTCGCACAGCGCACCGGAGCCCGGCTCCTCCAAGCGTCCACCTCCGAGATCTACGGCGATCCTGAGTGCCACCCCCAGCCCGAGGGCTACCGGGGCTCGGTCAGCCCCCACGGGCTGCGCGCCTGCTACACCGAGGGCAAGCGCTGCGCCGAGTCCCTGGTGATGGACTTCCACCGCGTACACCGGGTCGACGTCCGGATCGCGCGGGTGTTCAACAGCTTCGGGCCGGGCATGCGCCTCGACGACGGCAGGGTCGTGATCAACTTTGTGCGCCAGGCCCTGACCGGCTGTCCCCTCACCCTCTACGGAGACGGCCAGCAGACCCGCAGCCTCTGCTACGTCGACGACCTGATCGGGGGCCTGATCGGGCTGATGGAGCAGACCGATCACCAGGGCCCGGTCAACCTCGGGAACCCGATCGAGCGGACGATCCTCCAGATCGCGCACGCAGTGCTGGAGCAGATCCCAGGCGGCACGCTGAGCTACCTGCCCCTGCCGGGAGACGATCCACGCAGGCGCTGCCCCGACATCTCCCTGGCCCGCTCGCTGTTTGGCTTCGAGCCCTCCGTCAGCCTGGACGAGGGACTGGCGGCGACGATCGCCGACGTGCGGGCTCGGCTGGGGCGCGCTACCCCAACGGACGACTCAAGGATCCCCCGCGCCCCCGATCGCACGACATCTCTGGAGACCGAGCAAAACGGCTGATCGCGCCCCATGGGCCGCCCCCCTTCCCTGAGGGGACGATCGCCTCGGCCACGTCGCGCTTCGGCTCGAGGGCCCGGATCCTCCCCCGGCGGAGGGCCTGGAGCACCCGCCGGAGATCCCCGCGGACTCGGTTTGTTCGGGGGCTGTGCGCGGCTGACCTCAGCTGTCCCGGCGCGACCTGTATATGATGGGGAGATGCGCCCCCCCCCACCCCCTGGCATCCCCGGGAACGCCCCCAGCATCGCCGGGGGTCGCTACCTCGTCGTCAGCCGGATCGGCGAGGGGGGGATGGCGGGGGTGTACCGTGCCTGGGACGAGCGTCTCCGGGTCTGGCGTGCGGTCAAGGTCTTGTTCCCCGAGTACGCACGCAAGCCCTCGATCCGCCAGCGGTTCGCCGGGGAAGCGCACACGATGGCGCGCCTCGAGCACCCCAACCTCGTCCGGATCTACGACGTGGGCGACGCAGGTCCACTGCCGTTCCTGGTCATGGAGCTGGTCGACGGCGGCACGCTCCAGCAGTGGATCCACGCCCTGGGCGGGATGGCGCCACGGCTGGCCACCCAGGTCCTGCTGGATCTGACCGACGCGGTGGGGGCCACCCACGCAGCAGGGGTGATCCACCGGGATATCAAGCCCCACAACGTGCTGATCAGCACCTCGGGCCGGTGCAAGCTCACCGACTTCGGGATCGCCCACGATCGCGCCAACGATCTCACCCAGACAGGCATGGTCATGGGCACCCTGGGCTACATGGCGCCCGAGCAGCGCCGGAACGCCAAGACCGTCGATCACCGCGCCGATATCTACGCCCTGGGCTCGACCCTCTGGACGCTGCTGTCGGGCGAGACCGCACACGATCTGTTCAACGCGCCGGTGGATCCAAGCCTGCTGGAGCCGCTCCCCGCTCCCCTAAGGCCGATCATCCTGCGGAGCTGTGCCTACGCCCGCACCGAGCGCTACCCCGACACCGCGAGCCTTGAGCTCGCCCTGCGCGGAGCGCTCGAGGCGCTGCCCCCCGATCCGGAGGGCTCCCCCACCCTGCTCGCGGATCTCCACCACGAAGAGCCCCAGGAAGAGCTCCCCAGGTTCCCCGAGCTCCAAGCGCTCCTGGACACCGGCGTCAGCAGCCTCGACGAGACGCCCCGGTCAGCTCCAAAGCAGCCCCTGCCCTACTTCATGCCCCGTCCCCCCCCGGGGCAGGTCCGGCGAGGGGGCGTGCCCGACTACCTCGACGAGCCCCCCGATCGAGAGGAGGGGGGGATCGCGATCAGAGCCGACGTGGCGCATATCTGCGAGGATCTCCCGCCCACGCCCCCGCCATCCCCCACCTTTGGCTCGCTGCCCCCCGAGCCGCGCGATCTACCCCTGGCCCGGCGCCCGATGCCTCCGATCACGGC
>DRPG01000393.1 GCA_011376105.1 Deltaproteobacteria bacterium
GGCGACTACCCGAGCCCGGCCACCGCCACCGTGGTGGCCCGCAAGCTCGGAGCACGCTGCATGGCCTTCGATCTGTCGGCGGCGTGCGCGGGCTTCCTCTACGGCCTCGAGCTGGGCATCGCCAGCGTCCGCAGCGGCGCAGAGCGGGTGCTGGTGCTGGCCGCCGACGCGCGCAGCCGCTTCATCGACAAGGGGGATCGTCGCGCCGCGGTCTTGTTCGCCGACGCCGCCGCGGGGGTCCTGCTCACCCCCAGCCACGACAGCACGGGGTTCTTGGGCACCCACATGGGGGCCGAGGGGCGCGAGCGGATGGGGGCATGGATCCCCGCCGGCGGCGCCCTGCGCCCCACCAGCCCCGAGACGGTGGCCGCCGGAGAGCACTTCCTGCAGGTCGACCGCAGGCAGGAGATCTTCGAGCTGTTCGTGGGCTACACCCGCCAAGCCTGCGACACAGCCCTCGCTCAGGCCGGGCTGAGCCTCGACGACATCGATCTGTTCATCACCCACCAGGGCAACGCCCGGATGGTGGAGCTGGTGATCGAGGCCCTGGGCGTCGATCCAGCCCGGGCGATCAACAGCGTGCGCCACCACGGCAACGTCTCCGGAGCCACGGTCCCCCTCGCCCTGGCCGAGGCCGCCGAGCAGGGCCGGATCGGTCCAGGCTCCGTGGTGCTGATGACCTCGGTGGGGGCCGGCTACACCTTTGGTGCGGCGATCCACCGCTTCTAGCGTGCAGCCCAGGCCGGGGACGGCCCCGCTTGATGTGGCTAGATTTGCCTATTAGGCAAACTCAAGGACAAGGGGGCACCCGACCGTGCGGCTCCAGGCGGCCTGCCGGGAGCTAGCGGGAGCTAGCGGGAGCTAGCGGGAGCTAGCGGGAGCTAGCTCGGCTCGGAGGCCTCCAGCGCCCTCATCCCCGACAACCGATCGTAGTGGCGGTAGCCGAGCTGGCCGAGCACGCTAGGCGGCGCGAGCCCGATGTCCACCAGGGTCTTGGTGGCGTAGGTGCCGGCCAGCACGGGGGGGCCGTAGGCGCCGGGCTGCTCGACGGGCCCCAGGGGCTCGACCCTGGATCGCCCGTTGAGGTGGACGAAGTGGGCGAGGCTGGTCCGGGTCCAGCCCGGCTCGCTGGGGGCCACGATCCCATGGGGCGTGGCGAGGAACCGCCCCCCGGACAGCACCTCGAGCTGCTGGCCGACCTGAGCCACCAGACACCCCTCGGGGGGCTGGCCCCCCACCCGACGCCCCGAGGGGTGCTCGGGGGTGGGGCGGGTGCGCAGGTACAGCCCCCCCCGCTCCCGGGGACGCCCCCGGGCCCGATCGCGGTAGAAGCACCCTCCGGGGAGCAGGGTGAGTACGTTGAAGTCGGTGTGCTCCTCCCCCCACAGCACCCTCGGCCTGCGCGCGGCCTGCTCGGACGTCAGGGGCAGGTACTTCAGCAGGCGGGTGAGGTGGGCTCCTCCCCGGGACAGGCCCACCATCTCCTCCGGGCCCAGATCCAGGGCGATCTCGCAGGCCCGGAGCAGCCAGATCCCCACCGCGTGGAGGCTGTGGCCCACCGCCAGGGTCCGCTCGGTGAACTCCGCTGCGTCATCGGGCCACACATTGTCGGCGTAGATCTCAGGCCAGGCCGCCTGACAGCGAGGATCCAGGGGCTCGGGGGCTGCAAAGAAGCACTCCTTGAAGTCGGGACGCCCCCGGGCGAGCACCGCCCGCTCGGTGTTGGGGGGGGTCCACCCGCGCTGGAACCAGATCTGGGGCCCACCCCAGGTCGCTTTCTCACGCTCGGGACGCTGCAGGACCTCAAGGAATGAGTCGTACAGCCGCAGCACCTCGCCGAGATCCAGGGGGTGGCCGCTGATGTAGACCAGCCCGAACCGACCGAAGCCCTCGACGATGGCCTCCCCCACGCCCGGGGCGCCGCTGCGTAGCGCGTCGTACTCGATCACGGGGATCTGGGGGGCTGTGTCCATCGCTGCTCCACCGGCAGGTGATCAGGGCCCGAGTAACCTGGGCACGGACCCTCCGATGCTGCTACGCTGCGAGTGAGATGCACAGTGTTTCCCAGGGTCGCCCCCTCCCACAGCTGGAGGGTCGCTTCCTCATCGTCGATCGCCTCGGCGACGGAGGCACGGCCACCGTCTATCTCTCCTGGGACTCCAAGAACCAGAACTGGTGCGCGCTGAAGCTGCTGCTGCACAAGTACGCCGAAGACGAGGAGATGCGGAGGCGTTTTACCCAGGAGGCCGAGGCGCTGAAGCTGCTCGCCCACCCGAACATCCCCCACCTGATCCACCACGATCCAGACAGCGAGCCACTGTTCATGGTGATGGAGCTCGCCCGCAACGGCTCCGCCATGGACTGGGTCCGCAACAACGGCGCCATGCCCCCCTGCGTAGCCGCCAACGTGATCTTCCAGGTGTGCCAGGCCCTGGCCGAGGCCCACGCAGCGGGGATCGTGCACCGAGACGTCAAGCCCCACAACGTCCTGCTCGACGACGACGGGATCTGCAAGCTCACCGACTTCGGGATCGCCCGGATGTTCGACAGCACGTCGCTGACCAAGACCGGCAGCCAGATCGGCACGTTCTCGTTCATGGCACCCGAGCAGCGCTCAGACACCAAGAGCGTCGATCACCGGGCCGACATCTACTCGGTGGGGGCCTCCCTGTACACGCTGCTCACCGGCCGGACCAGCGCCGAGCTGTTCGTGGCCAGCCTCGACGACGAGCTGCTGGCCGACGTCCACCCCGCCCTGCGGGAGGTGATCCTCAAGGCCACCCAGTACCGCCCCGAGGATCGCCACGCGTCCGTCCTGATCCTGCAGGCCGAGCTGATGGACGCGCTGCACCAGGTGGGCCCGCCGATCTCGGAGCTGCCTCCGCTGGTCCAGCGGCGCGAGCCCCTGCCCCGCAGGCCGCCGCCGACCCTGCCCCCCCACAAGGAGTTCCCCGAGATCGACAAGAGTCTCGGGGCCTGGCAGCCCCCGCTCCCCCCCGAGCCCAGGCTGCTGGAGACGCCCTCCAGGGAGGGGATCCTGCCCACTAGCCTCTCGTCCAGCCCCGGGCTCACCCCTGCCCCCCCCGAGGAGCGCCCCCGGGGTCACATCGTCCTGCCCTACACCATGCCCAAGCGGCCCCAACCCATCCTCTACCTGCCCACCCCTACCCCACCGTCGCGCAGCGTGGAGCTCACGCCCCGGGGCCCGACGCCCCGAGCCAGATCCTGGGTGCGTCCGCTGCTCGCGATCCTGATCAACGGCGCCCTGTGGCTCTCCGCCATCGCGGCCTTCACCACGTTGGCCACCGTCCTGTGGGGCGCCTGGTCGGTCCACGTCGCCCGCCTCGACACCCACGACGCGCTGTTCGATCTCACCGAGAGCCTGCAGACCGAGGTGGGGGTCGCCTACCAGGTGCAGGGAGATCAACACGAGTTCGAGGCGATCTACGAGCGCTACAGCGCGAGCACCGGCGCAGCCCGTCAGCAGGCCGCGCTGGACTTTGTCGCCGCCCTGGACGAGGCGGTCGCGGGCGACGATGCGCTCGTCGGTGCAGGCGCGCTGCCCCAGGTCCGCAAGCTCCAGGGGGCCCGGGACGGCTACCTGGAGGCCAGGGAGACCTGGACCCACCTCTCCGGGCGGTTCCCAGGTGTGATCGCGGTCTGGATGGGGCTGGTCGACGCCCCCTGAGGAGCCCGACACAGAGGCGGGGGGGCACAGAGGCGGGGTGTGCTGTGGTCTCGACAGCGACACCCTCCGCTCAGGGCCGGGGACGAGCCAGGGCCCACACCAACCCGGCGGAGCCCCCCCACCCCCGCCCCGACCCCCAAGACACAAGAGCGCCGGAGATCAGAGGGCTCGTCGGGCCCTCCGCCGGGGGGGGCTCCGTCCCCGGGGCGGAGGCCGTGGGCTCGATCAGCAGCCGCCGGGGTTGGCGCAGGTCTCCACGTTCGACACGGTGCCGCCGTTGCCAGGCGCGCCGTCGTTTCCACCGATCACGCCGGGGGAGGACACGCCCCCGGCGCCCCCGGAGCCGGCCGCGCCGCCCTGGTAGGTCATCGCGGTGAGCGGGACGATGGTGCTGTTGTACTCGAACAGGGCGACGCTGTTGCCGCCGCTGCCGCCGGCGCCGCCGCCGCCGTCGCCGCCGTCGCCGCCGTTGCCGCCGTTGCCGCCGTTGCCAGCCCCCGCCGAGCCTGAGCCACCGATGCCGCCGACGCCGCCGGGCTGACCGGTGCCGCCGTCGCCGCCGTCGCCGCCGTCGCCACCGTTGCCCCGGTTGAACACCAGATCGGACGCAGTGGCCGTGCTCTGGTGGAGGAAGATGCCGAAGGACGAGCCACCGGCGCCGCCGCCGATGCCACCGCCGCCGACGCAGCCACCGGCGCCGCCGCCGCCGCCGCCGCCGCCACGGTGGTTGTCGAGGCCGACGTCACAGCCGCCGCCGCCGCCGCCGCCGCCGCCGCCGCCGCCGGGCTGGCCGGCCAGGCCGCTGGAGCCACCGATGCCGACCCAGAAGGTCCCGGAGAGCACCCCGCGGGGGTCTCCTGAGCTGCCCGCGACACCGTGGGTGTTCAACCCGTCGGCGCCGTTGCTGCCCGCGACACAGATCGCGCCGCCGCTGCCGCCGTCGCCGTCCGAGCCGTTGCTCTGGGCCCCGTTGCCTCCGGACAGGCCCGAGGTGTCGGCGCAGTCCCCACCGCTGATGCACAGATCACAAGGGATCAGGCTGCCACAGCAGGAGGTGTCCGACCGACCGCCCTGGCCGCCGTTGCCGCCGGCGGTGTTGTTGCAGACGCTGCTGCTGCCGCCGGAGCCCCTGGCGGCCCGGGTGGTCGAGCAGATCTGGAGCCCGAGGCCGTCCGCCCCGGTGCCCCCCGACGCCGTCGCCGCGGGGATCTGGCTCGCGGTGCTGCCGTCGCCGCCGGGCAGCCCGGCGCTGCCGTTGCCCTGGTTGATCACCACGCGCGCCAGCTGCAGATCGCTGCCGCCGGAGGCGTGGATGGCGTAGCTCGAGCGACCGTCACGGCCCACGTTGCCCGCTGCGTTCGGCCCGTTGATCTGCAGATCGATCAGCCCGGCGGCCACCCCACGGGCCCGCACCGTCTCGTACTGCCCATCCACCGCCACATAGCCACCGGTCACGGTGACGTTGTGCTGCGCCAGGGTGTTGGCGTCGCGGACCCAGGACGCGTCGTAGCCGCCGAAGACGGTGATCCCGTCTGCGAGCAGGATCCCGCCGGGGTAGGTCCCGGCCTGCACGTAGACCTCCGCCAGCCCGAGGCCTGTCGCCACGCTCTGGGCGTAGTCGATCGTGAGGCACGGGTTGTTCATCGAGCACACCAGGTTGCTGACGTTGCTGCCGGTGGTGGAGACGAACGCAGCGGCGGAGATCGTCCCGTCGATCCCGTCGCAGTTCTGATCGCGGTGGTTGCTGTCGGGGCTGTCGGGGGCGCCGGGGTAGACAAAGCTGAGGACGTCGACGCAGTCACCGTCACAGGTGGAGAACCCGTCCAGATCGATGTCGTCCTGGTTCAGGGTGCTGTCTGCGTCGTCGCAGTCCGCGTCGTTGGGGACCCACCCGGAGGGGGGGGCATCGCAGGTGGACTGGGGGATCCCCAGCGGGTTGCCCCAGCCGTCGAGATCCGCGTCGGGCCAGTAGTCGACGAAGACGAGCCCGTTGTCGACGGCGCCGTCGCAGTCGTTGTCGGCCCCATCGCAGACCTCGGCGTTGCCCGGGTAGTTGGCCGCGTCGGAGTCGTCGCAGTCGAGGCAGACCGAGACCCCGTCGCCGTCGAGATCGGGCGCGTCGAGGGTGGCGACGTCACAGTCGTTGTCGAGCCCGTCGCAGCTCAGCTCGAGCTGGCCGGGGTTGACGTTGGCCAGGGTGTCGTCGCAGTCGTCGGGGTTGTCGGCGTAGCCCACCGGGGCCCCGGTGCAGTTGTTGACCGGAGGCTGCCCCCCGTCGCCATAGCCGTCTCCGTCGGCGTCGGGCCAGTAGTCGGCGAACACGCTGGTCTCGTCGATCTGCCCGTCGCAGTCGTTGTCGGAGCCATCGCACAGCTCGATGTTGCCCGGGTAGTTGGCCGCGTCGGCGTCGTCGCAGTCGGTCGACAGCGTCGACTCACCGGGGCCGCTGCAGGTCAGGGTGGTGCCCCCGATCACGGTGACGATCCCGACACCGTCACCGTCACCGTCGAGGTAGCAGCTGTCGTAACCGTCGCAGTCCTGGTCGATCCCGTCGGCCACCAGCTCCAGCGCCAGCGGGTTGATCAAGGCCGTCCCGTCGTCACAGTCGCTGTCGTCCGGCAGCCAGCCGGGGGCGGGGGGCCCATCGCAGGTGCTGGTCGGGCTCACGGTGGAGGCTCCGAAGCCATCGGAGTCGTTGTCGGGCCAGTAGCTGGTGAACACCAGCCCGTCGTCGACGGCGCCGTCGCAGTCGTTGTCGGCCCCATCGCAGATCTCGACGTTGCTCAGGTAGTTGTTGGCGTCGCTGTCGTCGCAGTCGTCGTTGTTTGCGACATAGCTCGCGGGGGGGCCGTCGCAGGCGCTTAAGGGCAGCACCAGCGAGTTGCCCTCGCCGTCGCCGTCGCCGTCGGGCCAGTAGTCGACGAAGGGCAGCCCGTCGTCGGCGATGAAGTTGCAGTTGTTGTCGAGCCCGTCACACAGCTCGGGCTGCAGCGGCGAGTTGGCCGGGTCGTTGTCGTCGCAGTCAAAACAGACGGACGAGCCATCCCCGTCGTTGTCGGGCGCGTCGAGGCTCGAGGCGTTGCAGTCGTTGTCGATCCCGTCGCAGGTGGTCTCCGGGACCCCGGGGTTGACGTCGCTGTTGGCGTCGTTGCAGTCGGTGTTGTCCGCCACATGGTTCGCGGGGGGCCCATCGCAGGTGTTGGCCGGGGACAGGCCCCCGTCACCGTAGCCGTCGCCGTCGCCGTCGGGCCAGTAGTCGGTGAAGACGAGCCCGTTGTCGACGGCGCCGTCGCAGTCGTTGTCGGCCCCATCGCAGACCTCAGCGTTGCCCGGGTAGTTGGAGCTGTCGCCGTCGTCGCAGTCGAGGCAGATCGAGACGCCGTCCGCGTCGTTGTCGGGGGTGTCGTCGGTGGCCGGCAGGCAGTCATTGTCCAGCCCATCGCAGGTGATCTCGATCGCCAGTGGGTTGACGGCTGCGTTGCTGTCGTCGCAGTCGCCGTCGTTGCCCACATAGATCGCCGCGGGGGGGCCGTCGCAGGTGTTGACCGGCAGGGCCGCGGCGTTGCCGTAGCCGTCGTTGTCGGTGTCGGGCCACCAGTCGAGGAAGATCAGCCCGTCGTCGACGGCGCCGTCGCAGTCGTTGTCGGCCCCATCGCAGACCTCGGCGTTGCCCGGGTAGTTGGCCGCGTCGGAGTCGTCGCAGTCGTCCCCGACCGGCGCGTAGTTGGCCGGGGGCACGGCACAGGTGTTGATCGGGGCTCCGGCCGGATCACCGTGGTTGTCTCCGTCGATGTCGGGCCAGTAGTCAAAGAAGGCGATCCCGTTGTCGACGAGGCCGTCGCAGTCGTTGTCAGCTCCATCGCACAGCTCCCCGTTGCCCGGGAAGTTCAGCATGTCGCTATCGTCGCAGTCGGTACAGACCGGAACCCCGTCCCCGTCGTTGTCAGGTGCGTCGGGGGTCGCCCCGTCACAGTCGTTCTCCAGCCCGTCGCACTCGATCTCGGCCTGCCCAGGGTGGATGTCGACGTTGTTGTCGTCGCAGTCGGTGTCGTCGGCTGCGTAGCCCGCGGGGGGACCGCCACAGGTGTAGACCTCGGCACCGGCCGGATCGCCGTAGCCGTCGCCGTCGACGTCGGGCCAGTGGGGCTGGAAGGTGAGCCCGTTGTCCGCGACCCCCGAGCAGTCATTGTCGGCGCCGTCGCAGACCTCGGCGTTGCCCGGGTAGTTGTTGGCGTCGTTGTCGTCGCAGTCGAGGCAGGTGGGCGAGCCATCCCCGTCGTTGTCGGGGCCGTCCGAGGTCGCCGGATCGCAGTCGTTGTCCACCCCGTCACACTCGATCTCGGTGACGCCGGGGTGGATGCTGCTGTCGCCGTCGTTGCAGTCTCCGTTGTTGGTGACATGGTTCGCCGGGGGGCCGCTGCAGGTGTTGATCGGCAGGGCCGCGGCGCTGCCGTAGCCATCACCGTCGACGTCGGGCCAGTGATCGAGGAAGACGAGGCCGTTGTCGACGGCGCCGTCGCAGTCGTTGTCGCGCCCGTCGCAGATCTCGGCGTTGCCCGGGTAGTTGGCTCCGTCGCTGTCGTCGCAGTCGCCGTCGGTCAGGTTGCCGTAGCACGACGCGTTGTCCGAGCCGGTGCAGGGCCCAACCTCACAGACACAGTCGCCGTCGGCGTCCCAGGCCTCGGTGCCCTCGTCGATGTCGGCGTCGCAGTCGTTGTCGAGCCCGTCGAGCGCCTCCGGGGCCCCAGGGTACACGCTGGCGTTGGTGTCGTCACAGTCGTCTGCGGGCCCGGCCCCCGGGTAGGTGGCCTCACAGGCGAGATCGATGTGGTTGTCCTGATCGTCGTCCTTGTCGTCGACCACGAGGTTGCAGTCGTCGTCGACGCCGTTGCCACACAGCTCCGGAGCGCCGGGGTAGGCCTCGGGGTTGGTGTCGTCGCAGTCGCCCTGGTTGGGGGAGAACCCGTCCAGATCGAGATCCTCGTCGAGCGCGCTCGAGACGTTGACCAGGATCTCAGCCAGATCCTCGTTGCCGTCGCTGTCGTAGGCCGACAGCCCGATCGTGTACGCTCCGACGGCGTCGGGGGTCCAGGTGGTGGTGGTGACACCTGCGGCGGTGGGGGGGCCCGTGAACAACACCTCAGACGCGCCCGAGGTGACCTCCTCGACCACCCACTCGACGCTCAGGGTGTCGGGATCCTGGTTTGGATCCCAGGCGCTGCCGACGAGCTCCACCTCCTCGTCGAGCTCGAACAAGGCGTTGTTCTGAGGCTCGACGATCTCAGCGACGGGCAGCTGAGCAGCTGGCTCGATCACCACGGTGATCGCGTCGAGGCTCTCAGCCCCCTCGGTGTCAACCACCGCGAGGGTGATCGCATGGATCCCCAGCGAGAGCACGTCGCTGACCCGGACCGTGCCGTCGGACGACACGTCGTTGCCCTCGGCGAGGATCCCGTCGAGATCCGAGGTGAAAGACCAGTTCTGGATGTCGTCCAGCCCGTCTCCATCGGCGATGAAGCCGACGAAGTCGATGGTGTCGACATCGGTGAACACGGCCTGATCCGCGGGGGACTGGATGGTCGCCGCGGGCTGCAGGTTGGGTGTCTTTCCGAGCTCCACATCGTTGCTGCACGACATCGGCAACCACACCCCGAGGGGTAGGCCGATGGTCAGGACAAAGCGCATGGGGGGTCTCCTCACATCGGGGGATTGTACCCGCTGTGCCGATCCAATGGGCCACAGTTCGCACCCGGAGGAGAGGGGAGCCCCCAGGGGACGGGCGTCGATACGACCGACGGGGTCCTTCAAGGGAGCTGCCCCCTCCACGGAAGCTCCGTGCCCCGGGCCGCAGCCCCGGGTAGCTTGAAGCCGTCCCTGGAGGTTGTGTGGCGCCGCTCGTCCTGTCGCTCATCGTCGCCGCGTGCGGGGGAAAGCAGGCACTGCCCGACGCCTTGAGGCTCGAGGCCTCCTCCCCCCCGGCGGCCGACCCAGGCGGGGTCGGGCCGGCTGCAGCCACGAGCGCACCGCTCACCGAGGTCGCCCCCGGGATCGGGGTCTCCCCCCCCGAAGACGCCCAGCGCTCGAGCAGCGGGCTGGCCTGGACCGTGGTCGAGCGGGGCCCCGGAGGTCCCACCCCCAGCGAGGCCGCCAAGGTGACGGTGCACTACACGGGCTGGACCACCGACGGGAGGCTGTTCGACTCCTCGCTGCAGCGGGGCGTCCCCGCCACCTTCGGCCTGAACCAGGTGATCGAGGGCTGGACCGAGGGGCTCCAGCTGATGTCCGTCGGAGACACCTTCCGCTTCTGGATCCCCGAAGATCTCGCCTACAAGGGCCGAGCAGGCGCTCCCTGGGGCCTGCTGATCTTCGAGGTGAGCCTGCTCGGGATCTCAGAGCCCCAGCGACCGATGCCCGTCGACGTCGCCGCCCCCCCAGCCTCCGCCCAGCGCTCGGACAGCGGGCTGGCCTGGCGGGTGCTGGAGCGTGCGCCGGCCCCCGGGGGCCAGCCGGGGCCAAACAGCCAGGTGACGGTGCACTATGCAGGCTGGACCACCGACGGGACCCAGTTCGACAGCTCCTGGGATCGGGGCGCCCCCGTCAGCCTGCGGCTGAACCAGGTGATCGAGGGCTGGGCCGAGGGGCTCCAGCTGATGTCCGTCGGAGACACCTTCCGCTTCTGGATCCCCGAAGATCTCGCCTACGAAGGCAAGCCCGGACGCCCCCCCGGCATGCTGGTGTTCGACGTGGCCCTGCTGAGCCTCGAGTAGGGCCGCGCGCCGGGTCGGATCCCCGCGATCCATATCCCCCTCTCCCCCTCCCGGGCGTCACCCCGCCGGTCGCCCGCCGGTCACCGTCCACGGACCCGGCGAGGTCCAGCGGATCGGCTCCCTCCAGGAGCACCCGCCGAGGAGATCCCGGTGCGCTACCCCGTGCGCAGGGTTGCCTCCATGGAGTGTCTCCGGGCGTCGGCGTCGGAGGAGGAGGAGGCGGCGGAGGCGGCGGCGTCGGAGGAGGCGTCGGAGGCGGCGGAGGCGTCAGGATCTGAGAGCAGCTGCGAGAACGCGGCCTGCCCTCCGGCGCCAAAGCCCGAGCCCAGGATCTGCTCGAGGGCCCACAGCAGCGACTCGTCGGCGTCCCTCCGGATCGCCTGGGGCCTGGGGGTCTGTACACAGGCGCTCACCGTGTCCAGGGCGAAGGGCGTCCCGGCCTCGACCGCGGCCTGGGCCCGGGACAGCTGTGCGACCAGGTGCTGGAGGCGCTCCTTGGGATCTTCCGGGAATAACGAGCGATATTCCGGACACAACGAGAACAACCGACCATAGAACAGGTCGCTTAGGGACCCGGCGATGGGCAGCGCACGGTGGCAGGTGGAGAGGATCTCCTCGCGATCGTCCTCGGGCAGCTGTGGCATGGATCCTCCTCAACCCTGGACCTTCGTCCCCGGCATGGCAGACTTTAGCCCGAACCGGACCGACTCGGGTCGAGCTGCCCCCAAGGACACCCACGGAGACATGGGCCACCCAGAGCCCAGGCCAGGCCAGGCCAGGCCAGGCCAGGCCAGGCCGCGCCAAACACAACCACGCCACATGGGAGCCACCCGGCCACGGCCCAGCCAGCACCACGGCCACCGGGCAGCGGCTACCGGGGGGCGCCGGGCCCCCAGCGCACCCAGCCTTCGTCCCAGCGATCGGTGTCCTGCAGCCCTCCGATCCGGCCGATGGGGGGGATCGCACAGCGGGCGTTCATCTCGCCCGCCTGGATCAGGGTGCGCTCGTCCAGCCCGCCGTCGTCGTCGGCCCGGGGGCCCAGCTCGTCGGCGGGCCGGTCCTCGATCGGGACGTGGGGCGTGCCCGGGGACACGACCAGGGCCCCCACCGTGAGCCCACCATGATCCTGCACATCGAGGGCCGCAGCGAACCCATCGACCCACACGTCCTGGTAGCTGCCCTCTGCACCGCGCCGGACCAGCAGCCCATAGCCTTCGTGGGGCTCTAGCGCGCACAGGGTCGCGCCCTGGATCACCGGAGCGGTCCGGGGCTCGGCGTCGTGGCCCCGGGAGTCGTTGTCGACCTCGATCCCGTGTTGATCTTCGCCTCCGACGCTCCGATCCACCAGCACCAGGGACGACAGGGTGCCCTGGTAGCCGTACTCGATGTCGAAGCCATCGTCTCCGGGCTCGACGCACACCAGGTGGGCGCCATCGACCGTGCCCCCGAACCACTCGAAGCAGTCGTCGGCGCCGGACAAGACCTCGACATGATCGATCACCGTGCCCCGACCCACCCCCGCCAGGGACAGGCCGTTGGTCTCGTTGTTGGGCGCGAGCACCCGGCCGGCGTAGGCGATCCGCACGTACCGCAGCACCCCCGAGTCGTCGTCGGGCTGATCGCCTCCGTACAGATCGCCCCCGGGGGACAGCCCCTTGAACCGTGGCTCCTCGAGGTTGGTCGGAGCGCGGCCCAGGATCACCACCCCGCCCCAGTCCCCCGGGCCGGGCTCCTCAGCGGCGCTGGTGAGCTCGATCGGAGCCTCGGGGGTGCCGTCGGCCACGAGCCGGGCGCCGGGCTCGATCACCAGGGCGCTGCCGGTGTCGCCCCGGATCACCACGCCCGGCGCCACGGTGAGGGTGTTCCCTTCCTCGACCCGGACGATCCCCGACAGGCGGTAGCGCTGGAGGCAGGACAGGGACGCGTCGCTGTCGATGTTGCCCGACAGCTCGACCTCGGGGGGCTGTGGGGGGCAGCCTCCGGGGCCCGGCGCCTCCGGAGCCGGCCCTCGCTGCATCCAGGCGGCGAGATCGTACCGCGCCCACCACAGCGCCCCCGCCGCCCCCAGCGCCCCCACCACCCCGAGCGCCAACACCACCCCGACCACGCCGGTGAGGGGCACCAGCCACAGGGCCGTGCGCCGCTCGGGGATCGCGGGCTCCACCAGCTCCGGCAGCCCTGGATCCGGGCGCTGGCTGGCGAGGATCGGGGCGTACAGATCGGTCTCGTCGGTCTGATCGTCGGTGGCCAGGCTGTGGGCGACGATGGTGCGGATCCGCTCCCGCTCGGTGGCGAACAGCTCAGCCAGGCGATCTCCTAGGGTCTGGGGATCGGGACGGTGCCGGCTGAGCCAGCGATCGAGGGCGGCCCGCATCGCCGCGGCGGTCGGGAAGCGCTTCTCCCGATCCCGGGCCAGGGCGCGGGTGCAGATCGCCCGCAGCTCCTCGGGGGTGTCGGGCGCGGCCTCGTCGATCGAGGGCAGCTGGCCTGCGATCAGCTCGGCGTAGACCTGGGGGGTGGCCTCGCTCCACATCGGGTGCCCGGCGAGGATCTCATACAGCACGACCCCCATGGCGAACACATCGGCGCGGCGATCGGTGCCGGTGCCGGCGGCCTGCTCCGGCGCCATGTAGGCGATCTTGCCCTTGACCAGATGCTCCCCTGTGGGCTCCCCCCCCTGACCAAACGCTGCGATGCCGAAGTCGAGCACCTTCACGCCGCCCTGGTAGGTGACGAAGAGGTTGTGGGGGGACACGTCGCGGTGGACCACCCCCAGGGGCCGGCCCTTGGCGTCGGCCAGCTCGTGGGCGTAGTGCAGGCCCGCGAGCGCGTCGACCACGACATAGATCAGCTGGGGCAGCGACAGCTCCCCCGGGAACTTCCGGAGGATCCGGTTGAGCGGCTGCCCCTCGAGGAGCTCCATCACGATCCGGTAGTCGCCGCCCTGGGCGAGGATCTCGAAGGTCTGAACCACGTTGGGGTGGTTGAGCAGCGCTGAGAGCCGGGCCTCCCGCAAGAACGCGCCCCCCCGGTCGTAGACCTCGCTCCGGACGAAGCGCAGCTGCTTGATCGCGACCAGCTTCTCGAAGCCCGCGGGGCCCCGCAACGATCCCAGCCACACGTCCGACATGCCGCCGTGTCCCAGGGGAGCGAGCAGCCTCAGCCTGGAGTCGTGTTGGGAGGAGCTGGGCACAGGAGAGCCTATCGGGCCGGGCCAGCGGTCGTCGAGCAGGGTCGATCGCTGCCGCGGGCGGTCAGGATCGCTGTCCCGGGGGCTCCAGGCGCCGGGCGGGGCGATCCCCGGGGGGAAGCCGGATAGGCTCTCTACTCGATCTGGAGTCGATCTGTCCGAAGGAAAGCAGCTGAAGCGAAGGCTCGGCCTCCCCTCTGTCTTCTCGATCGCCGTCGGCGCGATGCTCGGCTCGGGCATCTTCGTGCTGCCCGGGATCGCCGCAGAGGAGGCGGGGCCCTGGGTGATGTTCTCCTACCTGCTGGCGGGGCTGCTGGTGCTGCCGGCGGTGCTGTCGAAGGCCGAGATGGCCACCGCGATGCCCGTCGCGGGGGGGACCTACGTCTACATCGAGCGCAGCATGGGCCCGTGGATGGGCACCATCGCCGGCCTGGGCACCTGGGCGGCCCTGATCGCCAAGACCGCCTTCGCCACAAAGGGTCTGGGCAGCTACCTCGTGCTGTTCGCCCCCGACTCCCCCACCACCGCGGTGGCCGTGGCGGTCCTGATCGCGCTGCTGCTGCTCAACGTCGTGGGCGTGGGCAAGGCCACCCTGGTGCAGATCGCCATCGTGGTGGGCACCATCTGCGCCCTGCTGATCTTGTCGGTGTTCGGAGCGGGTACCGCGCGGCCCGAGCTGCTGACCCCGGCGTTCCCCCACGGCTCTGAGGGCGTGATCACCGGAGCGGGGCTGGTGTTCGTCTCGTATGCGGGCGTGACCAAGATCTGCAGCGTGGCGGAGGAGGTCCGGGATCCAGCCCGGACCCTGCCGATGGGCATGCTCACCGCACAGCTCACGGTGATGGTCCTCTATGCGTTGGTCTCCTGGGTGGTCACCGCCAACGTCCCCCTCGCCCAGCTGCAGGCTGCCCACGACGTCACCCCGATCGCGACCGTCGCGGGGGTGGTGTTTGGTCCCCTCGGGGGTCAGGTGTTCGCGATCGTCGCGATCCTGGGCCTGGTGTCGATGTGCAACGCCGGGATCCTGTCTTCTTCGCGGTTCCCGTTCGCGATGTCGCGGGACGGCCTGCTGCCCGCAGCGCTGCAGCGGGTCAGCCAGCGCTTTGGCTCCCCCACCCTCTCGATCGCGCTCACCGGGGCTGTCTTGCTGGTGCTGGTGACCACCCTGCCGGTCTACGAGCTGGCTAAGCTCGCCAGCGCGCTGCAGATCTTCATCTTCTGCATCGTCAACCTCGGGGTCCTGCTGCTCCGGGAGAGCGGTGCGCGCTGGTACCGCCCCACCTTCCTCGCCCCGGGCTATCCGCTGGTGCAGCTGGTGGGGATCCTCGGCGGGATCTGGCTGCTGTATGGCCTGGGTCACCGGGCGCTGCAGGCCGCGTTCCTCGCGGTCACCGTAGGATCCGCCTGGTACTTCTACTACATCCGGGGCCGGATCCAGCGCAGGAGCCTGCTGCACCACGTCATCGGCGAGCCCCTCGTCGCCGCCGCCCAGACCCATGACGAGGCCGGCGAGGTGGGCCGGGACGAGGTCCATGGCGTCGGCGCCCGGCTGGTGGTCCCGGTGTTTGGAGACGAGCCCGCGCCGGAGCGCCTGGTCTGGCTGGCGGCCTCGTTCCTCGACGAGGGCAAGCTCGACATCCTCCGCCTCGAGGAGGTCCCGGATCAGACCGCGCTGGGGGCCCACCTCAAGCTCGATCGGCAGACCGCCAACCTCGCCGAGGAGAGCCGGGGGTACGGGGAGGCGCTGCACCTCGACGTCGACTTCCTCGACATCGTCACCCACAACGCCAAGTCCGCCCTCCAGGATCACGTGATCGGCGTCCGCGCCGACTGGGTCGTGATGGAGTGGCCCCAGCAGGGGGAGCTCAGGTGGCTGCTGCGCCACCCCATGGCCTGGTGGACCGACAACGCCGTCTGTGATCTGGCGGTGTTCCTCGATCGGGGCGGAGCCTTCGACGGTGATCCCCGCGATGACTTCCCCCGGCTGCTGGTCTATGCCACCCCCGGGCCCTACGACTCGCTGCTGATGCATGTCGCGATCCAGCTGTGCCGCTGCCAGCACGACGGCGAGATCACCGTGATCGGCGTCGCACAGGACGAAGACGAGGCCGAGCAGCTCGCCGGGTACCACGAGCAGCTGGCGTCCATGTGTGGGATGCCGGTCTCGAGCGAGATCCTGCGCGCCGCGGATCCCACCGAGGCCATCGCGGAGGCCAGCGCAGGCTATGATCTGCTGCTGATCGAGGCGGGCCCCGAGCACACGTGGCGCAACCTGTTCCTCGGGGATCCAACCAACGTCCTGGCCCTGGCGGCTCAGTGCTCGGTGCTAAAGCTCAAGGCACCCCGCCACGCGGTGCACGCCTGGGTCCGTCCCCCCGGCGAAGATCACGACGAGGTGACCCTGGCCCACCTCGCCGACGCCCTGATCGTGGCCGGCCTGCAGGCCAGCCGTCGCTCCGATCTGTTCAGCTCCATCGCCCGGGCGCTGTCGGACGAGCTGGATCTGCCCGCCTCCGAGCTGGAGGCCTCGCTGTGGGAGCGGGAGCAGGCCCAGACCACGGGCCTGCCCGAGGGGATCGCGGTGTCGGGGGTGATCGCCCAGGTCGAGCCCCGGATCGGGCTGTTCCAGCTCGCGTCCCCGGTGGCCTTCCCCGGGGGTGCACGGGTCGACGTGGTGATCGTGGTGATCGCGGCCTCGGATCAGCGAGGGCTGCAGGTGAGCCTGATCGATCGCCTGGCCCGGGCCACCCGGGGGCCCGCCCTCGAGGCGCTGCGGGCCGCCACGAGCACAGCAGAGATCCACGCCGTCCTACAGGATCAGGGCGGCTGGAGCGAGTAGCCCCGCCCGATCCGCGGGTTGACGGACCATGACACCCACGAGCCCGGGTAGCTGGCAGGGTGAGGGGGGGGCCGCGATGATCCAACCCACAGCGCGAGCGCTCTCCGCATCACGGCGCGAGCTCTTCCCGCATCGTGTGGGCGGCGGACCTCGGCGATCGGGCCCCGGGAGACGCGACCCCGGGGGCGAACCTTTACCAGATCAACGAGGGATGGTAGCTGACAACCACCCACAGATCGAAATACGAAAAAAGAACACGCGTACCTCAGCCAGGGGGGAGGGGGATGTCGACCAGCTGGACCGACTTCCTGGTCCGTACATTCACCGGTGGTGCCAACGAGATGACCGGCGACAACCTGATCCGTCAGGTGGTCGATGGCATCGTGTCACTCCGCACCCGGGGTCGCCGTGGCGCGAGCCACCTGCCCTCAGAGGTCGAGGTCACGATCACCGTGGGTGGAGGCGAGGGCAGCCTCGGCGTCGTCTCGGCCCTGGTGGAGGATCCCAGCTTCGAGGAGGAGGTCAGCCAGCGCCTGCAGAACCGCCTGGTGGAGCTGCCGATCTCCGCCCACCCCATGCGGCTGTACACGGTGGTCGCCGGGCGCCGGAACCGCGTCTCGGTGGACGAGGTCACCGATCCAATGGCGCTGGAGCTGATGATCGAGGGCGGGGATCGCGACGGAGAGACGCTGGTGGTGCCCACCGCACAGCGGGATCTCCGCCTGGGCCGGGGCCCCAGCCACGGCAGCGACAGCGAGCACAACGATCTGATCGTGACCCAGCGCGACGCCTTCGTCAGCCGGCGGGCGGCGCGGATCCGCCGCCTCGGCGGCCACCTGCGGATCCAGGCCCTGGATCAGGGCGACGCCCTGGCGGTGGTGCGTCGCAGCGGCGAGCGCGTGCGCCCCAACCGCACCATCGAGCGGTGGGCGCCGGTCCGTCCCGGAGACGTCATCGAGCTCAACGACGGCGCGGAGCAGTCGATCCGGCTGCTCCTGCGGCCGGCCCCCCGCGCAGGCAGCGTGCGTGCAGCCCTCACCGCAGACCACCTGCCCCCCGAGCCCACCGGCGCCCCCGCCGATCCCACCCCGGGCCCTGCCTCCACGGGCGA
>DRPG01000394.1 GCA_011376105.1 Deltaproteobacteria bacterium
GCTAGGCCCAGGTCGAGAACCTGATTGCGCGACCCTTTGCATTCAGCAGCAGGGAGGGGACCAAAACGATCCAGCCGCCCGAGTCGGCGAGGTGGGAATCGAACCCACTCCGACCAGCGTGTGATGCTGGCCTCCATCCAACGGACCCTCGCCGGAGGGTGTGGAGAGGATGGGAATCGAACCCACCCCATCGAGCGTGCGAGGCCCGATCGCCCCCTTGGAACATGCCCCCCCACGGGCGCGCCCTGTGGACACAGGTGCGCCTGTAGACACAGGTGCGCCTGTAGACACAGGTGCGCCCTGTGGACACAGGTGCGCCTGTAGACACAGATGGAGTGACCGAGACTCGAACTCGGCGGGCCGATCGTGCAAGGATCAGCCGTACCCTGTACCCACCCCGGGATCGAGCTCACGGAGGGCTCGAGGAGAGACGACGGTCGGAATCGAACCGACAACAGCGGGGTTTGCAACCCTGCCGGCCTGCCTGGGCGCGCCGTCGTTGGCGAGTGGACCCGGTCGGGATCGAACCGACCTCAACCTCCACGCCAGGGAGGTTCGCCCCCTTGGTACATGCGGGCCCGTGTGCTCGTCTCTCCGAGCCGTCACGCCTGGCTTTGCAGCGGCGTCCCCGCGGGATGAAACTCTGCATCCGTGCTTCACAGCGTCCACCTCCAGGAAGCAGACAGCGGGGATCGAACCCGCACCACCGGGATGGGAACCCAGCACTCTACCCTTGAGCTATGTCTGCGGGAGCCCCCGACCGGGATCGAACCGGTAACCTCCCGCATACCACGCGGGCGTTCTCCCTCTTGAACTTCGGGGGCAGAGCGACGAGGGCCCTCGCCGAGGCTTGAACTCGGTACCTCCCGCTTACGAGGCGGGTGCTCCGGCCAGTTGAGCTTCGAGGGCACAGACAAAGCAGCCAGCAGCTGACTGTCTGTGGAGAGAGGGCGGCGGGAATCGAACCCGCACCTCCGGGATGGCCACCCAGGATTCTACCGTTGAAATACGCCCTCTCAAGTTTGCAGGGTGGATCGAGATCCATCCCTGATGAGCTACGCACCCATGGGACGATCGCCCGAGTTGCCGTGCAGCTACCCTCTCGGGTTGAACGTTCGGAATCGAACCGAATCTATCACATAAGAGATGTGGTGCTCTACCATTGAGCTACGCTTGTGTGCACGACGGCGCTGGGCGATCGAGAACCTCGGGCAGGACATGATCCCACACCCCCCGGTGAAGAGCCGGGCGCTCTGCTTGAGCTACCGAGGTAGGAGGTAAATTGGGACGCCGCCGCCCTTCGGCTGGCTGAGCCGCGCCTGGTTCGGTGGCAAGCGCAGGCCAACGCTCCGAGCCCGGAGTGGGCTCCGAGGCGGCGTCCATGAAGCGACCCCTACGGGACTCGAACCCGTGATCTCCTGGGCGACAGCCAGGCGTCCACTTCCAGCTGGACCGAGGGGCCATGGGTTGGATGACCGGGATCGAACCGGCAACCTCCGCATTCACAGTGCGGCGCTGTTCCACTTCAGCTTCACCCAACACAGTGCACCCGCCAGGGCTCGAACCTGGAACCTCTGGTTTCGGAAACCAGCGCGCAATCCACTCGCGCCCCGGGTGCAGGTGAGGGTCTGGAGAGACCCCCTTCGACCATTCATCTTCACGATGTCAAGGAGCACGCCCGGAGGGACTCGAACCCCCACCCTCCCGATCCGTAGTCGGGCGTTCATCCACTTGAACTTCGGGCGCAGGACGCCTCTGCGATGAGAGACGGTGCAATAGATCAGATCGTCGGTGCCCTGTAGAACCAGCCGGGCCGGCCATCGTGCGCTCTGTCCCCCCCGCTCCCGGCGGGATGTTCTCTAGAGCGCCTCTCTCTGTCTGTTCTGTCCTCAAGGTATCCGTTCGGCGGATTTTGTCCAGGATAAATTTTTTAAAAAATAAGTTATAAGCTTGTTTTTCAGATAAACGACCCCATCCCGACTCGCCGTCGGTTGCGTCCTGTGGGGGCCTACGAAAAAGCCCCGGGGTCCGCTTGGGAGCCCGGGGCCTCACGTGGTGACTTGGTGTGTCTCACCGCGTGGTGGCCTCCGGGCCGGTGCCCCGATCCGTGCCTTTCGCTCGGATCGCACACCCCTGCTCCTCTGCGGCCATGTCGGCTGCAGGCTCGGAGACCTTGAGGTGATGCTTGAGCGGAGAGATGATCTTCTCGGGGGCTATGTGGTTCGTTGGTTCTGAGCACAGCGAGGGGCGCAGGGGACAGGGAGGGGACGCAGCCACACACACCCAGCTCGGAAGAGTGCAGCCACACCCAGCTCGGGGGAGTGCAAGCCACGGGGAGACCCCTCCGTGGTGGATCCTCTGGATCCACTCAGGGCCCCCGACGACAAAACCCCCTGGGGCGAGGCCCGAGGGGGTTTGGAGTAACGGCTATGAACGCCGGGTTACGCCAAGTGCCCCCACCGGGCGGGATCCGCCCCACCCATGCCCACCGCAGCCCGCGGCGCGCGATCGATACAGCGATGCTCTACATTGAGATACCGCATGTGGACTCCCTAGGGTGACCATTCACCCTTCGCACCCTTCGGCGTTCTACCAAAGCATCATCCGCTGCCCAAACTCTGTCAAGGATTCGAGATCATTTTGTGTGCGGAGGTCCGTGGTGTGGGCATCATCCGTGCTCTATGCGCTCCGACGGTGACGGCGGGGAACAGATCTGGACAGATTTTGGTCTATTCGAGGTGTTCCGGTGGCCCGGGCCCGTTAACGACATGAGGTCTCCGGGGGTTGTATGGGATGTGTAGGGTGTGGATCGCAGCTTCCTGACACAGCCCGGTTCTGCCCCAGCTGTGGCACCCCCCAGCCCCAGGAAGATCCGGCGAAGGTCGCAGAGTACACCGCCGCCCTGCACACCCTGGGCCACCGCACCGAAGCCTGGGCCGTCGCCGAGCTGGCCACGCTGCGGGCCGAGCTCCAGATCAGCGAACCCACCCACGCCCGGCTCGCGTCCGAGCTGCCCCCCCTCCCCCAGGATCGGATCGTGGGGCTGTGGCTCGATGAACACACCGTCACCGACTTCCGCGCGGGGGCGCAGTGCCTGCTGCGGCTGCGCCTCTCCAACGAGGGCCAGCGGGCGATCCGCGCAGCCACCCTCACCTGCACCACCTCCGCCACCGAGGGCACCTCGGCGATCTCGCTGTCGAGCGCCCTGGGCCCGGGGGAGGCCGAGGTGCTGGCGCTGATGCTTTGCCCCGGGGTCTCCGGCCACCACCAGCTCACGGGCGTGCTCGAGGTGGTGCCCCTCCGGGGCGAGCCCTCGCGCTGGGAGCTCCAGCCAGTGCACTTCCGGGTGGCGGGGCACGGCGCCCTGCAGCAGTCGATCCAGATCGATGCCCGCGCGCAGAAGGTTGGGATCTTCGAGAACATCGGCGCAGCCCCCAGCGGGGGCCTCGTCGGTGCGGCCCGCTGGCGAGCCCTCGAGCTGGTGGCGCTCCAAGGAGGGCTCCAGAGAAGCGCGGGGCTCCAGAGAAGCGCGGGGCTCCAGGGAAGAGCGGGGGCCCCCGAGCCCGGAACGAGCCCGGCCGTGCCCGTCGGGCACCGGGGCGTGGGGGAGATCATCGCCACAGGGTCCGAGCTCCGGGTCCGGATCCAGGAGATCGAGGGGGTCCTGGTGGATCTCGAGGATCCCTCGATGCGGGATCACCTCTCCCCCGGCGATCGCCTGACCGTCACGGTGATCGGCACAGACGGGCAGGATCGACTGCTGCTGTCGACCCGGGCCCCAGCCCCAGCCCCAGCCCC
>DRPG01000395.1 GCA_011376105.1 Deltaproteobacteria bacterium
CCGCCGCAGCGGCCTCGTCCAGGGCGGCCTGGAACACCGGCTCGGACGCATACAGCGCTCGACCCATGCCGACCTGCTGGGGGCCCGCGCCGGTGCAGAGGAACACGATCGGGGGATCCTCCAGCGCTCGATCCCGGATCGGCAGCGCCGCGAGGGCCTCGCGGACTTCGTCCAGGCCGGAGGCGAGCAGGGCGCCCCGCCAGGCCAGCGGGGCCCGCCCCGTGTTCTGGGTGCGGGCTAGATCCGGGAGGGCTACCTCGACTTGATCGAGGTGGCCAGCCAGGGCCGCGGCCTGCTCCTCCAGCCCCGCCTCGGTCCGTCCCGACACGGTGATCAGCAGCGGGGCGTCTGCGGGGGATGCCTCGGCGGAGGCGGGATCGACCTGCGGAGCCGCAGGGGGCGCCTCGAGCACCACATGGGCGTTGGTGCCCGACAGCCCAAAGCTGCTCACTCCCGCGATCCGGGGCCCGGATCCGGGCCAGGCCTCGGCGGCGGTGGGCAACCTCAGGGTCGGGGCCGCGTGGAGCTCGGGGTTGGGGACCGACAGCTGGGCCAGGGGGGGGATCTGATCGTGCTGCAGCGACAGCGCCGCCTTCAGCAGCCCCACGATCCCCGCGGCGGCCTCGAGGTGGCCCAGGTTGGGCTTGGCTGCACCGAGGAACAGGGGCGCGCTCCGCTCCTCGGCGTACACCGCGCTTAGCGCCGCCACCTCGACTGGATCACCGAGCCGGGTGCCGGTGCCGTGGCACTCCACGAGGCTCACCTCGTGGGGCTCGACGCCTGCGTCCTGGAGCGCTGCGGCGATCACCCGCTGCTGAGCTGGGCCGCTGGGGACAGTGAGCCCCGCGCTGGCGCCGTCGTGATCGATGGCGCTGCCCCGGATCACCGCCAGCACCCGATCGCCCGCTGCGATCGCGTCGGACAGCCGACGCAGCACGATCATCGCTGCGCCCTCGCTGCGCACATACCCGTCGGCGGAGGCATCGAAGGCCCGGCAGGCTCCGGTGGGGGACAGGGCGCCCAGCCGGCTCAGCCACAGGGTGTGCTCGGGCCCGACGATCGCGTTGGCGCCGCCGGCCAGGGCCATGTCGCATGCACCGGATCGCAGCGCCTCCACCGCGAGGTGGATCGCCACCAGCGACGAGCTGCACGCCGTGTCGATGCTCATCGACGGGCCGATCAGCCCCAGGGTGTGGGAGATCCGGCCCGCAGCGAAGCTAGCCTCGTTGCCGGTGGCTGCGTAGGCGTCGACCCCGGGGGAGGTTGGATCGAACCGCAGCCAGTACTCGGACGGACCGATCCCCACATAGACCCCCGTCGCGGTGTCCCGCAGGGAGGACGGGGAGACAGCGGCGTCCTCGAGGGCGTGCCAGGCCACCTCGAGCAACATCCGCTGCTGGGGATCGAGGCTGGCCGCCTCCCGGGGCGTGATCCGGAAGTGGAGGGGATCGAAGTCCTCGATCCGATCGACGAAGCCCCCATGGAGGCTCGACGTCCGCCCCGGGGTGCCCTCGCCCCGATCCCGGTAGCGCTGAGCGTCCCAGCGCTCGGGTGGGACCTCGGTGATCGCCACCTCACCGGAGAGGAACAGCGCCCAAAGCGCATCCAGATCCTCGATCCCTCCCGGGAGCCGGCAGGCCGCCCCGACGATCGCGATCGGTGTGTGCCGATCGGTGTCGTCCGGGCCCTCGGCCCCCCGCGCCTGCGCGGTGGGTGCTTGCACCTGCGCCTGCGCCTGCGCGGTGGGTGCCTGCGCCTGCGCCTGCACGGTGGGTGCCTGCGCCTGCGCCTGCGCGGTGGGTGCCTGCGCCTGCGCCTGCGCGGTGGGTGCCTGCGCCTGCACGGTGGGTGCCGGCAGGTCCAGCAGCGGCAGGAGGTGATCGGTGAGCCGCTCGACGGTGGGGTAGTCGAACGCGGTGGTGGCCGTCAGCGTCACCCCCAGGCTCGCCTGCAGGAGATCCCGCAGCTCCATCGCCATCAGGCTGTCCATGCCGGCGTCGAAGAAGCCCTCGTCGGTGCCGATCCGTCGATCCGGGCCCCGGCGGAGCACGTGGCTGGCCACCTGCTGGACGTGATCGGAGATCATCTTTGGCCGTGCGCCCTCGGGGGCCGCCGCCAGCTCGGCCCGCAGCGTCGGGAGCTCTGCAGCGGGCTCTTGGGGATCGGGCGGGACCACCGGCGATCCACCTGTGGGCGGGGGAGCCGGCTGAGGGGCAGGAGCCGCCGCGACCAGCTCATCCACCAGGGGCGTCGCGCCGGGACGCTGTCGCTGGAACGCGGCCCAGTCGAAGGGGGCGACCAGCACCGCGGGGGCGTCCCCGGCGGCGGTCTGGCCCAGGATCGCCAGCCCATCGGCTGGATCCAGCAGGTGGACCCCCTCGCGGGCCCAGCGATCGAGGACCGCCTCCCCCAGCGCCTCGACCATGCCCGCTCCCTGCCAGGGGCCAAAGGCCAGGCTGGTGGCGGGGAGATCGTGGGCTCGGCGCCAGCGGGCGAGGGCGTCGAGGTAGGCGTTGGCGGCGGCGTAGTTGGCCTGCCCCGGCGTGCCCAGCACCCCGGCGGCGGAGCTGAACAGGACGAAGAAATCCAGCGGCATCGCCTCGGTGGCCGTGTGGAGGTTGTGGGCCCCCAGCGCCTTGCCCTTCATCACCTCCTCGAAGCGGGGCCAGGTCAGCTCCTGGAGCCTGCCGTCGTCGTTGATCCCCGCGCAGTGCACGATCCCCGCCAGGGGTGCGCTGAGCCCGTCGAGGACCCGGACGACGTCGCGCTTCTTCGACACGTCCGCGGCGATCGCCTCGAGGATCAGCCCGCGCTGCTCCAACTCCACCACCAGGGCAGCCGCCTCGTCCGAGGCGGCTCCGGAGCGGCCCGAGAGGATCAGGTGGCTCGCGCCCTGATCGGCGAACCAGCGGGCCACCTGGCGCCCCAGGGCCCCGAACCCGCCGGTGATCCAGATCGCGCCCTCGCCGATCGGCAGCGGGGTGTCGGTGAAGGCCCGCCTGGCCTGGACCAGGCGGGCCACGCGACGGCCGTCTTCGCTCAGCTGGACGTGATCTTCGCCGTCGTCGGTGAGGATCGCGTCTGCGATCGTGCCGGCGTCGGCGAAGATCACGTCGACAAAGCCCCCCCAGCGGTCGGGGTGCTCCACCGAGACCACCCGACCGACCCCGAGCATCGCAGCGCTCTGGGGCCGCTCCGCGGTGTGGCCCACCAGCCACAGGCGTCCGCTGCCCGGCAGCGCGGCCAGGCGCTTTGCGGCCTCGGCGGCCCGCCAGGCCAGATCGATCAGATCGCGGCCGGCGGGGGCGACCACCACGCCGGCGGGGCGATCCACCCACTCGCGGTGCACCGTCGCGCCTCTGGCCGCCAGCGCCCTCGCCAGCGCGTCGTCCCCGAGGACCACCCAGTCGCCGTCGGTGGTCTGGCGCTCGGTGGGGACTGAGCGCCAGACCAGCTCCAGCACGCTCTGCTGCTGAGGATCCACCGGAGCGGCGGGGGCCGGGGCCGCAGCGACCACCGGATCGAGCCAGAGGCGCTGTCCGAGGAAGGGGGTCGGGGGCAGCTGCAGGCGGCGGCCTGAGGGATGTGGTGGCTCGAGCTCTGCGCCGTGGGCCCACAGCGCCCCGGTCGCCTCGGCGATCTGCTCTGTGTCGGGACGATCGGGGTGTAGCGAGGGGACGAACGTGGCCTGGTGATCGCCACCGGCCCGCCGGCCCATGCCGGAGAGCACCGGCCTGGGGCCCAGCTCGAGGAACAGCCGGTGGCCCTGGCCCAGCAGGGTCTGCAGCCCATCGGCGAAGCGCACCGCGCCCCGGACCTGGCGTGACCAGTAGCCCGCCTCGGTGATCCGGGTGCCCGCGGGCTGCCCGTCGAGGTTGCTGATCAGGGGGATCTCTGGGGGGTGCAGCTCGAGCTGCCGGGCCACGGCCTCGAAGCCCTCCAGCATGGGCTCCATCAGCACGCTGTGGAACGCATGGGACACCTGGAGGCGGCGGACCTGGACCTGCTTGGCCTCGAAGTGGGCCGCGACCGCCTCGACCGCCTCGGTTCGGCCTGAGATCACCACCTCGGTGGGGCTGTTGATCCCCGAGACGTCGGCGTCGGCCAGGTGGGGGGCCAGGGCGGCCCGCACCTCGTCCTCGGTGGCGAAGATCGCCAGCATCGAGCCCCCCCGGGGCAGCTCCGCCATCCGCCGGCCGCGCTCCACCACCAGCCGGGCAGCGTCGGGCAGGGACATCACCCCGGCGACACACGCCGCCGCCAGCTCGCCGATGGAGTGTCCGATCACCGCGTCGGGCACCAGGCCCCGGCGCTGCCACAGCTCCGCCAGGGCGAGCTCCAGGGCGAACAGGGCCGGCTGGGTCCAGCGGGTGTCGTGCAGCGCGTCGTCGTCGCCCCACATCACGTCGGCGAGCGGGCGCTCCAGGAGGGGATCGAGGGCCGCCAGCGTGCGATCGAGGGCCTCGTGGAACGCTGGATCGGCGTCGTACAGCTGCCGCCCCATGCCCTGCTGTTGGCTGCCCTGGCCGGTGAACAGGAACACCACCCCCTCGCCCGAGGCGCCGGTGTGGGTGCCGAGCTGGGTGCCGGAGGGCAGCTCGCCCCCGGCGAAGGCGGCCAGACGATCAGCGGCCTCCTTGGCGGATCGAGCGGTCACCGCCAGGCGGTGGGGCAGCCGGGCCCGGCCCACCCAGGCGGTGTGGGCCACATCGGCCAGGGGCAGCCCCGCCACCACCGGGGCCCAGCGACCCGCGAGCCGGGCCAGCTGCTCTGGGCTGCGGGCGGACACGGTGATCAGCTCCACCGGCTGCCGCTGGGCGCTCGGCAGCTCGCGCTGGGGCGCGGGGCCGAGGATCAGGTGGGCGTTGGTGCCCGACAGCCCAAAGCTGCTCACGCCGCCGATCCGGATCTCCGCCTCCCACGGGACCAGGCTGGTGGGGATGGTCAGCGCCGTACCCTTGAGCTTGATCCTGGGGTTCAGCACGTCGAGGTGGAGGTGGGGTGGGATCTGGCCCCGCTGGATGCACAGCACCAGCTTGAGCAGCCCCGCGACGCCGGCGGCGGTCTCGAGGTGGCCCAGGTTGGGCTTGACCGAGGTCAGGAACAGGGGCTGATCGTCGCCCCGGCCCCTGCCAAAGACCGCCTTGAGCGCGTCGACCTCGACTGGATCGCCCAGCGGGGTGCCGGTGCCGTGGGCCTCGATCAGGGACAGCTCGCCCGGAGCCAGCCCCGCGTTGCTCAGCGCGGCGCGGATCACCGCGGCCTGGGCCCGGCCGCTCGGCGCGGTGAGCCCGTTGCTGCGCCCGTCCTGGTTCACCGCCGTGCCCCGGATCACCGCCAGGATCGGATCTTCGTCGGCGATCGCGTCGGACAGCCGACGCAGCACGATCATCGCCGCGCCCTCGCCCCGGCCGTACCCATCGGCGGACGCCGAGAACGTCTTGCAGCGGCCATCGGGCGCCAGCGCGGACAGCTTGGAGAAGTAGACGCTGGGCTCGGGCGCGAGGATCAGGTTGGCGCCACCGGCCAGGGCCGTGTCACAGGCCCCACGGCGCAGGGCGTCCACCGCGAGGTGGATCGACACCAGGGACGAGCTACACGCGGTGTCCACCGTCATCGCCGGGCCCGTCAGGCCCAGGGTGTAGGCGATCCGGCCCGCGGCGACGGAGAGGAAGGAGCCGGTGCCTGAGTATGCCGTCATCCGGGCTGGATCCGGCGAGAGGAAGTGCCGCCGGGCGTAGTCCGACAGGCCGAGCCCCACGTACACCCCGGTGGCCGAGCGCTCCAGCGCGTCTGGGGCGATGCCGGCGTGCTCCAGCGCCTCCCAGGCCACCTCCAGCAGCAGCCGCTGCGCTGGATCCATCTCCAGCGCCTCCCGGGGGGAGATCCCGAAGAAGTCGGGATCGAAGGTGGCCACGTCGTCGAGGAAGCCGCCCTCGCGGGTGATCATCTTGCCTGGAGCGTCTGGATCGGGATCCGACCAGCGCTCGACGTCCCAGCGCTCCGCGGGGACCTCCCTGACGGCGTCGATCCCGTCTGCGAGCAGGCGCCAGTAGTCGTCGAGGGAGGCGATCCCCCCCGGGAGGCGCAGCCCCGCCCCCACGATGGCGATCGGGCCGCCCTCGAGCTCATGGACCCTGGCCTTGAGCTTCTGGATCGCAGCCAGCGCCTTCTTGAGGGGCGGGATCTCGCCGCTCGCTTCCGTGCCCATTCATTCCCTCTCGCCGTCGCGGAGCTGGCCCGCAGGGTAGCCGCTCGTCACGCCCCTGGCACGCCGTTTGACCCGGTCTGTGGGGCCCAGACGCCGTACATCCCCCCGGAGGGGCCAAGGCGACCGACCAGCCTCGGGGCCTGGCCGCTGCGCAGCGTGTCGGCGGGATCGGCGTGGATCACCGTGGTGGGGTGCCCCGCGGCGAGGCGAGCTGCGGCGAAGGCCCCGAGGCTGGCTCCGGTGATGGCGGCGGCCCCCGAGCCGGGCCGGGGGTCTAGGGCCCTGCCCTCGGACCAGATCCACAGGGGCGCACCGCCCGCCAGCCGCTCCAGCGCGGTGGCCAGCGCCAGCTCCCCCGCGAACCCCGCGACCGGGCCGGGCCGATGGATCGCCCCCAGCCTGGCCGCACCCCGGCACGAGCCCGGATCCACACCGGTCCGGAACACCACCCCCGCGACCCGATCGGTGCGCAGGTGGGCGCGGAGGCGCTCCCGCCCGCTGTTGAGGGTCAGATCCGCCTGCAGCACCACCGGCGCGATCCCCTGGTGCCGCAGCCCCAGCACCGCCCGCGCCGACTCGGGGGTGGGGGGCGTGGACGAGATCAGGAGCAGCTTGTGCACGCCGCTGGCCACCAGGATCCTGGCCAGCTGGGCCAGGGCTCCGTCCAGCTGGCCAGCGAGGATCCAGGCCCCGGCCAGGGGTGGACAGCGCGGGGGTGGGAGCGCCGAGCACGGCACGATCGTGCGCCGCAGGCGCTGGCTGCCCCGCAGGGCGACCTCTCCACCGAAGATTCCGTCGTCGGGCTCGGCCAGCAGCTGCCGGAGCAGCTGGGAGGGGTTCTCGTCGTGGGGATCGAGATCGATCATCCCCCCGGACAGCTCGGGGAGCTCGGCGGCGAGCAGCCGTCCCGCGCCCCACAGCGCCGCGCTCCCCTGGAGATCGTCGCCCCAGGGGCGGGTCGCGGCCCCCTGGGTCACCAGCTGGATCCGGGCCCGGATCCGTCGCCGGTGGAGGTGCTCGGCCAGGGCCAGCAGCCCCACCCAGCCCGTCGCCTCGAACCCGTCCTCGAGGCTCCACAGGTGCAGCACCCGCCTCGGCTCGTCGCCTTGAAGCAGCAGGTCCCCGACCCTGCGCCAGGACGAGGTCGAGGTTGGATCGTCGATCACCAGGGCGTGGCCCCGGCTGTAGGCTCCGGGCAGGTGGCGCACCTTGGAGACCTGCTGGCCACGCTGCTCGAGCAGGCGCGACACATAGTCCCCGATCCCCCTCCGATCCGCGAGGATCACCCAGGTCCCCGGGGGCGGCTCGGAGAGGAGCTCGGGCAGCGGGTCTGGGCGCCAGAGCTCCACGTGGGTCGCGCGGGTGTCGGCCTGCTCCTCGGCCCAGGCGGGGGGGGCCGCGATCTCCGAGGGGACCGGCAGCCCGAGCTCTTCGAGCTCGATCGTGGGAGGCGCTGTGTCCGAGGGTGGGGTCGGCCTGTTCGCCCGGGGCAGGTTCGGCTGGTCCAGGGCCGCTGGACTCACGCCGTCCAGCACGGGGGGATCGACCTCCTCCCGGTTGGGGGACCGGGGGACGGTGCGGGAGGGCCGCAGCGCGGGCGATGGCGGTGGGCCGCTGCAGCTGGGGCTCAGCAGGAGCGACTCCTCGCTCTCAGAGCTGGACAGCGGCGCGATCAGGGTCGGGGACCGCTCCAGGGGCGGCTGTGTGGGGCGGGACGCCTCCTGTGGGCGCAGGGTGTCCCGATCCCAGGGGTAGGTCGGGAGCCTCGCGTGGCCCGGGGGCGGACGCACCGCGCCCGTGGTGACCGGGACCCCCCTCGCCCACAGCGCCGCGAGGAACTCGGCAAAGTGGGCGTCGTCGGTCCCCACCGGGCACAGCCGGGTCCTGTCGCCCTGGCTCGGCCCGTCGGAGCGCATGGCCAGCTCGACGAAGGTGTCGCAGCCCAGCGCCTCCAGCGCCTCGAGCCCCGGCTCGGGGGCTGAGATCGCGCTCCGGGGCGGGAGGGTGTCCTTGACCGGGCCGGCGGTGGCGCCGGAGATCCACACCGGGCCATCCCCGGGGGGGGCGAGCGCCGGCGCGTCGCCTCCGGCGCTCGCCGCCAGCGCCTCCTCGATGGACAGCCGGCCGGCGATCGCTCCGGCCGCCAGCTCTCCGGTGCCCAGGCCCAGGATCGCGTGAGGGCGGGCCCCCTTTGCCGCGAGGAGCCGGGCGAGGGACCAGGCGAGGGCGACGGTGAGCGGAGCCTCGAGCTCAGGCCCGACCGTGGGGGGCCACCCCGCCGGGGGGAACATGGCGCTCAGCAGCGAGACGCCGAGCTGCGACGACAGCAGCCGATCGCAGCGCTGCAGCGCCCCGCGGAACACGGCCTCGGTGCCATAGAGGAAGTCTGCACGCTCGACCTGATCGATCCTCGCCGGGGCGATCAGCGCCAGCCGTGCCCGGCCGTGGGTGGCCCTGTAGACCGAGCCGGGCTCCCCGGACAGCCAGCCCGAGAGCCTGCGGCGGACGTCGCGGACCCCCTCGACCGTGGACAGCGCCAGCCGGTGCTCCCAGATCGGCCGGGTCGTTGCGTCGCTGGCGACGCTGACGAGATCCGCCTCGCTGCAGAGGCGCTCGGAGGTGGCCCGGGCCAGCGCCCGCAGGGCCCCCTCGCTGCGGGCGGACAGGCCGAGGACCGGGGGGGGGGCTGAGCGAGCGGGCTCGGAGCGCACCCCGGGGGGGCAGAGCACCAGGGCTGCGCCTCCGGGATCTTCGAGCAGCTCGGGGCCTGGGGGCCGGACCCCGAGCCGCTCGGCGAGGCCCTGGAGCCCGGGGCTGGGCGAGGCCTGCAGCGGCTCGAGGGCGCAGCCCGCGCGCTGGGCGGCGAGGTGGCCCAGGAGTGGGGCCTCCCCACCGATCGCCGACGCGAGCTGGTGCTCGATCCGCCATCCCTCGGAGCGTGCCTGCTCGAGCCGGCCGAGGAGGATCGCCACCACCCCTGGATCGAGCTCGCCCAGGCACAGCGCGAGATCGATCTCGTGGGCCCGCAGCGCGGTGCCGGCGATGTGTAGGCTGGCCAGCGCCCGGGCCTCCCCCCCCTGGAGGAGCACCGGGCCGGTGAGCCCAAAGCGCTCGTGGATCTCGGCGGGCTCGTGGCCCTGCCATCGGGCCCCGCGGTGGGGATCGGGCTGTGCCGCGAAGGTCCCGATCCGGTAGCTGCCCAGGGACTCCATGGGGACCCCCGACAGCTCGAAGGCCTCGTAGACCACCTCGCACAGGGGGGCCACCACCGGGCCCAGGGTGCTCGCCTGGGACGCATCCACCCCGAAGAGATCCAGATCGAACGTGTGGTGGGGATCGAAGGCGGGCCCCTGGCGGACGACGGACGACAGCAGCGCCACGGGGGCCACAGCCTCGCCGGGATCTGCGCCGTGGAGCAGACCGCTGGATGTGAGACACTCCCGGAGCGAGCGCACGCCGACCTCCCCTGCGCCCGGAGGGTAGCAGCGCCGACCCTCCGCCGTACACTCGGGGATCAGGAGAGGCAGAGCCCGGGCGGGGCGGAACGTGGGGCGCTGCGAGCGCGGGGGTGGGCCCCTGGGGTGCGGAAATTTTGTCGCATATGACGGCATGCTGGCCGGCTCAGCTGGGCTCTGAAGCTGAACCTCGGCCCTCCCCAGAGATGGCATGCAGCCTGCAGGAGCCCTCGCTATCCCGGAGGACGATGTGATCCACGAGACCTCAACCCTCTCCATCGCTCACGCCTGGTTCGTCGGGCTCGGCGCCCTGCTTGGATCGGGGGCCCTGGCCACCGGCCTGGGCTATGTGGTGCAGCTTGCCATCGTCGGTCTCGGGTTGTCGGTCTGAGGCCTCCTCGGGTTAGCCTCCGGCCGACGGAGGTGACGTGGAGAGAGGACTGCAGATCCGAGACGTGTCCCGGCGCTACGGGAGGCGGTGGGCCCTCGTCCACGTGGATCTCGAGGTCGCTGCGGGCGAGGCATGGATGCTGCTCGGTCCCAACGGCTCCGGAAAGAGCACCCTGATCCGCTGCCTCTCCACTGAGCTCCGCGCCCACCACGGTGAGGTGCTGCTCAACGGAGAGAACGTCTGGATCCATCGGGCCCGGCTGCGCAAGCGCATCGCCGTCTTGGGTCATCAGTCCCGCATCTACGACGATCTCTCGGCGACCGAGAACCTGCAGGTCTGGGCCCGGCTCGGGGGGTATCACCCCGGGCTCGAGGCGCTGCTGGAGCGAGTGGGGCTCGATCCCGCCCGGCGGGATCCGGTGCGCACGTTCTCTGCGGGGATGCGTCGGCGCCTGTCCCTGGCCCGGATGCTGCTCAAGGATCCAGACCTGGTGCTGCTCGACGAGCCCTTCACCGCCCTCGATCCAGCGGGCCGGGAGCTCCTGATGGGGGTGATCCAGACGCTGCAGGAGCGCGGAGCGACCCTGCTGATGGCCACCCACCTGCCCTCGGTGGCGCGGGCGGTCTGCAGCCACGCGATGATGCTCGAGTCCGGCAAGGTCCTGTACAAGGGAGACACCGCGAACATGCCGTCCGAGGGCAGGGTGGAGCCATGAGCCTCCTTCGTCAGTCGCTGCACATGCTCGGCAAGGAGCTGCTCACAGAGTGGCGCCAGCGCTCGAGGATCTCGGGGGTGTTCTGGTTTGCCTTCGCCATCGTGCTGATGGTGGGCTTCGCTACCCCGAACTCCGGGGTGCTGGCGGATGTGTCGGCGGGCACCCTGTGGCTGGGGCTGCTGCTCGCCTCCACCCGCTCCCTGGATCAGTCTTACGCGGTGGAGCACGAGCACGGAGCGATGGAGGGGCTGATGCTCTGGCCCGTCGATCCGATCGCCATCTTCTACGGCAAGGCCGTCGCCAACGCGCTGGTGTTGATCCTGGTGGCGCTGGTGTTGCTCCCGCTGGTGATCGCGATCTTCGGCGCCGACGTCCGGGGCAGCCCGGCGCAGCTGCTGGCGGTGATCGTGCTCGGCTGCGCGGCCCTGGCCGCCCCGGGCACGCTGTATGGCCTGATCACCTCCCAGGCCCGGGGCTCCGCGGTGCTGCTGCCCCTGCTGATGTTTCCGGTGGTGGTGCCCGCGCTGCTCGCCTCCTCGAACGCGACGATGAAGGTGTTCGAGGGCGATCCGATGGAGCAGGTCCCCGCCTGGTTGACGGTCCTCGCTGTGTTCAACCTGGTCCAGTGGTCCCTGGGGGGCGGGTTTTATGGGTGGTTACTCGAGGACTGAGCGCCGCCGGCTGAGCCAGGGGCGGCGCTGCCTCCAGGCACAGACGGTGGACCCCCCTCGTCAGCCCCTCGTCAGCTACGAGCTGCATCCTTGCCGGATCTCTGTGGGATGTCGCTCGATGTCGGTGGAGCCCCGGAGGTAGCCCGGTGGCCCGTGATCTCCCTCCAGGATCCCCTCCAGGAGGAGGCCGGCGTCATGGGTTGTCGCAGCGCGTCCCGCTTCATCCGGGCGGCTGGGGCTTCAGGGTGCGCCGCTGCGGGGTTTTTGGCGCAGGCGCTCCGATCTCTAGGCTTTTCCCGTGTTGTGGACTTGGAATGCGGATTGCAAGGCCGGATCTGAGGGGTCGGGGTGGCACCGTCAGAGAGGACTGTGCGAGGTTAATCCCCCCGCCGGAGGTGGCCCATCCACGGAAGCACGATCACGAACATCGTTGGTGTTCTCGGTCTGACCTACCTCATCGTCATGCTCGTCCCCCGTGTGCGGCGCTCGCTGCCCGTGCGCTGGGAGCAGCCCATCGGGCTGTATGGGCTGGTGCTCTTGATCATCGGTAACTACCTGGGGCTGTTCGTCGCCCCGGGCGAGCGCTTCATGGGCGAGGTGGGCCGGATCCTGTACGTCCACGTGCCCGCGGCCTGGCTCTCGATGCTGTGCTTCAGCGTCGCGTTCGTCTTCGCCATGACCTTCCTGTTCACCACGAAGCGCACCTGGGACTCCGCGATGGAGGCGGCCTGTGAGGTGGGCGTGATGGAGGGGGCCCTGCTGTTGCTGCTGGGCGCGATCTTCGCCAAGCCCACCTGGGGGGAGTGGTGGAGCTGGGATCCCCGGCTGACCTCGTCTGCGGTGATGATGCTGTCGTTCGTAGGGGTCTTGCTGCTCCGGGGCGTCGTCCGCGACCCCGATCGGCGGGCCACCTGGTCGGCGGTGGCCACGATCCTCGCCGGGATCAACGTCCCGATCACCTACATGTCGGTCAAGTGGTGGCGCTCGCTGCACCAGATGCAGTCCGAGACCTCCCAAGGATCCACGATCGACGACTCCATGCGGTGGATCCTGTACTTCAACACGTTTGCGTTCCTGTACCTGACCGTCTGGTTCCTCGCTGCACGCTGGCGCCTCGCAGAGGCCCGCGCCGAGTCCGAGGTCCCGGAGCCTCTCCCGGAGAAGCACGCATGATACCTGTCTTTGCCCAACAGACTGGAATGGTCATGGGCGGTCTTGGCTATGTCTGGGCTGCCTATGTAGCGACCTGGGCCTTCTTCGGTGGATACGCTGTCACGCTCTACGTTCGAAGCAAGGAGAACCGATGACCGACGCCATGAAGAAGCGCATGTTCGGGGTCGCCGCCGTGATGCTCGCGGTCGGTGTCCTGGCCTGGCTCAGCATGTCGGACCTGGGAGAGAACCTCGTCTACTACTGGTCTCCAACCGAGCTGATGGCCGCAGACAACGCTCGGGATGCCACCGTCCGCCTCGGCGGCATGGTGGTCCCGGGCACGATGAAGCACGACACCGAGCGAGCCCACCTCTCCTTCGACGTCACCGACGGCGAGACCACGGTCCGGGTCGAGAGCGAGGGCAACCCCCCCCAGATGTTCCGCGAGGGGATCGGGGTGGTGGTCGAGGGCAAGCTCGACGACGACAAGGTCTTCCGCTCGGAGAAGGTGATGGTCAAACACTCCAATGAGTACCAGAAGCCCGACGGTGAGATCGACATGGAGCAGATGAAGAAGACCCTGGCCGAAGGTGAGGTCCTCCGATGATCTCGATGCTCGGGCGTGGCCTGGTCCTCGCCGCACTCTTCTTCGCAGCGACGGGATGCTTCGCCGGCTTCTGGGCAGGCTCCCGCAGGAACCAGCGCGCCTGGGAGTGGGCACGAAACAGCGCCTACGGCTTCTCCGCGTCGATGATCCTGGCGAACCTCGCGATGGTCTACGCCCTGCTCGTCCGCGACTTCTCCGTCTCCTATGTCGCGGAGGTGGGCTCCACCACCACCCCGCTGTGGCTCACGATCGTGAGCCTGTGGGCGAGCCTCAACGGCTCGATCCTGTTCTGGGGTGGGATCCTCGGGGTGTACACCGCGCTCACGGTGTACAGCCTCGGGGATCGGTACCGGGAGTACACGCCCTGGGCGCTGCACGTGCTCATGGGGATCTCGATCTTCTTTGCGTTCTTGGTGGCGTCGATCGCCAACCCGTTCGCGCCGATCGCCAACCCTCCCCTGGAGGGGCCCGGCCCCAACCCACTGCTGCAAAACCACTGGTTGATGGCGGTGCATCCTCCGATGCTGTACCTCGGCTACGTGGGCATGAGCGTGCCCTTCAGCCTGATCTGCGCGGCGCTGCTGGCGGGTCGCCTCGAGGCCGGGTGGATGGTCCCGGTCCGGCGCTGGATGCTGGTCCCGTGGATGTTCCTGTCGATCGGGATCGTGCTCGGGGGCTGGTGGTCGTACGCCGTGCTCGGCTGGGGGGGGGCGTGGGCCTGGGATCCGGTCGAGAACGCGAGCTTCCACCCGTGGCTCACCGGCACCGCCTTCATCCACTCCGCCATGGTGCTCCAGCGCAAGGGCAAGCTGCGGGACTGGACCCTGGTGCTGGGGATGAGCACCTTCCTGCTCACCCTGCTCGGCACGTTCATGACCCGATCGGGGGTCTTCAACTCGGTCCACAGCTTCACCCAGTCCGACATCGGGCCTGTGTTCCTCGCCTTCATCGCGATCGTGTTCGTCTACTCGATCGTGCTGCTGGCCCTGCGCTCCCACGTCCTCGACGAAGAAGCCCGGCTGACGGACGCCCGGCTGGGCCACCGGGGCAGCTCGCTGGCCAGCGTCCTGTCCCGCGACACCGCGATCCTGCTCCAGAACGCCGCGTTCGGAGCGTTCACCTTCATGGTGCTGCTGGGTACGGTCTACCCGCTGCTGGCTGAGGCCCTGCAAGATCGTCGGATCAGCGTCGGTGAGCCGTACTTCGATCGGTTCGCGCTGCCGCTGGGGCTCATGCTCGTGTTCCTGATGGGGATCGGTCCCTCGCTGCCGTGGGGCCGCAGCGCACCCGAGACCGCGATGAAGCGCCTCGTGCCCTCCCTCGCGGTGGGAACCCTGTTCGCCGTGGTGGCCCTGGTCACCGGCTACAACAAGCCGATGACTGTGCTGGCGCTGTTCCTCGTGGGCTTCGCCCTGTGGGGCAACCTGTTCGAGTTCATCGAGCCGGTGACCCAGCGGATGCGCGCCCGCAAGGAAGGCCCCGGCGTCGCAGCGATCAAGGTGTGGGGCAAGGCCCGTCGCCGCTTCGGGGGGCACATCGCCCACTACGGGGTGCTCTGCGCCGTGTTTGGCCTGGCGATGTCCAAGGGGTACCGGCACGAGCAGGAGCTCAACCTGAACACCGGCGAAGTCGCCCAGTTCCTCGACTACGAGATCACCTTCGCCGGCGCCCGGGACGACTCCGAGACCCACCGGATCAGCTCGGTGGCCCGGTTCGAGGTCGCGGGCCTCGGCGCGTTCGAGCCCAAGGTGAACACCTACACCAGCGGGGGGCGGATGGCGGGGCAGCCGATCTTCACCCCGGCGGTCCACAGCACGCCAACCTACGATCTGTACTTCTCGATCCTGCAGATCTCCCAGGACAAGACCAACGTGATCGTGCGGCTGATCTATGAGCCCTACCAAGTGTGGGTGTGGTTCGCTGCCCCGATCATCGCGCTGGGCACGCTGATCGCGCTGCTGCCCCCGCGGTCGAGCCGCGCCTCCTCGGTTAAGCCGGCGCCTGTTGGGGAGGGTTCGAGGTCGTGAAGGTCAAGTGGCCCATTCTGATCGTCGGGTTGGGGGGCACGGCGGCGTTGATCGCGCTGCTGGCCACCGGGTTCTCCGCAAACATCAACACCGCGGTGACCGACGTGATCACCGGCAAGCAGGCTCCTGCGTTCGAGCTCGTCGATCTACAAGGCCGGACCTGGTCGGTCGAAGAGCTCGAGGGCAAGCCGGTCTTCATCAACTTCTGGTCGACCTGGTGTGGCCCCTGCAAGATGGAGCACCCCATGCTGCTGCAGGCCGCCAAAGCCTACCCCGACGTGCAGTTCCTGGGGATCATCTACAACGACGCGGCGGCCGCGGTCGATGTCCAGCTGCGTCGCCCCCCCTACAACCGCCTGATGTCCGAGCTGGAGTCGGCCGCCATCGAATACCCCAACCTCTCCGATCCCGACGGGCGGACCGCGCTCCGCTACGGCGTGGTCGGCGTGCCCGAGTCGTTCTTCGTCGATCGGACGGGCCTGGTCACCTACAAGCAGGTCGGGCCGCTCAACGCCGACACCGCCAAGCGCGAGCTAGCACGGATCCGGAAGCAGTGAGGACGTGATGTCGATGCTCTCCCTCTTGGTCGGGGCGTCCCTCGCCCAGACCCCCGCTGAACCGACGGTCGCGTCGGCCACCGCACCCCCGGCCACCGCACCCCCGGCCACCGCGGCGTCCGGCGAGTTCCTGATCCGGGGGCTGCCCCCGGGGCCTCCACCCCCCCCCGAGACCGTCGAGCAGACCGCTCGGGAGATCGGGCTGCAGCTGCGCTGCCTGCAGTGCCAGAACGAGTCGATCGCCGACTCCAACAGCAACATGGCCAAGGACAGCATCGCGCTGGTCCGGCGCCTGGTGGCCGCGGGCTACAGTGAGGATCAGATCAAGGACCACTTCGTCGAGAGCTACGGCGAGGGGATCTTGCTGCTGCCAAGCCCCACGGGGCTGAACCTCGTGGTCTATGTGGGGCCCGCGATCGGGGCTGGGCTGGCCCTGGGCTTGGTGCTGTCGACCGTGGTGCAGTGGCGCAAGGAAGAAGACGACGTGCCGCTCCCCTCGGACGTCGGGCTGGCCCCAAAGGATCGCTACGAGCAACGACTGCTCGCTGAGCTGGAGGACTGATGCGTCGCGTTCGTGTGAGGCGTGTCTGCGCCTCGATGTGGGCCCTCGTGCTGTGGGCCCCCGTGCTGTGGGCGCCCGTGGCCCTGGCCCAGATGCCCCAGGACCACCCCGAGACCCCGGGCATGGACTGGCAGATCCCGGCGGTGGTGATGGTGGCGGGCCTGCTGGTCGGCTTCCTGATGCTCAACCAGCAGACCAAGGGAGACGAGGAGATCGAGGCAGAGAGCCGCCGCATCGATCTGCGCTCGACCCGGGATGAGGTCATCGAGGCGTTGCGCCAGCTGGAGCTGGAGCAGGGCAAGATGGATCCGGCCCTGTATGCGTCCGAGCGCGAGGCCCTGCTGGCCCGTGGCGCCCGGGCGATGGCGGTGCTCGATGGCGTCACCGACGAAGCGCTGGCCGGCGGGGCGCCCGCTGCAGCCGGCGGGGCCGGCGGGGCCACGGCCTCAGCCGGTGGGGCCGGCGGGGCCACGGCCTCAGCCGGTGGGGCCGGCGGGGCCACGGCCTCAGCCGGTGTGCCGGCGCCGACGCGGTCCACGGCCCCGGGCCTCGCCCCGGAGTGGCGTGGGGCCCTGTATGCGACCGGCGCGATCCTGTTGATCGGGGGCTTCGTCTACTTTGCCCAGCAGGGCTCGACGGAGCGCCAAAAAGACATGGGCATGACCGGGGGCGAGATCGTCAACCAGGATCTGCCCTCGGATCCAACGATGGATCCACAGTTCCTCGCTCAGAAACAGGCCTATGAGCTCCGACTAGCGCAGGATCCAAGCGATGTGGATGCGCTCAACCTGCTGACCCAGCTGCACTTCTCCCACCAGAAGCACAAGGAAGCGCTCGACTACAACACCCGCGCCCTGGAGATCGATCCCACCAACCCCGACGCCCGGACCTACCTCGGGGTGCTCTCCTTCATGATGAGCCTCCCGGATCGAGCGCTGGAGCACCTCGACGGGGTGCTGGAGGAGGACCCGGATCACGCCCTGGCGACGACCTACAAGGGCCTGTTTTTGATGGAGATGGGTCGCTTCGACGAGGCGGTGGTGCTGCTCGAGCGCTCGGTGGCGCTGCAGCCGGGCAACACGATGCTGGGCCGGGCGCTCAACGACGCCCGCGCCCTGGCCCGGGGTGAGGCCCCGTCGGGCCCGGGCTCGCTCGGGGGCTCCGATCTGTTCGTGAGCGGCACGATGGATCTCCCAGCGGACCTCAAGGCTCAGCTCAAGGGCTCCGAGGTCGTGTTCGTCAGCCTGAAGAACCCCTCCGCCGCGGGCCCTCCGATCGCCGCAAAGAAGCTCCCGGCACGGTTCCCGGCACCGTTCTCGCTGTCGAAGGCCGACGTCCAGGCGATGCCCGGTGCAGCGGCGACCCCACCGCCCACCATGACCCTGAGCGTCCGGATCGACATCGACGGCAACGCCATGACCCGTGAGGCCGCCCCGGCGGCGGTCATCGAGGGGGTCCCCACCGGCACCACCGGCCTGTCGGTGACCTTGTCGATGGATGGAGCCTCCAGCGCGGCCCCCCGGGTGGCCCCGGCTGCGCCCCCGGCGGCCCCGGAGGTGCTGGTCTCCGGCACCGCCAGGCTGGGCGCCGGGGCGGAGGTGACCGGCAGCGAGACGGTGTTCATCAGCGTCAAGGATCCCAGAGGAGGCCCGCCGCTGGCTGCGACCCGGGGGGCTCCGCGGTTCCCCATGAGCTTCCAGATCACCTCGGCCAACCTCCTGCCCATGGCGGGCAACCGGCCGGTGCCCGATCAGCTGCTGGTCAGCGTCCGCCTCGACAAGGACGGCAGCGCGTCCACCCGCGACGGCGAGCCGGAGGCCACCCTGAGCGGAGTGGCGAAGGGCTCCACCGGCCTCGAGCTGACGCTGCAGTAGCGTGCCCGAAGCCGCTGCCCGACGAGGGCGTGGCGCCCGGGGACTGCAGCGCCCGGGGACTGCAGCGCCCGGTCGCCGCCCTCGCACTGGGCCCTCGCGCCGGGCCCTCGCGCCGGGCCCTCACCCGGAGGTCGCCTACAGCTGCTGCTGCAGGGTGATCCGCCTGCGCAGGTCCATCGGGAACGGGCCTTGGCAGCCATCCAACGCCTCGGACGCGCACTCCAGCAGCCGCAGCTGGAGCTGGAGATCCATCGTGGCGCCGAGGATCCGGCCATCGGTGGTGGAGACCGTCGCGCTCACCACCGATGACTTCATACCCCACAGCACTGAGAAGGAGCGCCCGTCGGTGCTGGTCTGGACGAAGTTGTTGGGGTGACCGTAGACCACCGGCTCCGTCGCATATGCAGCCAGCCCGAGCGGCTGGGGATCGAGCGCGCTGCAGCGCTGAGCGGGGGCATCGAACGTGGTCTGGTAGCGTGCGGTGCCCCCCTGCAGCGCGATCATCTTCGTGGTGGGCTGGCTGCAGTCGAGGCCGGTGGGGACCATCGGGTTGGACCAGTCCCCGACGGACGGCTCGGGCGCGGTCCAGGTGTCTCCGACCGTCTCGAGCTCGGGGTTGCCCACGGCGGTGCCCACCGCGATCCACAGCGTCAACAGATCCTTGATCAGGCTGTCCATCCGGGGGACCCCGTGGGCCGGGAGCGTGAGCGAGCCCCCAGAAGCCAGGGACATCGAGTAGGGAGCGACCAGGGCATGATCTTCCCTGTCGACCAGCACACCGCCGACCTCCTCCTGGAGTCTGATCCACCGGATCTGCTCGTCGTCGGTGGTGGAGGTGTGCTCCGACAGAGCCACCTTGCGCCCCACCCGCTCCCCGTTCTGGAACTGGACGGTCTCCAGCCGGTAGCGCACGGTCTCGGGGGCGTAGATGCGCTCGTAGCTGTAGTGGGTCAGGGGGCCCTGGGGGGTGGCGGTGGTGTGTCTGGGGGCGCAGCCCACTGCCCACAGCAGCCACAGGGTTCGCTTCATCCACAACCTCCGATCGGCCCGGGGGCCTCGCCTCGTGGAGCCAGATCTGCATCTATCTGCTCGGGCCCTCCGCCTGCAGGCTCCCCGTCGCGTTGAGCCTGGGCCATGTCATGGATCGGGGATCCTTTTCCTGTTCTGGGAACACTCTGTCAGGGAAGGTGTTGCCCACGGTCCTGGGTGGTCCAACTCAACTCGTGCGGTCAAGGACCGTGGGCAGACCTCTCCCCCCAGGGCTACCCTGGCGGGATGGCGCTCCCTGGACGACTCCTGGATCTCAACTCGCTGCGGTGCTTCGTGGAGATCGCAGAGCGGTTGAGCTCCCGCAGCGCGGCCACAAGGCCGCCGGGGTGACGGCCGCCGGGGTGACGGCCGTCGGGGTGACGGCCGCGGATCCGGAGGCTGGAGGAGCAGCTGGGCGCCCCCTCGTGAGCGGACCACCCGCCGGGTGGCCCCGACCCCCGCGGGGGGGGCCCTGTTGCCCCACGCCGAGCGCACCCTGGAGGCAGCCCGGGGGTGGTGTCCATGCCGCCCGGGGCATGCGGGGGCCGATGTCGACGGAGCTGGTGCTGGGCACCTGATGTCCCGCAGCTCCGACCCGGGGCGGGCGCTGCTTGAGGCGGTGGCTGCCTTCTCCTAAGAGAGTCTCCTGTGCCCAAGAGATCCTCCTGCGGTGATCGTGGAGGCCTGGATCAGCGGACGGGTTTGAGCGAGCTACACCTCAGGCCCCCGATCCGGGCGACCTCACCCGACCAGCGGGAGCCCTCCTTCATCGAGCGCCAGGTGGACTCGGAGACCGCACAGGAGGTGCTCTCGCCGTCTGCACCTTTGAGGGAGACGGTGTAGGTTTCCTTGCGCTCCCCCTCCCGCTGCCCGCCCGACAGCTTCACCTTGGGCCAGCTGATCTTGTCCTTGGTGGAGGTGCCGTTGGCGCGCTCGGTCTTGGTCACCGTCCAGCGATCGATCTTGAACGAGCACTTGTCGTCGAAGATCTTCTCCTCCTTGTAGCGGGGCGTGCACCTGTTCTTCTCGGTGAAGGTGCCGTTTCCGTTGTCGACCCGGACCTTCTTGCAGTCCTCGCCGTCCTTGACCTGCTTGGTGTCGCGGACCTCCCTCTTGCAGGACAGCGAGCGTGCGCCGGGGGGCACCTCATTGCGCCAGGCCCTCTCGGTGACGGCCTTCTTCGCCTCGATCTCGACGCTGCGCTCCCAGCGATGGGACTGGACCACTAGGGTCGTGGGGGAGGAGGAGAAGAACATGCCGAGACAGAGCACCACGGCCACCCCGGCGACCAGGGTCCCGAGCCCCGCCAGCATCAGCCCGCCGAGGCCGAGCCCGAGGAACAGGCCCGCCCGCCCCGGGCCGGACGCCTCCTCGTCGGGGGGGGGCGCCCCGCCCATCGCCGCCATCCGCTCTCGCTGGGCCTCCTTGCGGGCGTCGCGGTGCTCCTTGCGGGCCGCCGAGGCGCTGTCGTCGGTCTCGGCGTCTTGCTCAGAGCGCCGCACGACCTCCACGCCGCCCTCCATCGGAGCGCCACAGGCGACACAGTGCACCGCCGCCGCGGCGTTGGGGGTGTCGCACGACGGACAGGCGAGATCCGCGCCGGAGTACCGGTTGGACTCGTCGGCGTGGACCTTGTCTTCCTCGGAGGGGTAGTACCGGGACTCGGGATCCTGGGGGGCTCCACATGCGGGACAGAAGCGATGATCCACCCCCAGCAGCTTCTGAGTGTCGCACTGGGAGCAGTCCCACAACATCTGGTAGGTCGACATCGGGCCTCCGCC
>DRPG01000396.1 GCA_011376105.1 Deltaproteobacteria bacterium
GCTCCCCCTCCGGCGCGGGCGCAGGCGTGGTCAGGGGCAGCGAGGAGGGCAGGGGGTTGGCGGGCGCCTTGCCCGCGGGGAGCTCCTCCTTGAGGGTCCAGCTGCAGGTGCCCTCGGTGCACCCACAGGCGTCAAGGATCGAGAAGCAGGGCTGGATGTCACAGGCGGTGTTGATCTCAGCTGCGGCCACCGCGGTGGTGCAGACCTCCTGGCTGCAGCCCGCCTTTTGGCAGTCTTCGTCGGTGGTGCACTCGGCCGCAGCCTCAGGCTGCTCGACCCGATCCATGCACGCCTGATACAGCGACGCGGGCGTGGCCGCGGGCTCGGGCTCGGGCTCGGCGGGCTCGGGCTCGGCGGGCTCGGGCGCGGCGGGCTCGGGCGCGGCGGGCTCGGGTGTGTTTGGGGCGTTCTTGGCATTACAGCCCCCAATCGCCAGCAATAGCGCAGTCAACACAAGCTTCATCGGTCCCTCTTGGGTTCGGGTCCGGCGCATTGTGGCACAGCGGGGCCGTGGGGTTACACCCGCGCAGCCCCGCCGGTCAGGCCCGGTGGGCCTGGTTCGCCGACAACGCTCACCGAGGGGGGCCTGGATGTCGAGACAGCGCAGGCTCAGGTGGGCGATCTTGGGTGCAGGCACCGCGGGTCGAGCGAGGGCGAGGGCCATCGAGCGAGACGAGCGGGGCGACCTCGTCTCGGTGTGGCGGGGTCGGTTCGCCGGAGAGCTGGGGGTGCCCGCCGCCACCTCCCTCGAGGCGGCGATCGAGGCGGCCACGGCGGTGGCCATCTGCTCTCCGAGCGAGGCCCACGCCGAGCAGGTGCGGGCGGTCCTGGAGGCGGGGCGCCACGCCCTGGTCGAGCTCCCCCTCGCCCTCGACGCGGCGGAGGCCGCCGAGCTGTTCGCCCTCGCCCGGCGCCGGGGGCGGGTGCTCCACGTCGAGCACATCGAGCTGCTCGATGCCCCGAGCCAGACCCTGCGGGCGCTGGTGCGCCCCACCGTGATCGAGAAGATCGAGGTCCAGTTCGAGCGCCAGGGCCCCGGCAGCGCCGATCCAGCGAGCCTCGCCCTGGGCAACCTCGCCCGACTGCACCGGGTGGCGTCCGTGGGGGGAGCGTTCTCCCACGTCCACGCGGTGCGCGCGTCGTCGGGGCGCCTCGAGGCGAGCCTCACCCTAGCCACCGGCGCCGAGATCACCGCCACGTTCCAGCAGGCGCCCTACTTCGCCCGCCGCACGGTGCTCCGGATCGACGCCCCGGGGAGCTGCTGGGAGCAGATCAACGGCAACCTGACCCGAGACGGCAACCCCCAGACCCTGCTGGGGGTGGGCCCCCTGTTCAACCGGGATCAGGCCGTGGCCTCGGGTCGGATCCTGGACGGAGCCCCCGCCTACGTCGACGAGGAGCGGATCCTCCACGTGCTGGACGTGGCCACGATGCTGGCCCGGGGCGAGACCGGGCCAGTGCCGCATCGATCCGCTGCACGAGGCAGGGAGTCCCCTTAGACGGGAGCACCGTGCGGGGTCGGTGCCGCGAGTCGTTGCGCCTCCCTTGTGGTCTTCAGGGGCACCCCTTAAACCCGCAGCCCCTAGGAGACCCGACTGCGGAGTGCGCATGCGCCACCTGGTCCTCTTGCCGACGGTCGCGGCCCTGCTCCTCCCCCTGGTGGGTTGTGAGGTGGCCGAGGCCGAGTTTGTCGAAGACCCAAGCTTTCCCCTCGAACCTCACTACCTCTTCCCGATGTACGGCCCGAGCACCGGCCAGGTCGCCGCGGGCGCGGTGACCGGTGAGGCGCTGGAGCAGCCCATCGGCTTCTCCCACTACCTCCACGCGGGTCAGCTGAGCATCGACTGCCAGTACTGCCACTTCGAGGCCCGACGCTCGATCCATGGCGGAGTCCCCCCGCTCCAGACCTGCATGGGCTGCCATACCCAGGTCAAGACATACAGCCCTGAGATCCAGAAGATCCACCAGC
>DRPG01000397.1 GCA_011376105.1 Deltaproteobacteria bacterium
CGGCTGCTGCGGACGGATCGGCTGTCGCAGCTGCTGGGGAACCCCACCGCCGCAGAGCTTGTCGATCGGCTGGTGGAGGGGGGGGCGCTCGCGGAGATCGACATCGCCTCGGCGCGGCAGGCGGGGCTGGTGGAGACACCGGGGGCGGCCCTGAAGCTGCGGATCGTCGACCACGGTCGGCCCGTCGACCACGGTCGGCCCGTCGACCACGGTCGGCCCGTCGACCACGGTCGGCCCGCCGAGCTCACGAGCGGTGCTCGCATCAGCGCCCGCTACTGATCGGAGCAGGAACGGATGGAGCGTTGGGGAGTCCTCGAGCGGGTTCGCTTCGGGGCGCTGCAGTGTGCGGGGCTAGGGCTGGTGGCGGGGGGGATGGAGGTCGTGTACCTGTCCACCACCCTGCGGCTGCCCCTGTCGTGGCTGAGGTTCTTGCTGCTGGGGGCCACCGATCTCGCGGTCATGTCGGCGCTGTCGGCGCTGGCCGGGCTCGGGGTCGGGGCGCTGGTCCACCTCCTGCGGCCCGACGAGGAGCGGGACCTGCCGGTGCTGCTCGCGGGCCAGACCGCGGGCTGTGCCCTGCTGCTGACGGGGTACTACCTGTGGCAGGGGGCGATCTGGACCTGGATCGAGGGCCAGCAGCCGATCGGGGCCGCGGCGATGGCGGCGATGCCGGTGGGGTTCGCGGGGGTGGTCTACTTCAACGCCCGCTTCTGGTTCCGTCGGATGGCCGCGGAGCGCACCTCGCGGGCCAGCTGGCTCATCGCCGCGGCGGCGGCCGGGGGCGTGCTGTGCGTGGGCTCAGCGGTGGCCTACGCCAACCGGGACACCGGCGGCCGGTTCTCCCTCGAGGGGGACGCGAACCTGGTGCTGGTGACGGTGGACGGCCTGCGGCACGATCAGATCGGAGCAGCCGCGGCTTGGGCGACGCCGGCGCTCGACGCGCTGGCCCGTGACGCCGTCGTGTTCGACAACGCCGTGACGCCCTCGCCGGGCTCCCGGGCCGCCAACGCCACGGTGCTGGTGGGGCTCCACCCGCTGCGCCATCGGGTCCTCGGCGATCGGGACATCTTGTCGAGGGCGTACCGCTCCCTGTTCGAGGTCCTGGCCAGCGAGGGCTGGGCCACCGGGGGCTTCGTCAGCGATCGGATCGCCGAGGCGGGCTCAGGCCTCGATCAGGGCTTCCTGGTCTTCGACGACGACTTCTTCCCCGCCTTGGCGGGGATCGCACGGATCAACCTCGTGGGGCACGTCCTGGACGCCCTCCCCGCCGGGCGGGCCGCCCTCGATCGGCGGGGGGCGTCCGCCACCACCGGACGCTTCGAGGCCTGGCTGGGGCGCCACCACGAGCTGCCCTTCGCCGCCTGGGTCCACCTCTCCGATCCCCACCACGCCGCGGTGTCCGGGGGGGACGTCGCTGAGGCGGTGGCGGCGGTGGACGACGCCGTAGCCCGGATCGGGGCCGCCCTCGGGGAGGCGGGGGTGGCGGAGCGCACCCTGGTGGTGGTGGCGGGCACCCACGGAGAGCTGCTAGGGGCCCACGGTGGGCAGGGCAACCACAGCCTGTACGACGAGGTGGTGCGGGTGCCCCTGCTGATCCGGGCGCCCGGGCTGCGGCCCGAGGTCCCCCGGATCGAGGCCCAGGTGAGGCTCATGGATCTAGCGAACACGGCGCTGGACTGGCTGAAGCTCGATCCAATGGACGAGAGCGAGGGGATCGTGCTCACCCCCTACGGCCTGGGGCAGCGCCGGGCGACCATCTGGTGTGCGCTGGTGGGTCAGACCGCCTCGGGGGAGTGGCTGCTGGGGATGCGCAACAACGGGCTGAAGTACGTGCGCCACGCCGACGGCACCGAGGAGCTATACAACGTCGACGACGATCCCGGGGAGGTGAGGGATCTGGTGGAGATCCAGACCTCGGCCCTGATCTCGGCCCGGACGCTGCTCGCCAGCGACGCGGCCGCGATGGCGCGGCTGATCGGAGCCGGAGCCCCCCGAGATCCGCTCGAGCCCTCCGGGGATGACTGATGCGCCAGTACACCGTCACCTCGCTGACCGCCGAGCTCGATCGGCTGGTGAACCGTGCGTTCCCTAGGCTGGCGGTGGAGGGGGAGATCTCCCAGATCTCGACCCCGACGTCCGGCCACGCCTACCTCACCCTCCGCGATGGCGACGCGGTCCTGCCCTGCGTGGTCTGGCGCGGAGACTGGTCGCGGATCACCCGCCCCCCCCGGACCGGCGATCGGGTCATCTGCCACGGGCGCCTCGGGCTGTACTCGGGCCAGGGGCGCTACCAGCTGTACGCCAACCGGATCGAGGCCGCCGGGGAGGGGCAGCTGCAGCGGGAGCTGGCGGAGATCCGACGCCGCCTGGACGAGGACGGGCTGCTCGATCCCCGCCGCAAGCGCCCGCTACCCACCGCGCCCGGGGTGGTGGGGATCGCCACCTCCACCACCGGCGCGGCGCTTCAGGACTTCCTCCGGGTGTCCCGGGGGCGCTGGCCCGCGGCACGGATCCTGGTGGCGGGCTGCAAGGTCCAGGGCGTCGACGCGGCGGCCTCCATCGTCCGGGCCCTGGATCTGCTGTACGAAGACGGTCGCTCCGACGTGATCGTGGTCACCCGCGGGGGGGGCTCCCGCCTCGATCTGCTGGCGTTCCACGACGAGGGGCTGGCGCGGTGGATCGCCACCGGACCGGTGCCCATCGTCAGCGCGGTGGGCCACGAGATCGACACCACGATCGCAGATCTGGTGGCGGACGCGGTGGCGCCGACCCCGTCGGCGGCGGCGATGCTGGTGCTCCCCGACGCCGGGGCCCGGGCGCAGTGGGTCGACGAGGCTCAGCTCGCGCTGGAGGCGGTGATGGCGCGCATGCTGCGGATGCACCGGAGGCGGGTCGTCGAGCTGGCCCAGCGGCTGCGACACCCCGGGAGGGAGCTCGCCCAGAACCGGGCCGCCACCGACGCGCTGCTCGCCCGCCTGCGGGCCGGGATCCAGCGCAGGATCGAGGTCGAGCGCGAGCACCTGGACGCGATCGCCTCCCGGCTGCAGGCCCTGTCGCCCCAGGGGGTCCTCGAGCGGGGCTATGCGATCGTCGAGGGGCCCGACGGGATCGTCCGGGATCCAGGGCCCCTCACACCCGGGGATCTGCTGGACATCCAGGTGAGCGCCGGTCGCCTGCGGGCTCGGGTGGTAGAGTAGGGCCACCGGGCAGCCCCTGGGGGGTCATGGACACCACCCTCGCGGATCTCCACACAGCCGATCGCGGCTTCTTGACCTGGCTCGCCACAACAGCGGGGGCAGCGCCCGAGGATCTCTGGGATCAGCTGAGGCCCACGGTGGCCCACGGCCGCCTCGTGGCGCTCGATCTGAGCGGGCTGGGCCCGACGATCCGGCGGCGCCTCGGGGCTCACCGCGCCCTCTCTCCGCCCATCTCCGGCCTGGACGCGCTGCGTCACCTCGACTGCTCCGGCCTGCAGATCGATCGGCTCGAGCTGAGCCAGATGCCCGAGCTGAGGGTGCTGCGCTGTGCCGACAACCTGCTGCGGGGGCTCGAGCTGGAGGGCGCTCCGGGTCTGGTCGAGCTCGACTGCTCAGGCAACCAGCTGATGGTCTTGGATCTCCGGGGCCACGGGAAGCTGGCATCTCTGTCGTGCGGAGGCAACGGCCTGGGGCTGCTCGCCCTGCCCGAGGGCGGCGCGCTGCGGCGCCTGGACTGCGCCCGGAACCAGCTGATGGTGCTCGCCCTCGGGCGCCAGCCCCACCTCGAGCAGCTCCGGTGCTTCCACAACGCCCTGGTGCAGCTGTCGATCACCGAGGCCCCCGCGCTGACGCTGCTCGACGCCTCGGACAACGAGCTGTCCCACCTACAGCTCCCCGAGCTGCCGGCGCTGGTGGATCTCTGTCTCGATCGCAACCGCCTCGACGCGCTGTCCACCGTCGGCGTCCCGTCCCTGAGCGTCCTTCGCTGCTCGAGCAACTACCTGTCCGAGCTGGAGCTACAGGGCGTGCCCGGGCTGGTCCGGCTGGCGGTCGATCACAACCAGCTGCTGGAGCTGCCTACGGCGGAGCTGTCGCAGCTCGTCGAGCTCGAGGTCTCCCACAACCGGCTGTCCGAGCTGGAGCTGGAGCCCCTTTGTGCGCTGGAGGTGCTGATCTGTGGGCACAACGAGCTGTCGTCCCTGGAGCTGTCCCGGGCTCGATCGCTGGCGCTGCTCGACTGTGAGCACAACGCGCTGTCGTCCCTGGAGCTGGCGAGCCTGTCCCGGCTGGTCGAGCTCCGCTGCAGGGGCAACCCCGTCGAAGGGCTGGATCTCCGCCCCCTGCCGGGCCTGTGTCGCCTGTCCGTCGATCCGGACGTGCCGGTGACCGCGACCCCGATCCAGCGTCGCCTGCTCCTCGGGGCCAGGCCCCAGCCGGGGGGCCCCGGTGGGTCGTGCAGCGTCGGGCTCCATCGGCTGGCCACCTCCCTGCAGGGCCTCGAGGCGGCCGCACGCCTGCGCTGGATCGTGTCCCACCCTGCGTGTGATCTGGGCACCGCGCTGATGATCTACTGGACCAACGCTCCCCACTACTACCTGCGCTACAGCAGCCGCGCTGAGCTCGCGCCGTACGAGGTGGAGGCCTGGGATCTGCTGCGGACGATCGAGGATCGGGTGCGGGCTGCGGGCTTTGCCTCGAGGCAGATCCCCTTCGATCCACGCTGCGATCGACAGACCCGCTCGATCCGTGGGGTGGACTGGACCCAGGGGCGATCCTCGCCGGGGGGGCGGGCGGTGCCCGCGTTCATGATCCGAGCGTGCCGCCCAACATCGTGAGGGCGGCGCGCCACAGCAGATCGTAGTACCCACCACACATCAGGAACAGCTGCACGAAGAACAGCAGCACCACCAGCACCACCGACACGAGGGTGATCGTGCGTAGCCGGGCGATGGGGCGCCTCGCGTCGGCGGGGAGGAACCCCGACTCCACCCGATCCATCTCCTTCTCGATCGCCACCCAGGCGAGCAGGATCAGCGCACCGCCGGGCACCGAGCTGCACGCCAGGCCGAGCAGGGCGGTGATCATCCCCACCACCAGCAGGATCACGACCCGCCTGAGCCTGGGCTGTGGAGCGCCGCTCCCCTCGCCGAACAGCTCCTCGAGATCTTGGCTCACGTGCCCACCATCGCTTCCATACCCTCCAGGTGCCCCCCTGCGGCCGCTCCGTCCACCCGCAGCCGCTCATCGGGACCGACCTCGACGACCCCGTCCTCCCGCAGGATCGCGATCGCGTTCTTCAGGGTCTCGATCGACAGCGCCTCAGGCCTGGTGATCACCCCGCGCTCCACCCAGGCGGCCTGCTCCTCGAGCAGGGCCCGGGCCAGGTCGGTGGCTGTCGGCATGGGGGGCAGGTGATCGGCGCGGAGCACCAGGACATAAGCCTCCAGCAGGGGGAGGAACAGGGCATAGATCTCACCGATCCGGACCGGATCGATCTCGACGATCCGGGCTCGGGGATCGCGTTGGATCGCCCCATGGATCTCTAGATCGTCGAGGCCCTGGTGCAGGGCGTCCGCCGGGCTCAGATCGGGGTCCCCCACGAACTCCCGACGCCACAGCCGCTGGATGAAGATAAAGGGCTCGAGCAGCGTGTCTGGCTCGATCGTAGAGCCCTCCGCCGTCCGCAGGGCGATCGCGGCCATGCCCGCCGGGGCGAGGTAGTGCAGCACCTGGTTCTTGTGGAAGTCCAGGGCCAGGCGCTCCTCGGGGATCACCGACCAGATCCGCTCCCCGAGGTGATCGAGCTCCTCGATCATCCCCTGGAGCAGGAAGCGATCGAGGGCGCCGGTGATCGCCTGCTCGAACCGATCCAGCGAGGCGGCCCGGGGAGCCCCCAGGCTGGTGATCAGGGACGCGAGGCGCTCTAGCCGCTCCATCAGCTCCGTGTGGCGGATCGCGCGGCGGTGGTGCGCCAGCAGCCCCAGGGCGACCACCGAGGTGGGCAGCAGCACCACCACCGTGCTGATCCGGTGGACGATCTGGGCCCCCAGGTGCTCGAGCCGGGCCTGTCGCTGCTCGGGCGCTCGATCGGCCCAGCCAGGCTGATCCCCGGTGGCGTCGACGAGCGGCCCACAGAGGATCGGAGCCCCGACCCTCAGATAGGCCCGCCCGTAGCGATGGCGGAGCACCGAGCTGGCCCTCAGGATCTGCCCCAGGCTCTCGGGGCGCTTGCTCCGGCCCCGTCGCTCCCGGGTGTAGGCCCGCTCCTCTGCGATCTGCTCGTAGGCGAACGCCATGGGCAGCAGCGTGACCTCCCGGCCCCGGCGACGCACCGAGGCCGCCTCCAGCACCATCGACAGCACCCCCAGGCGGGGGGGCAGCAGCTTGCCCGAGCGGGTACGCCCCCCCTCGATGAAGAACTCGATGGGATATTCCTGCCTGATCAGCTCGCGCAGGTACCGAGAGAACAGCGGTGGAAACAGCCGATCTCCGGAGAACGAGCGCTTGATGAAGAAGCCCCCCGCCCCCCGCAGGACGATCGAGATCGGCCACACCGCCATGTTCATCCCTGCGATCACGTGGGGCACGATCAGATCGTTGTCGTACAGGGCCCAGGACAGCAGCAGGTAGTCGAAGTGGGACTTGTGGCAGGGGATCAGGATGGGGGTGCCGTCGCGCATCGCCCGTCGCAGGTGCTCCAGATCGGCAGGGCGGACATCGACACCGCTGAAGACCCGGGTCCACAGGGGACGGAGCACCAGGTGCAGCAGCTTGATCGTGCTCCAGGAGAAGTTGGCCGCGATCCGATCGTACTCCCGGGCGATCCGCCTCCGGGCGGACCCCTCGGTGATCCCCTGGATCTGGGCCTCCTGCTTGGCGAGCTCCCGGATCGGCGGGGTGTGCAGCACCCTGCGCTTCATCGCCCGGTGGGGTAGCAGGCGGGGCCCCCGGACCAGCTTCGTCTCCTGGTTGAGGGAGCGGGCGGCCATCCGGAGCAGCACCCCCGACAGCCGGGCCCGGGGGACCCGCTCCTGCAGGGCGCCCAGATCGATGGGATCCCCGACCTGGACGAAGGCATCCGCGCCCCGCCACAAGCGCCAGAGCCTGCGCAGCGTCCCAGGACGGGCCGCGATCCCCTGGAAGAAGCGGGTGAGCAGCGACGCGCTCTCCGGCGCCCGGTTCCACACGATCTCCACCGGGACGACCTGGACCGGGCGTGCGTCCACCGCCTCCAGCAGGGGCACGATGACCTCGGTCGGAGCGGGCTGACGCCAGGAGAGCCAGCCCGGGCGGGGATCCCGGTACAGGGTCAGCGCATGGCCCGCCCGCAGGGCCTCCCGGATCCAGCCCGAGCGGACCGGATCGGGCACCCCCCGACGGATCCGGCTCCACAGCCCGCGCCAGGCGATCCCCACCGGCTGCCACCAGCGCGTCGAGACCCCCGGGGACCAGGCGGAAAGGGGCAGCTTAGAGCCGACGATGGCCGCGTTGAGGGCGAGGTGATCGAGGGCGGAGCGGCGGGGGAGTAGGTAGACCACCGGGCCCCGCTCCGAGGCGTCCCGGATCTTTGTCGCCGCGTGCTCCTCGAGGCGGATCCGGGACAGGCCCCGGGCGACCCCCGAGAGGTAGTACAGCGCCCCAAACCGGGAGAGCATCGCCGCGCCAAAGGACGCGGGGGGCGGATCAAGCAGAGCGCTGGGGGCTGGCTCGGAGGACATCAGGGGCCGGTGTCCCCCGAGAGGGCCGGGCTCGCGGTGTCTCTAGTGGGGCTCGTGCCTGCTCCGCCGGTGTCTGCGCCGGAGCTGACGGGGCCGGTGTCTGCGCTGGGCCGTCCCGGCGCGCCGGTGTCGGCGCCTCCGGTGCCTCCGGTGCCTCCGGTGTCGGCGCCTCCGGTCTCGCCGGTGGGGGTGCCGGCGCCTCCGGTGTCGGCGCCTCCGGTCTCGCCGGTGGGGGTGCCGGCGCCTCCGGTGTCGGCGCCTCCGGTCTCGCCGGTGGGGGTGCCGGCGCCTCCGGTGTCGGCGCCTCCGGTCTCGCCTCCGGTGCCTCCGGTCTCGCCGGTGTCGGCGCCTCCGGTCTCGCCGGTGGGGGTGCCGGTGCCTCCGGTGGTCGCGGTCTGGCCTGTGGAGCGCCCGGAGTCGGCGGGGGGGAGCTGGCTGGTCCAGCCCTCGGGGGCCCGGCAGCCCACGTAGGCCTCGGTCAGCTCCCCGAACCCGTCGCCGTCGGCGTCGGGGTAGAAGATCTGCCGGTGGAGGCAGTCGCGCTCCACCAGGATCGGTGGGGTGCAGCTCACCAGGGTCGCGGTCAACAACAACACGAGCACATGGACTCCGGGGAGCATCCTAACCACGCGACCCGTTACGATCCGGGTGTGTTGCTGCTCGCCACGATCGCTGCTGTGGCGGGGGCGGTGCCCGTGGAGCTGCCCCCCGGAGAAGACCCAGCCACCTGGGGACGATCCTTGTCTCTGGTGGGTTTCGAGCCAGCGTCCGGCGCGATCCCCCCCTCGGGGCCCGCGGTGTGGATCCGCACCCGATCGCAGCGATGGGTCCTGACCGTCCGGGACACAGTGGGCACTCTGCACGCCTTGTCGGTGGATCCCGCCACCGATCGTGAGGGTCGGGAGGAGATCGCGTTCCTGGTGGCCAGCTTGATCCAGCCCGTGGTGCCCCTGCCCCAGCGCCCTCTCCCGCCCGTGCCCGCTCCCTCGACCGCGCCTGCGCCTGCGCCTGCGCCTGCGCCTGCGCCTGCGCCTGCGCCTGCGCCTGCGCAGGCCTCTGCGCGGGTGGATGGGTTGATCTCAGCGCCGGCTTCGTCGGTGGGGGTGGGAGCGCCCGCATCTGCCCCGATCGCGCTCGGGTTGGCCTCTGGGGAGCTTTTGGAGCGAGCCTTGCTGGAGCCCCCCCGGGTGCTGCCCTCGCCGCGGGTGGCGGTACAGCGGCCCCAGCCGATCCCTCGCACGCCCTGGATCCCGGGCTCGCACACGATCGAGCTGCTCCCCGATCCTCCGGAGATCAGGCCCTGGCTAGCGATCGCGCCTGCGCTCCGGATGCGCCCGACGGTGCGCTCCACCGTCGCCGGCGTCGCCTGGGGCGGGGTGGTGATCCGCGAGCGGATCCGGCTGGGGCTGGGGCTCGAGGTGTCTCCCCCGGTGGAGCTGCTGTGGATCGTGGACGAGCAGCACCTCCGGGCCGTGGATCTGTGTGGGATCGCGCTGTACTCAGCGGGCCCCTGGGAGGTGGGTCCGGTGGGGGGGCTGTCTCTTCGGACGATCGAGAGTCCCCAGGACGATCCGATCCCGACGTGGATCCCCCTGGCCGGTGGTGCCGTCGCCCACCGGCTAGACACCGGCGCGGTGCCGGTACGGATCGCGCTGGGGGTCACGGTGGATGTCGTGCCGACCCGTCTGACGGTGGACCAGGTGGACCAGGGGGCGCTGGGGTCCGTCGGGGCGAGCCTCTCGGTGGGGATCTCCACCCGGTAGGGATCCTTCACCGGTGCTCGAGGCACGAGATACACTGGGACCATGCGACGCTCTGTGGTCAGCTCCCTGCTCCTGCTCTGCGCTTGTGAGCCGGTCTACGTACACCTCAGCGGCCCCTCCTCCCCCGATCTCTCCGGCGACGGTCCCCGGCGCGATCCCGTGCTGGTGGATGCGCTGGTGGAGACCTCTTCGGCGACGCGGTGCTCGGCCCCCGGGCGCCGCGCGGGCCTGGGGCCCTTCGAGCGTCGCACCGCGAGCAACCCCAGCACCTCCCAGGCCTATCTGTGGTCCGGCGGTGTGTTGGCCGGCGATCTCGATGAAGACGGCCGGATCGACATCGTCGCGCCGTCTGAGCCCTACGCCCGGCTGTACCGGGGCCGTGCCGGGGGAGGGGTCACCGCGTGGGACGAGCGGCTCGCGGGCTTCGATCTCGAGTTTGGATCCGGGGGTTCCCTGGCGGACTACGACGGCGACGGCGACCTGGACATGCTGGTGCTGCGCTGGGATCGGTCCAACGTGCTGCTCCGCAACGAGGGGGGGGGGCATTTCACCGACGTCACACCGCCGGAGCTTGCCGCGATCGCAGCCAGCACATCGTCCGCCTGGGCCGACGTCGATCGAGACGGAGATCTCGATCTGTTCGTGGGCAGCTACGATGATCTTGCGGGGGAGGGGGTCATCGGGGGGAGTTACCTCTACGAGAACCGGGGGACCCACTTCATCGATCGTAGCGATCGGCTCCCTGGGGAGCTCGATGTCGCCTACACCCGGGTGGCCGGGTTCCACGATCTCGATCGAGACGGCTACCCTGATCTCTACGTGGTCAACGACGTGGGCACGGTCCAGGGCAACCTGCTGATCCGCAACCTCGGAGCGTTCTACTTCGAGGTCGATCGCGAGGGGGTCGGGCTCAACCTCGACATGAGCGGCGGCGGTCTGGGGGTGGGTGACGTCAACGGCGACGGGGTGCTCGATCTGCTGATCCCCCAGTGGGACGAGCTGTCCCTGATGCTGTCGTCCGACGACGGGCGCTGGTACGATCATGCGGGCGCGCTGGGGCTCCGCGCTGATCTCGAGGCCGGCCAGCGGGTGGGCTGGGGCGCTGAGCTCGCCGACTTCGACAACGACGGTGCGCTGGATGCGGCTGTGGCCTATGGCCACCTCGAGGTGGATCTCCCCTCCTGGTCCAACCCCCGGCGCCAACCCGACGCGCTGTTTCTGCAGCTCCCCGATGGCACCTTCTCGGACGTGGCCGGCGACTGGGGCGTGGCCGACGAGGGCACCTCGAGGGGCTTCATCGTCGCGGATCTCAACGAAGACGGGTGGCTGGATCTGGCCAAGCGAGACCTCGACGGGCCGGATCTGCTGTACCTGTCCCGCTGTGGCGAGGCTCACTGGTCCAAGATCCGGCTGCGCGATCCAACCTCGGCGAACTTGCTGGGGATCGGGGCTCGGATCAAGGTGATCACCACGGAGGGTGAGCAGATCCGCACGGTCCTGGCCGGCGGCACCGGGTTCGGCAGCGGGGGTCCCCCCGAGGTGCACTTCGGCCTCGGTGCGGCCGAGGAGATCGAGCGCCTCGAGGTGCTGTGGCCCGACGGGAGCGAGTCCTGGGTGCACAGCGTCGGGGTCGATCGGATCGTACAGGTCGTGCGCACCGAGTAGCGCTGTGGCGTGGCCCTCAGGGGTTGAGGAAGCCGAGGAAGACCTCCACGGTGGTCTCCTCGCCGCCCACCACGTCGAAGTCGTTGTCGTTGGGCAGGGTGACTGGATCCTTCGTGTCGGGCTCGGGGGCGCCCGGGACGGCGTTGGCGTCGGAGTCGAGGAACCCGAGCACCACGATCTCCTCCGCCGGTAGGGGGTCGCTGGTGAGCAACACCCCGGTGGGGTTGGCCGCGGTCAGATCCAGCGCCACCTCGATGCCGCCCAGATCCTCGGCGCCGTCGTCGGGCCCCAGGCTAGTGACCTCGCTGCCCCGCCAGAAGGAGCCATAGAACGTCCCGATCGCAGGCTCGTCCATCGCCGCCTGGTAGTCGGTGTCGATCCGGAAGGTGAGGGCGAGGGTACCCTCGGTGGGGGCGGGTGTGCCGGTGTCGGAGGGGGTGGTCAGGTCGGACGTGCACGCGGTGAGGGCGAGCAGGACGAACAGCGCACGCATGAGGCCTCCAGGGCTCGGGACAGGGATCTATCCGGGCTCCGGTGCCTCCCCCAGGCCCCCCGCGATCGATCGTGGCGCCGTAGCCTGGCCTGGGTGATCGTCGGCCGCGATCGCGGAGGAGAGCGGTGGGATGGGGGTGTGGAGGCCAGCGAGAGAGAGGTGGCTGCGGTGGAGGACGGCGCACGGTATCTATGCGGCAACCGGGAGGGACGACATGACCACGGACCGAGGGGTGATCTGTGCGGTGGTGGGCCTGGCGCTGATCGGCTGCAGGCCCGACGTGACCCTGACAGGCAGCTCGTCGACGCAGGCCGAGGCCGTCGATCACACCATCGAGTGGACCACCGACCGACCCGGCGCGGTGGCGTTCCTCTCCCCGATCTACACCGTGCCGCCGTACACCGACCAGACGATGTGTTACTTCGACACCTACGACGGCGAGGAGGCGGCGGTTTTCTGGGCCGGCTTCTACCAAAACCTCGACTTCGGCCACCACGTGGTGCTGATGTCGAGCGAGGCCGACGAGGACGACTGGCCCGACGGGACGATCGCCGACTGCACCGAGACCAGCGCTGAGATCATGGTGGATGCGCGCCCGTTCCTGTTCGCCTCCGATCTCACCGGGGCGCTGCAGCCTGAGATGAACCTGCCTGAGGGCATGGCGGTCAAGCTCAAGGAGGGCACCCGGTTTGTGATCCAGTCCCACCACATCAACACCACCGGAGATCCGATCCTGGTGAACGACGCGGTGTTCCTCGAGACCCGGGACGTGTCCGAGGTCGAGACCTTCGCCGCGCCCTGGGTCCACACCGAGACCGATCTAGAGATCCCGCCTGGTGAGTCGCTGTCGCTGGAGGTGGACTGCGCCTTCGACGAAGACGTGACCCTGCTGTCGCTGCTGGGCCACCTGCACGAGTGGGGCACCTCCTACGCCGTCGATCACCACAGGGCGGATGGCTCGGTGGAGCGGCTGTACGACATCCCGGAGTGGGACGTGCAATACCGCGACGCACCCCCGATCAACACCTACGAGGCCGACCCGTTCCCGGTGGCAGCCGGTGAGCGCTTCGTCACCACCTGCAGCTGGTACAACGACACCGACGAACCGCTGACCTTCCCCTACGAGATGTGCGCGACGGTGGGCTTCGCCTACCCGCTGACCGTGCCGATCATCTGTGAGCCCGATCTGTAGGCACGTCGGATCAGGGCGCTGGGGCGCTCCAGCGCCGGGCAGGGTAGACAGACAGCACGGAGAGACCATGGACGAGCGGATCTGGGTGCTTGCGTCGATCGCGCTGGCGGGCTGTGCCGGCGATGAGCCGGCCGACACAGCTCCCACCTTCACCGAGGTGCGCGACGAGATCCTGCTGCCATCCTGTGGGTTCTCCAGCTGTCACGGGGGCGGTGCAGGCGGGCTGCAGCTCGACGAGGCCAGCGCCTACGCCAACCTGGTCGACGCCGAGAGCGCCGCGGCGCCGGGCTCGATCCTGGTGGTCCCTGGAGATCCGGAAGATAGCTACCTGATGTCCAAGTTGGAGGGGGGTCCGATGGCGGTCACCGACGAGCGGATGCCTCCGCCCTCCGGAGGGTTCGATCCCGCGAAGATCGATCAGATCCGGGCCTGGATCGCCGCGGGCGCGCTCGACGACTAGCGGGTGTCTGGGTGGTGCGGCACGCCGTCCGGCTGTGGGGCTTCGATCTGCCGGGGATGGAGCGCCTGCTCAGCAGAGATCCTTGAGCGCCTCGTCCAGCACCTGATCCCAGGTCCGGATCTTCGGAGGGGGGCGGCGTCGGCCCTGGCGCACGATGGCTTGGGCCCAGGCGTCGGGATCGTCGCTGGCCAGCACCTCTCCACCGTCTCCGATCAGCTGCCGGTGGCTCTCGGTGTCGGACGCCACCACCGGCACGCCCTGGGCCCGGTACTGGAGGATCTTCAGCGGACAGAACCAAGGCGGCGCGTTGATCGAGCTCGGCACCAGCCCCACGTCCAGCGCGGCGACGTGATCCGCGACCGCTGCGTCGTCGAGCCGCCCCAGGGGTTGGATCCTGGGGTGGACGGGGATCGGGGCCGGCCCCGTGCCGAGGATCAGGGCGGTCCAGCCGGTCCCGAGGCGATCGAGGATCGCGGGCAGGCGATCGAGGCCGTGCCAGGGCTTCACGCTCCCGAGGAAGCCCACCACCCGCCCGGACAGGCCCAGGGCACGGCGCACGGCTTGTCCGTCGCCGGCCGGCCCCGGCGCGATCCCGTTGGGCACCCAGCGGACGCGGGCTGGATCGCAGCCCATCTGGGTGCTCGCCCAGCGCGCCAGCCAGGCGCTCACCGCGATCACCCGCGTGGCGGCCCGCAGGGAGCGTCGCTCCCTCGCCTCGATCCTCCGGCTCGGGGGTCGGGCGGCGAGCCAGGCGCGCTCCCGTGCGATCGGTGCGTTGAGCTCGATCAGCCTGGGCACCCCCAGGCGCGCAGCGGCGCGCTGCCCCGCGGCCCCACGATCGGTGTGGCGCTCCCAGATCCAGTCGGGCCGCCAGCCATCGGCCAGGGCCGCCTCCAGCAGCGCCCGGGTGTCGGCCCATGCGCCCAGGGTCTGCACCCCCCGGGGCCAGGTGCGGGGGGGCCGGAGCACGACCTCGACACCCTGGAGATCTGGATCGTGACGTCCCCGGTGATCGTGATCGCGGGGGACCGCGAGCCGGACCTTGAGCCCGCGCCGGACCAGGGCCTGGGCGATCCCCCGCAGGTGCACGCTGGCCCCCGACGGGCCGTGCAGCGGGATCCCTGGATCGGGGCAGATCAACAACACCCGCAACGGATCCATCCGGGGAGAGGCGACCACGTCCGCATGGCTCGTCCTACCTCCCCGGATCGTTCGAGGCGAAGGATCTCGAGGTGACGATCAGAGCGGGCGCAGGCCGTAGGCGGTGACCACCGGAGCCCCAGAGCCCCAGCCGGCCAGCACCCGCCGGCCAGCACCCGCCGGCCAGCTCCGGCCAGCACCCGCCGGCCAGCACCCGCCGGCCAGCTCCCGCCGGCCAGCACCCGCCGGCCAGCACCCGCCGGCCAGCTCCGGCCAGCACCCGCCGGCCAGCTCCCGCCGGCCAGCTCCCGCCGGCCAGCTCCGGCCAGCTCCGGCCAGCACCCGC
>DRPG01000398.1 GCA_011376105.1 Deltaproteobacteria bacterium
CGGTCTTCGGACCGGGCCCCATTGAAGCGGCCGTAGCGGCCACGCCTACGATCGCCTCCAGAGTCCCATCCCGGTCTTCGGACCGGGCCCCATTGAAGCCGGCGATCTCAGCCTCTGTGCGACCACGGGTGCGCGCCCGTCCCATCCCGGTCTTCGGACCGGGCCCCATTGAAGCAGGTCTTCGATCTTCAGGATCGGTGCCACGTCGATGTGTCCCATCCCGGTCTTCGGACCGGGCCCCATTGAAGCGACCTCCGAGGGCCGGCTCCCCCCCAGCTCGATCTCGAGTCCCATCCCGGTCTTCGGACCGGGCCCCATTGAAGCGCCGCGTCGCTGGCGATCCACCCCGCCAGGGTGGGGCGCTCCCCCGTCCCATCCCGATCTTCGGACCTCAGCGATTGCCGAGAGCCCTCTTGAAGCTGGAGTCAAGAGCACCGCTCCCCAGCGATCGAGGGGGGTACACCCACAGCCGCCCAGCCCGCCCCACCGCTACCGGAGATCAGCGCAGGCCAGCCTCGCCGACTCGTCGGGGGTGAAGATCACCACCGATCGGGCGTCGGCCCGGGGCAACAGCGTGAAGACCCGGGTCCGGGTGCCCACACCAAAGGAGCCGGTGCTCACCGAGGGATCGAGGATGTTGTCGGACCCGGACAGCTCGGGATCGATCGCATAGGGCAGCCCGCCCTCCTCCACTGCACAGGGCGAGTCGGTCACCCGCAGTGGGAGGGTCTCATCCTTGGGCAGGCCGGTGGCATGGATCTCGATCAGCAGGACCCCGTCACGACGACGATCGAGGTTGGCCCGCCCGTCGATCGACAGGGCCTGCTCGACGGCGGCCGGCAGGTTGTAGAAGGTGCCCCGCATCACCAGGTTGAGGTAGCCCCCCCGCTGTAGATCGGCGCAGGCGACGGGCTGCCCGTCGCGGGAGATCACCACCGACTGCCCGTCCTCCCGGAGGGCATGGGTGGAGAGCCCGAACTCAGCACCGTCGACACCATCTTCGGGGAACAGAGGGACGCCGATCCCCTCGTCTTGAGGATCCAGGGGATCGATCCGGTACGGAGCTCCGCCGTCGTCGACGCCGCAGGGGCGATCATGGATCGCGAGATCGTAGCTGGACAGCCCACCGAGGCCCGTCACCCGGAAGTCGATGTCGGTGGCGCTGTCTTCCTGGAGCACGACCACCTCCCCGCCGATCCCCTCGCCGAGGATCCCGGCGGAGGACAGCGGAGAGAAGGTGCCCGACATGTACGCCCGGCGCTCCATCGCGGGGAGGAGATCCGCGCAGAGCTGTGGCCGATCGGAGCCCGACTCGATCAGCACCGCGGACAGCGCGTCGCCCCGGATCGTGTGCTCGAGCTCGACGGTCTGCTGACCATGCCCGGCCCCGTCCACCCCAAGCTGCAGCGCGATCCCCCCGGAGGCCGCGTCGATCTCGTAGGGCTCGGCGGCTCCATAGATGCACGGCGTGGAGCGGAGCTCGAGCGTGTGGGTCGCGTCTGGGATCACCTGGGACACGACGACGGAGATCTCGGAGCCCCCCCCGACACGCCGGGTCACGATGACCGTGCCGTCCCGCTCTAGATCCGGAGCGCCCCCGGGCAGTCTCAGGTGACCCATCCGGTACGACTCGACCACCGCCGCCCCTTCGGAGGGGATCTCGTCTGAGACGAGGTACTCGGGAGCTGCGGGGGGTCGAGGTGGGGGCTCTGGTTGCCCACAGGCCAACAACACAGCGACAAACACACGCCCCTCCAACCCCGCGATCCCATCTTCGCACATCCCGCGGAGCGGGCGTCGACCGCCCCGGGGATCACTCGAGGATCACGTCCCGGAACAGCTCAGCGATGGCGGTGTGGCCCGCTGGGTTCGGGTGGATGCAGGTCAGATCGAACCACAGCTCGGCGCCCGGGCCCTGGTAGCAGGGGCTGGTGGGATCGTCCCGCATGTAGCCATGGCCACAGAACGCCTCGAGGAGGAACAGCACGTCGGTCTGGTGATCCACCGAGATCGAGACGTACTCCTCCATCGCCCAGGCCACCATCTCGAACAGCTCAGGATCGGGGCTGTCGGAGTAGCCCAGCAGGGCCGCCCCCGGACAGCTCGAGAGGATCCCGGTGCCGTCGGTGAACTCGTACAGGTTCGCCATGATGACGAAGTTGCCCCCAGGAAACGCCACCGGATCCTGCAGGTACGTGACCGCGTCGCGGATCAGGCCCATGAACGACTCGACGTCGGTCCACAGCTCGTCGATCGGGACCCCGGCGACGAGATCCTCCTGTAGGGCGGCGAGATCGTTGCCGCCGACCGTCATGATCACCAGGGTGGTGCGATCGCGCTCCTCCGGAGGGAAGCAGTCATCGATCTGTGTGCCGTCCCGGATCAGATCGTCGGCCCGAGCGCCCCACTCCGCACACGACCAGAAATCGCCCGAGCGCTGCACCAGGGTAGTGCCGTTGATCAGATCCACCACCTCCCACAGGGAGTCGGGGGGCTGCAGGCCGAAGCGGCTCGCCAGCTCGTGGGCCAGCTGGTTGCGGTAGTAGTCCATCGCGGGCGTCGGCGGTGTGCCCACGGTGATGGAGTCACCGAGGAACACCACCCGCTGGACCCCGGAGATGTTCTGGTGGTTGGTGCCGCTGCAGTGGGAGCCGATCACCGGCCCGAACTGATCGTAGTCGGGGCTGGGGACCTGGGGGTGGACGAAGTCACCGAAGCACTCTAGGGCGGTGGTGCCGGTGCTGGACGTGCTCGTCGACGGGGTCGACGGGGTCGACGGGGTGTCGTCGGTGGTTGGATCCAGAGGATCGGGCTCCTCAGTGGGGGGCTGGGTCTGTACGGTGTCCGTGGACGAGCGCCACGCCTCCGCACCGACGGCTGTCTCCGGGGTACACCCCCACATCCACGCGAGGAGCCAAGCCCCTATACATCCCATGATCCCCTCCCCTGTCGGAGGAGGTTCTACACGATGCCTGCCAAGGGTTCAAGGTCCGGCCCGTGGGGGCCGTGCTGGCCACGCTCACCCTGCCGGATCGTCACAGCCACGGCCTGAACACGCGCCAAGAGTCTGTCGCGCGCCCGGACCGGGCGTGGTGCTCTGATGAGCAGCTGGACGAGAACGCCGGAGGGAGCATGCCCCTGCACGTGACCGACCGACCGACGACGGAGGACAGCTACTTGTCAGGACGAGAGCCGACGGCGGCATGCACGACAGGCTCTCAGGGCCCGCAGTCGTCGACCTGCGCCGCGGTGCAGAACAGGTAGAGGTAGGTCTCGAGCAGCGCCGGATCCATACACCCATCCATCGCGACCGCTGAGTGGTTGCTGCAGTCGTCACGGAGGAAGTTCGAGCTCGCCGTGGTCAAGATCTGTGCGTTGTCGTAGGGGGGGGAGCTGGTGTCGACGTCGGCGGTGCCCACCAGCCCCATGCCCCTGAGGCTGGGGGCGATCGTGTCGATCCCGGCGAGCCAAGCCTCCTCTGCATGGTACAGCCCCCACTGGGCACAGACCGGCGTCTCCCGGGGCTCAAAGATCCATGCGGGGGGCCGCAGCGGTGGCCAGACCAGCTCCTGCGGCCCCGAGAGCAGGATCAACCCGTCGACCCGGTTCTTGCCTGCGAGGTAGGCCGCCTGGCCGGCCCCGAAGGACCAACCAAACACCACGATCTCCTCCCAGCGCACGCCCTCATCGTCGTAGTACCGCCCCCAGCCCTCCTCAGGCCGCACGGTGTCGAGGTGGGTGAGCAGGCTATACAGCCTCGGCGCCAGCGCATCATAGGGCTCGAGGTCGATCACGTCGCTGCGATCCTCCCCATACAGCAGCTCCCAGCGCCCATTGTCGAGGCAGACCTCGTCGGGTGCACAGGCAGCGACGAAGTCATCGTTGGCCCACCCCAAGGAGATCACCCGGTAGCCCGCCAGCGCCCCCCACTGCAGCAGGGTGTAGTTCAAGGTGCCGGGGCCCGGGGGGAGGAACAACAGCAGCTCGTCGCGCAGGGGATACCCGTCGGTGCGCTGCACGAACTGGTGGATCCGATCGTCGCAGTGGGACATGCGTGGATCGAGGTCGCAGGGCCTGAGGATCTGCCACTCGAAGGTCGCCTCCTGGAGCTCGGACACGTCGGGGCAGAGGCCACAGACGTACGGATCATCGTCCTGATCGATCGCTCCGTCGCAGTCGTCGTCGATCCCGTTGCAGACCTCGATCCCCTCGGGGTTCACCGCAGGATCGCCGTCGTCGCAGTCGCCACCCCGCTCGATCCCCTGCCCACAGGGGGCGGGGACGCCCGGATCCCCGAACCCGTCGCCGTCTGCGTCGACGAGGCAAGCCGGGATCGTTGGTTCTATCGGAAGCTCTGAGGACGCCCCGTCACATCCAGAGCCAGAGAAGATCAGGAAGAGGGAGACCATGACCGGAGTCTATCGAACCCTGGCCCACCCGCCCGTGGGGGATCCCATCCTCCAGGACCAGAGATCAGGACCAACCCTAGACGTCCTGCATCCACCGCCGCAGCTGGGGCAGCCTCGCCCGGCCCATGCGCTGGAGCAGCGCCCCGGGCTCGGTGTCAAGCTGGACGATCCCGCGCTGGGCAGGGCGGACAAAGCCCTGCTCCACCATGTGATCGAGCAGGGCGATCAGGGGAGCGTAGTATCCGCCCACGTCGAGGAGCCCGATGGGCTTGCGGTGGTACTCGAGCTGGGTCCAGGTGATCGCCTCGAACAGCTCCTCGAGGGTGCCATAGCCCCCGGGCAGGGCCACGAACCCATCGGAGCGATCCGCCATCTGCTTCTTGCGGGCGTGCATGTCGGGGACCACGACCAGCTCGGTGAGATCGGTCTTGCCCACCTCTAGATCCACCAGCTTCTGGGGGATCACCCCCACCACCTCGCCCCCCGCCTCCATCACCGCGGTCGCGACCTCGCCCATCAGCCCGACGCTGCCGCCCCCATAGATCAGCCGGATGTTGTGCTGAGCCAGGTGCCGCCCCAGCCGACGTGCGGCGGCGGTGTAGGCCGGGTCACGGCCATGTCGAGAGCCGCAGTACACACAGATCGAGCGGAAGGTATGCACCGTCGCCTCCAGGGGGGCAGCCTATCTGTGCCCGGAGCGACCGCTAGCCCAGAGGAGACCGCCGGCCCAGAGGTGACCGCCGGCCCAGAGGTGACCGCCGGCCCAGAGGTGACCGTCACCTCCGCCGCCGGGGGCTGGGGAGCCGGGGGGGCACCCACCGGGGTCAGGGCTCCGCACCCACCGGGGTCAGGGCTCCGCACCCACCGGGGTCAGGGCTCCGCACCCACCGGGGTCAGGGCTCCGCACCCACCGGGGTCAGGGCTCCGATCTGGGTGGCGGCTGATCCCTAGCCAGCGGGGACGGCAGCGTCGGGGGCCTCTCTGCGTCCCCGATCGAGGGCGCGAGCTCCGCCTCCCCGAGCAACAGATCAGGCACGATCAGGGTCACCGCCTCGCCGCCGGTCGGGGACACGCGCTCGCCGGGGGGGGGCACCAGCACGGTGCGCTGCTGAGACGCCCCCGCCCCCACGATGTCCCGCAGAGAGCGGACGTCGAGGCCGGACAGGGACACACCGCGCACCGGCTCCTCCCGGCCGTCGGCGAACACCCGCACCACCACCACGGGATCGGGCAGGCTGATCTCGTCGAACCCCAGCAGGCTCCGGACGGTCACCATCGGCCCGCCGTCGAGGCTGGAGACCGCGGGCTCGGCCAGCCTCCGGACGACCACATAGTGATCGAGATCGTAGTCTGCGGCGAGCCGCACCGCCCGACGGTGCAGCCTCCGGGGCGACGAGATCCGATCCACCGACAGCTCTGGGTTCGCGGGCATGGCCCGGACCAGCTCCCCCAGCCGCCCCCGGCCGTGGCCGTTGGAGCCGGCGACGCTGGCGTTGGGGGTGCGGGACATCAGGTGGCCCCGGACGATCCCGTCGGACACCAGCGTCACCGGCCGGGCCGGCTCGCCCTCGTGATCGAAGCGGTACGACGAGGGCCACGCCGGATCCCGGCCGGGATCATCGATCACGGTGAAGCCCGGAGGCAGGATCCTGCGCTTGATCCGCATGGGCCCGCCCGCTCCCCTGCTGTCCCAGGCGAAGACCCGCGAGCCCTGGGGGGCTTCCTCGGTGGGGGGGGTGCCCTGCAGGGGTGGGAGCAGCAGGTGCCGGACGAGATCGACGGCTGCGTCGCCCTCGAACAAGATCGGGCCGACGTACTCGGCCTCCGCCGCGGGCACCCCCCGCCACGCCTCGAGGCGCCGCGCCAGAGCCTCGACCTCGGCCGTCATCGCCTCGGGGGGGGGCAGCGCCTCGGGGCGAGACACCACCCAGTCGACCTGATCCACCACCGTGGTGCCGTCCTCGGCCCGGGCCCGGGCCACGGCGCGCACCACCACCTGCTGCACGGGCTCGACCACCCGCCCCCCGCGGCTGTCGATCACCGCCCGACGGCCGTGCTCAGCGGCTCCATACACGCGGGAGAGCTCGATCTCGGGGTGATCGAGGAACACCGCGGACAGGGAGCGGACGAGCTGCGCCAGGGGCCCGGCCTCGACCGGGGCCGCGGGCTCGGCCTCGGCCTGCTGGGGCTCCGACGGCACATAGTCGGGGAGTGGATCGGGCTCCGCCCTCCGGCGCATCGCGGCTTCCTTGGCCGCCAGCGTCTCCACCGCCCCCTTGTAGGCCTCGTCGGTGGCGAGCCAGGCGTCGTGACGCAGGGCCACCGTGCCCCCGTCGATCACCAGGGGACGCCGCCTCGAGCCGTTGTCGAAGCTCTCGAAGTTGCTGTTGTCGTGCTCCGGCGAGCCCACCCGGACCTCGACGCCGAGCTCCCGCGACGGGACCACCTCGGACGCCCCGAGCAGCCCCCCGAGCTGAGCCACCAGCTCGAGCCGGTGCACGTCGAGCAGCCGGTAGGCGACATAGTAGGGCGTGTCTGCGTCGGGCAGGGTGTCTGCGTCGGGCAGGGTGTCTGCGTCGGGCAGGGTGTCTGCGTCGGGCAGGGACAGCTGCCCCACCGAGCGCTGCAGCTCCTCTGACAGCGCGTCCAAGACCGGATCACCGGCGGAG
>DRPG01000399.1 GCA_011376105.1 Deltaproteobacteria bacterium
CGAGGCGGCGCATCTCGGTCTCGGCCTCGTCGAGGTCCCCCCCCAGCCTGCAGACGATGGCCAGATCCGCCGGGGCGCGGGCGAGCAGGCGCTGCCACGCCGTGGCCTCCGTGGTGATGGTCGCCTCCCTGGCCCTGAGTCTATCCACCTATAGAGCCCTGTCCCGGAGCCTCCCGCCGATCGCACCGGAGGCTGCCGGCGTGGCCACGCGGCCGCCGTGCCTCTCGTCCCCGCACCGGACCTGAGGTGAGGATGTAGACTCCAGGATACCGTGAAGATGGATCGGAGGCGTGGGATGGGATGGATCGGGATCGGCGTGGGGCTCGGCCTCACGCTGGGTGCGTGCAACGGCGAGATCGACATCTCAGATCCACTGAAGTATCCGCCGGTGGTCACGATCAACGCCCCCACGGACGGGGAGGTGGTCAGCGAGGTCGACACCGTCGAGCTCCTCGGGATGGTCGCCGACACCAACGGGATCGACGACATCCTCTCCCTGGGCTGGTCCTCGAGCATCGACGGAGAGCTGGCCGACATGGATCGGGCTCCCCCCGACAGCTCGGGGATCACCCGCTTCGCCACGAACCTCTCAGTGGGGACCCACACGATCTCCCTGTCGGTCCAGGACGCCAGCGGGCTGGACGGAGAGGCCTCGGTGTCGGTGATCATCGAGGCCGCAGCGACCGCACCCATGGCTGAGATCACCCTCCCCGAGCCGTTTAGCAGCTTCTGGCCCGGCGATGACATCCAGCTCGTCGGCGTGGTCAACGATCCCAACCAAGACGCCGACACCCTGTGGGCCGAGTGGTCCTGGGCCCCCTTCGACGGCGGCGTGCGCACGCCGATCGCCACGCTCACCCCCACCCCTGCGGGATCGGTGGCGGCGGTCTGGTCCGGCGCGGAGATCGGCACCCACCGGGTGCTGCTCTCTGTACTGGATGACGACGGAAACCTCGGCGAGGTCGAGGTGGTGGTCGAGGTCAACGATCCAAACGAGGGCGACACAGATCAGGACGGCTGGACGATCGTGGCCGGCGACTGCGACGACAGCAACGACGCGGTGCATCCCGGCGCGATCGAGCTGTGCAACGGGATCGACGACGACTGCGACGGGATCGTCGACAACGCTGATCACGACAGCGACGGCCACATTGACGCGTCCTGCCTCGACTACCCGGGCCCGCTGCCGGCGGATGACTGCGACGACGCAGACGGCACGAGCTTCCCCGGCGCAGCCGAGCAGGCTGACGGAGCCGACAACGACTGCAACGGCCTGGCTGACGATGGACTGTCGGTGTTCGACAACGACGGGGACTGTTACTGCACCTCCACCTCCTGCGTCGGCTCGGTCAACAGCGCCTGCGTCAGCGTGCTGCCCGGCGACTGCGACGACGGCGATGAGACCCTCAACCTCGATGACGTCGACGGCGACGGCGCGAGCACCTGCACCGGCGACTGCGACGACGGCGATCCCTGGTTCAACGCCCGGGACGCCGACGGTGACGGATTCAGCTCCTGCGACGGTGACTGCGACGACGCCGACGCCGCCCTCAACCTGATGGATCTCGACGGCGACGGCTCCACCACCTGCGACGGCGACTGTGCCGACGACGACGCCAGCCAGAACCTCGACGACATCGACGGCGACGGCTCCACCACCTGCGACGGCGACTGCGACGACGACGACTTCGCCCTCAACCTCGACGACGTCGACGGCGACGGCTTCAGCTCCTGCGACGGCGACTGCGACGACGCCGACGCCGCCCTCAACCTCGACGACATCGACGGTGACGGCTTCAGCTCCTGCGACGGCGACTGCGACGACGCCAACGCGGGCGTGGTGCCCGTCGACGGCGACGGCGATGGTGCGTCGGTGTGTGCCGGTGACTGCGACGACACCAACGCCCTGCTGAACATCCTCGACGCCGACGGCGACGGCTCCAGCTCCTGCGACGGCGACTGCGACGACGGAGACGACACCCGCAACCTGCTAGATCTCGACGGCGACGGCTTCAGCTCCTGCGACGGCGACTGCGACGACGACGACGCTACCCTGACCCCCGGAGACGCCGACGGCGATGGGATCAGCTCCTGTGACGGCGACTGCCTGGATCAGGACGTCAACGTCCACCCCGGCGCCACCGAGATCCCCTACAACGGCAGAGACGACGACTGCCTCGGTGGCGATCTGACCGACGTCGACGGCGACGGCTACGACGCCAGCATCGTCGGAGGCTCCGACTGCGACGACAGCCGCGCGTCGGTCCACCCCTTCGCCACCGAGTCCTGCAACTCCCGTGATGATGACTGTGATGGGAGCATCGACGAGATCAACTCAGTGGGCTGCAGCACCTACTACTTCGACGGGGACGGAGACGGGTACGGCTCGGTCTTCAGCCGGTGCCTGTGCAACGCCGGAGACTCGGTGGGGTACACCGCCGGCAACAACGACGACTGCTACGACTACAACTCAGACGCCCGACCCGGCCAGACCACGTTCTTCTACGATCACCGCGGCGACGGGAGCTGGGACTACAACTGCGACAGCCTGCAGACAAAGAACGACGCCCGGACCACGCTGTACAGCTGCAACCTCTGTGGCTTCCTCAACACCAACTGCTGCTACAACAGCGGCTGGATGGGGAGCGTGCCCGGCTGCGGCCAGACCCGGGACTGGGGCTCGGGCTGCTTCTGGATCCCGGCCATCTCCTGTGAAGAGAACAGCACCACCCCCGTCGACATCCGCTGTCGATAGCCACAGCCCCGTGGGTCCCGGGGTGTAGACAGGTCGCTCGGCCTCGCCACGGGACCCACGCAGCCATCGCCGCGATCTCCCCGGGACCAGCAGACTGGTCCCGTGGGGGCATCGCCCGGGCGGACCGCTCAAGTGCTCGGCGGACAGGCGACTCGATCCATCAGCGCCCCCGAGTCCACAACCGACACGATCAGGGGCTCAGGGGGACGAGGCCACACCTCGAGAGCTGAGCTCGGCTCTAGATCCACGCCAGCGCACCACCGATCGCATCCTTCGACCTTGCAAGGACATCGATGTGACCGTAAACCCCACCCGATCCCCGGACACCGATCCGGATCGAGTGATACCCTCGTCAGGGTCCACCGCAGGTGATGTATGAGCAGGTTCATCCGCAGGGTGATTGCAGAAATCCGGTGGCAGCAACCCACAGATTACCTTCACATCGATCCCTCAACCTTCGGGGTGGGGGCGGTCCCCAGAGACTGGATCCAGCAACGCTACCTGCAGCTCATTCACCACGCCCTGTGGCAGACCTCCCCAAAGGGCTTCCTTGAGCAGACCGCCCAGCACCTGTTCGAGTTCGCAGTCCTCACCGAGTCACTGGGGCAGACCCCGTCTCACCCCAGCAGCCCAAAGGCCCTGATCCAGCGACTGAGCCGCAAGGTCGGGCCCCGTCGCTCAAGCGCGATCGCCCACGCCCTGATGGTGCTTCAGCAGGCCCAGGCCCAGATCGAGGCCTGCCGTGGATCCCCCCCCGCCTCCCTGGAGCAGGACACCAAGCTGGCACAGGGCTTCAACGCAAGCCTGATCCTGTTCCGCTGGCTGATGGAGTGTGCCTTCGAGGCCACCCATGTCGAGTCTGACCCCAGGATCCCCGCCACGGTGCTGAACCTGCTGGTCGACACGAGCATCGAGAGCAGCCGCCTGGCCCAGCGCTGTCACGAGCTCCGCCACAGCGAGGGCGATCGACTCCCGATGTACGCCTCAGGCTGATGCCGCGCCGGGCTGAGCGGCCGGGCCGAGCGGCCGGGCGAGCGGCCAGGAGAGCGCCGGAGTGCTCCGGCGGCCACAGCCGGGCTCCTCCAGGGGGGGCACAGAGCTTGGCTCCTCGTCCGGCGTTGGCCCTGCGCTCCGGATCGGCTGGATCCGGCCACCTGTGGGCCGCCGGCCAGCGCCCCCGTTGTCCCCGTCGGGCCAGCGGACCTCGCTCGTCGGCGTCACCTAGGCTGAGGGCGGGCCAGGGGGGCTCTATCGACGGGGACGAAGCGCCTGCGACCACGTCCCGCAGCAGCGCCCGCCCGTCGGGCAGCTCCCCATAGCTCCGGGCCCCCGCGGGGCTCTCGCTGTGGCCCGGCTGCTCTACCTCGATCGTGACCGAGCCCTGCTGTGATCAGAGCAGCGATCATCGGGCGCGCCTACGCTGGATCCCGATCAGACCGAGCACCAGCGAGAGCCCCGCACCCGACCCCCCCTGGGTCCGACAGTTACAGCCGGAGGGGAGCGGAGGCCGCGTGGCTCGGGGCCCGGGGACGCACCCGGTGGACACACCTGGATCCGTGTCATCGCAGTCCCCCCCAGTGGCGAACAGCCCGTCGTTGGCACAGTCCAGATCATCATCGAGGACCAGACCGCCGGGGACCCCGTCTCCGTCGGCGTCCTCGTAGCAGGAATCGACCCAGTCACAGTCGGAGTCGATGCCATCGCCCGGCACCTCGGGGGCCCCCGGGTAGATGTCTGGATCGGCGTCGTTGCAGTCCCCCGGGATCGTGCTGCCCGAGGCGCCCCCACAGTCGATCATCCGATCGCCCCCGATCCCGTCCTTGTCTGCATCGAGCCAGCAGAGATCGGCGCCGCTGCAGTCGGAGTCGACGCCGTCGGCCGGCACCTCGGGCCGCCCTGGATGGATCGCCGGATCGGCGTCGTTGCAGTCCGCTGCGTCCATCGACCAGCCGGGGGTCCCTGGGCACAGCAGCTCACCGGAGCCCGGGGCCCCGAAGCCGTCTCCGTCGGCGTCGGCGTAGAGCTCGATCGGGACGCAGTCGATCACACAGATGGAGCCCCGATCGCTGCCACAGCTCTGATCGTTCCACCAGCCGGTGACGAGCAGCTCGGTGCAGTCCGCTCCGCCGCTGTTGTTGGGCTGGTTGGTGTCCCAGTGCTCGAAGGACCACACCGTGCCGTCGGACCACTCGAAGCTGCCCTCGTCATCCTGATCGTTGGCTCCGATCCAGGCGTCGCCCAGGCCGTGGAGTCGCTGCTGTTGGTTGAGCCAGAGGTTCTCCTCGACGCTGCGAAGGCTCGCGAGCTCGTAGCCGTCTCCCTGGCACTGGAGCTCGGCCTCCCCCCATGAAGCCGTGTCCACACACAGCTGATAGGTCCGCCCCTCGAGGGACGCCACGGGGCAGGGACAGGCCCCGTCCTCGTCGATCAGGCCGTCACAGTCTTGATCGATGCCATCGCAGAGCTCGATGGCCTGGGGCCCCCGGCCTGGATCGCTGTCGTCACAGTCGCCGCCCACGGAGACCAGCCCCGCTGCAGCGCAGGACGAGGGCATCGGCCGGGCGTCGTCGCCGAAGCCATCGCCGTCGACGTCGGGGTAGCGCACCGCGGTGCCGCCCGCGTCGTCGATGATCCCGTCGCAGTCGTCGTCGATCCCGTTGCACAGCTCGATCGCGCCGGGGTGGCGTGTGGGATCGCCGTCGTCGCAGTCGCCCCAGGCGTCGGTGTAGCCCTCAGGGGGCGCACAGCCGACCACCGTGGCCCCGAACCAGCTCCCGACCCCGTCTCCGTCGGCGTCCTCCAGCCACTCCACCTGAGGGCAGGCCTCGCACAGGTAGGGATACTGGTTGGTGTTGCAGCCTTGGTCGTCCCACCACGCCTCGGGATCGTCCTGGAAGATCAGACAGTCTTCTTCGCCCGTGTTGTTCGGCTCCCCCGGGGAGAAGCTCGACCAGGCGAAGGGCTCCCCGGTGAGCCAGCGGTAGACCCCCTCCTGCACATCGTCGTGTCCCCCCAGCCACCACCGCCCCGCTGAGGCGCTGGAGGCCGATCCATACACCAGCGTGTTCTCGAGAGGATCGCTGATCCCCGCGAGCTCGAACGCTCCCTTCTCCCGGCAGCGGTCCCGGGCCTCGCTCCAGCTCACCTGATCGGTGCACAGCAGGTAGGTCCCCGATCCAAGCTGGGCCACCTGGCAGTCCCCGCACAGCCCCGTGTCTTCGTCGATCCGACCGTCACAGTCATTGTCGAGCCCGCCGCAACGATCCGAGACGTCGGGGATCTGAGGATCCCGCGGGGCGCAGTCACCCGCGCTCCAGCTCAACCCGTCGCCGTCCCAGTCTTCGATCTCAGCGACAGAGAGCCCGGCGCCTCCGGGGGCCCCACACCGCGACGCGCCTCCCTCGATCCGGGGGACGCAGGGGGATCCACTGCGATCCCAGCGCTGCTCGACCAGCCCCCCGCCCCCGCCTCCGCCGCCCGCTCCGCCCCGGGCCACCAGAGACCCCGTGCACACCAGGCGATCGGCCTCGATCAGCACGGTGCCCCCCGCACCTCCGCCCGCGTCGGCGCCCCCGTCGGCGCCGCTGACCTCGATGTCTCCATAGATCGCGATGTCGTCGGCGATCAGCTGGACGCTGGCGCCGCCGGCTCCACCGGCCTGCCCCCCGGCCCCGCCCCCCGCCGCGCCGGGGCCCAGATCGCCGGGGAGCGATCCTGAGGTGGCTCCGATCACCGAGCAGTCCGCGCCACGCCCCGGGGCCCCGATCCCACCGTGGCTCCCTCCGCTGCCCGGGGCGGGGCCCGCGCCGCTGCCCGCGCCGGCGGCGTCGATCTGGCCGGGCCAGCCCGAGCCGGTCCCCTCGATCCTGGAGGACGCGTCGATCAGGATCCGGGACGCGCTGAGGATCAAGGTCCCGGTACCGCTCTCTCCGTTGTAGGGCGTGACCCGGATCACCCCCCCATGGATCACCTGGACCGAGTCATACACCGCGGATCCATGGAGGAGCAGCTGCTCGCCGTCCACGATCAGATCCTGTGCGCTCACCGCCGCCACCCACCAAAACCACATGCCAGCCTCAGATCCGGGGGCGAGGATATCCCACCTGGGGCCTAGGACAGGCTGCCAGGACGTGGTGGTCCCTCGCAGCCCTGCGCAGCCCCCCGGATCGCCGACGGGTCGGGCAGACACGGATACACATCGAGGTATGCCCCTGACCGTCAAGACCCACATCGACGAGCTGATCGTCGAGGTCCCTCGTGCCCACACCCTCTTCGATCGGGCGATGTGGATCGGGATCCTCATCTCGGGCTGTGTGTTCGTCTTCGCCCTCCTATGGCGCCCCCCCGAGGGCGCGCCACCTCCCCAGACGCCCTGGATCCTGTCCTCGCCGGAGCGCTGTGAGGGTCCGATGATCCCCGACGCCTGCGGAGAGGAGCTGATCGCCCTGTGGCGGGTCCCGAGCCGGGACGAGGTGATCCTGGCGCTGGAGCGGGGGAGGCTACACACCCACTTCCCCGCTGCGTTCCCGACGCAGGAGCGCCTGCCGGCGCTGCCCCGGGCCTGGGGGGAGCTAGAGCCCGGAGATCAGCGCCTCGTCCAGCAGATCCTCCGCGATCGCCCCCCGACGGATCACCCCGCCCTGCACCACAGCCCATGGCTGATCGCCTCCTACCTCGATCCCGGCGGGGCCCCCCCCCCTGTGGCGCTGACCACCCCCTCCGACGTCGATCTGACGGCCCTGGTGGAG
>DRPG01000400.1 GCA_011376105.1 Deltaproteobacteria bacterium
CGGAGGTGCTCGACGCGCTGACCCGCACCGTGGGCGACACCCCTCCGCTGGATCCCTACTGGGAGACGCTGCGCAGGGCACAGATCGGGCCCTTCACCGAGGACTTCGAGGCCTTCGTCGCGGTCCTGGGGGGGGCCCCGGACACGGGCGAGGCCTCCAACAACTGGGTGGTGGGGCCCCAGCTCACCGCGTCCGGTGCGCCGATCGTCGCCAACGATCCCCACCTGCGGCAGTCGGTGCCCAGCCTGTGGTACGTCGCCGATGTGGCGGGGGGCGGGCTCCATGTGGCCGGCGCCACGCTGCCCGGGCTGCCGGGCATGCCCATCGGCCACAGCGAGCAGCTAGCCTGGGGCCTGACCAACGTGATGGCCGACACCGTCGATCTGGTGGTGCTCGAGCGCGACGGAGAGACGGGCTACGTCCTCGACGGCGAGCGCCGGGAGCTCCGCGCGATCCCGGTCCACAGCGACCAGCGGGAGGGCCCCCACGTCTCCGGTACCCAGTGGTCGACCGAGGTGGGGCCGGTGATCACCGAGCTCCAGGGCACCCACCTGGTGGCCCTGCGCTGGGCCACCCTCGAGCTGTCCGACACCACCCCCCAGATCCTCCGGAGCCTCGCCACCTCCTCAACCGTGGACGAGGCCCTGGCCAAGGCCCGCTCGCCGATGTCCGTGGCGCAGAACGTGGCGATCGCCGACACCCAGGGGAGCTGGGGCTGGCAGGTGGTGGGCTCGATCCCTGAGCGGCTAGGCCACACCGGGCGGGTGCCCTACCCGGGCTCGGAGCCGGGGAGTGGCTGGGGGGGCTGGCTCGAGGCGCTGCCCGGAGCCCGAGAGCCCGAGGATGGCTTCGTGATCACCGCGAACGCCCGCCCGGATCATCCCCTCGCGGACGCGATCTCCACCAGCTTTGTGCCCGATCATCGACAAGATCGGATCCGCACCCTGCTGCTCGAGGCCGGCGACCAACAGGAGCCCGCAGATCAGCACCGGATCCAGCTCGATGAGCTGGAGGTCACCGCCTCGCGGTACCTGCCCGCGCTGCTCGAAGGGATCGAGCCCTCGTCCGGGTCCGCGGAGACCTGCCTGCAGCTGCTGCGGTCCTGGGATCATGTCGCCTCGGCGGACTCCGCCGGTGCGGCGGTGTGGGCGCTGTTCCACCGGGAGCTGCTGCGGCAGGCCCTGGTCGACGACATCGGAGACCGGGGGGTGGAGATCTACCTCCAGATCGCCAGCTCCGGACGCAGCCTGCTCGAGGCCGGGACCCTGGATGGGTTCATCGAGGATCGGGGCCTCGCGGTGGATCGGGCCCTGGATCGCGCCTGTACCCAACTGTCCCACGATCAGGGCTCAGATCCTGCCCTGTGGACCTATGGCGCGCTCCATCCCCTCCGGCTGCAGCACCCCTTCGCCCGACGCCGGCCCAAGCTACTGGCCCGGTGGAACCTCAAGGAGATCCCCTGGGGCGGCACCGGCGCGACGGTCGCCGCGGCGGGCTACAGCTTCTCGCAGGACGGCCCCCAGCTGCCGGTCACCGGCATGCCCAGCCTGCGCATCGTGATGCCGCTCGACGATCTGGGTGCGTCCACCCTGATCCACCCCGGGGGGCAGTCGGGCATGCCGGGTCATGTGCTGTACGCCTCGCACTTCCTCCACTATGTCAGCGACAGCACCCTGCCCCTGCTGTTCGATGACGCAGCGATCCACGGGGGATCGACCCTGTCGCTGGTGCAGCCGTAGGCACAGTCCCGGAGCACCGGGCTGAGGGCGCCGGGGCTCTTCCGTGGGGCCGGGGCTCTTCCGTGGGGCCGGGGCTCTTCCGTGGGGCCGGGCCCCCTACCCGAGCTCGATCGCCGGAGGATCGTCGAGCAGATCGAGGCCCAGCCGCCTGCGCAGGGCGCCCCGGGGCCTGCGGAGCTGTCGCAGGGCGCTGCGGGCGTGGTCCCGGGGGGCAGGATCGAGGTGGCCGAGGATCTTCCGGGTGGACCAGCAGCCCTCCTCCCGGGCCAGCAGCTGGGCCGCGAGGAGGAAGCCCAGCTGCCTGGGGCCGAGCCCATCGGCCGGGCCCCGGCTGTTGGCGGTGCACAGCCCCAGGCCGAGGTAGACCGTGGTGAGATCGGTGAGCCTCGCCTCGGTCCCGGGATCGGGCTGGAGCACGGCGTGCAGCTGTCTCCAGGCCCGGGCCACCTCCCGGGCCACCCCCCCCACCAGCTGGATGTCGCCCTGCAGGGGCACGCGGGGATCGTAGCCAAAGCGCAGCGTGCCCCGGTGGAGATCCTGGAACCACAGCGGCTCCCTGCGGCGCCAGCGGATCCGCCCATCGGGCTCGATCCCCGCGATCTGGGAGACCTCTGCGCCGGAGATCGGCCCGGGCGCTGCACACGGCCGCGGTGTGGCGCTCGACGTGGGCCCGATGGGCTCGAAGATCACGTCGGGGCCGAGCACCTCGGCATACGACATCAGGCGCAGGCACAGCCGACGGAGCGCAGGCAGATCCCCGGTCCAGGGATCAGGGAAGTCATCGATCGTCGGCCTGCGGATCGGCGAGTGGATCAGGGGTCGCTCTCCCGTCCGGGCAACCAGCAGAGCGAGCTGATCGATCAGCCACACCTGTTCTTGCCGGGAGGGGAGGGGAGCTATCGGGACAGGGGAGCGAGCTTGGCTCAACGGATCGCACCATACATCTTGGCCTCCGCGTCAGCGATCAACGTATCCCGCTCTCGCTTCTCCTCGTCCGCGGCCTCGTCGATCTCGGCCCCGACCCCGGCCCCGACCCCGTCGATCTCGGTCACGGCCTCGTCCGGGGTCGGTGTGCTCGGAGGAGCGGGCGCTGTGCGTGCCCGCCGGGGCGACGGCGTCCGGAGGAGAGACGATCGGCCAGGGGTGGACAGGCACACGAGATCCCCGCGGAGCGGACGCACCGGGGTCCGGGGCAAGGGTCCGGGCCCTGGCCTGGCTCCAGCGGCTCGGTGCGCCCAGGGACCCGGCGACGTTATCCCCCGCCAGGAGGTGGCCGTGTTTGCCTCGCTGTTCGGCGACAAGACGAAGATGGTGTCCGAGGAGCACGCCCTGCCGGGCAGCAGCGTGCGTCCCTTCGTGCTGCCCGAGACCCACCACGTGCTGGGTACCCCCCTGGAGGGCCCGTTCCCCGAGGGCATGCAGCTGGCGACCTTCGGCATGGGCTGCTTCTGGGGCGCCGAGCGCAGGCTCTGGCAGCTGCCCGGGGTCTACAGCACCGCGGTGGGCTATGCCGCCGGCTACACCCCGAACCCCACCTACGAGGAGGTCTGCTCCGGCAAGACAGGCCACAACGAGGTGGTCCGGGTGGTCTTCGATCCAGCCGAGATCCCCTACGAGGCCCTGCTGCGATCCTTCTGGGAGGGCCACAACCCCACCGAGGGCATGCGCCAGGGCCACGACGCAGGCACCCAGTACCGCTCGGGGATCTATGTGCACAGCTCGTCGCAGCGCGCCGCCGCAGAGGCGTCGAGGGTGGCCTACGGCGAGCGGCTGTCTGCAGCGGGGCATCCCGCGATCACCACCGAGATCCTCGACGCCGGGCCGTTCTACTTCGCCGAGGCGTACCACCAGCAGTACCTGGCGAAGAACCCCGGAGGCTACTGTGGCCTCGGTGGCACCGGGGTGAGCTGCCCGATCGGGGTGGGCGGGGGGGGCTGAAGCGAGCGGATCCACCCGTCCCCACCCGGTACCCGAAGGTGACGGACGCCGCCACGCGCAGCCGCCCGGACACGGCCGCCTGTTCCGCCTAGAGGGCCTCCCCCGCCGCGGGGAGCTCGTCCGGTGGGGGTGTGATCCGCTCAGCGTAGCGGCGCCCCATCTCCATGGGCTCATACCGGCTCGCCGGGCGAGGGTCTCCACTCGGTGATCCGCACCCGGTGCCTCCAGCACCTGGCTCACCAGCGCCCGCAGTCGATCGTCGAGGCCGGGCCGCAGGCGCGATCCGCTCAACCCCCGCCGCGAGCCGCTCCGCCTCCTGCAGCGGGCGAGGATCGGGGCCCACCTCCTGATCCTGCAGCGTCCCACCGACGACGGGGGGGCGTGGGCGCTCGAGATCGCCTGGGTCGCACAGATGCACCCTGGGGGCTCCGGCGCGGTAGTTTCCTCCATCGAGGAGTCGGTGTGGGCGGGGAGGCTGGAGGCGCTCGACCAGGACAGCGGGCGCTTGTCGCATGGGCGGAGGTCACCCGGGAGCTGCTGCGGGCGCTGCGGGGTTCCCGGAGCCAGATCCAGTTTGCGCGTCGTCTGGGATATCGCAGCAACGTGCCTGCGGCCTGGGAGGGGGGGCACCGCGTCCCGAGGGCCTCGGAGCTGTTCCGGGCCTGTTCGCGGGCGGGGATCGATGTGCCCGCGGCCATCGAGGCGTTCCACCCCCCCGCCGCCGATGCGTTCGATCCACAGGCCCCCGGGGGCTGGCTCTCTGCCCTGAAAGGATCGAGATCCACCGCCGTGATCGCCGAGCGCAGCGGCGCCAGCCCCGCCCAGATCCGCCGCTGGCTCAGCGGTCGGGCCCAACCCCGGACTCACCAGCTGTTGGCGCTGATCGATGCGATGACCGGCCGCGCCACCGATCTGGTGTCCTGCCTGGTGGATCTGCACCAGCTCCCGTCCTTGCTCGGCTACTGGCAGCAGGTCAGCGCTCAGCGGCGGCTGGCGATCGAGCACCCCTGGACCGCCGCGATCCGGATCTGGCTGGGGACCCGCGCGATCGGCCGTGCTGAGGCCGTGCCTGCCCTGGTCCGGGCCCTGGGGATCGGTCCGGACGAGGTCGAGGTGGATCTCCAGCGCCTGCTCGACGCGGGGCTGGTGGCGGAGGTGGGTGGCGTGCTCGTCGTCGCGGGCCAGATGACCGTCGATCTGCGCAGCGCGATCGATCGCACCCGGCTGCGGGGCCACTGGGCCCGCACCGGTGCGGCCCGGATCGCTGACGGGCGCGACGATCTGTTCAGCTATGGCCTGGTGGCGGTCAGCCGCAGCGATCTAGAGCGGATCCGGGCGCTCCAGCGGAGCTACTGGCGCGAGCTGAGCAGTCTAGTGGCGTCCTCAGGGCCGCCTGAGGTGGCCGCGCTGGTGCTGGCCCAGATCGCCCCCCTCGACGAGGACGATCCGGGCCCCTGAGGCGGGGCCGGAGCTACTCCGGAGAGAACAGGAAGGGGTAGGAGACGATGACGATCCCACCGCCCCGGGGCTCGGGGAACTGCATCCGCATGAACTGGCGCACGATGCACTGCTCGACGGACACATTGTCCATCGTGGAGTCTTCGAGGCTCGCTGAGTCGACCGTACCGTCGCTAGTGACGGTGAACTTGATCACGATCTTGCCCTTGAGGCCTGGTTCCTTGACCAGCTCGCGCTGGTAGCAGTACTGGATCTGGCTCAGGTGCCGCTTGATCACCTCGGCGATCAGGGAGCGATCGAGGGTGCCGACGGTGATCGGCTTGTCGACGTGCGCGTCCCGGGCTGGAGCCAGCCCGATCAGGGGCTCCTGGCTCGGTGGGGCCTCGTGCCCGGGCGGTGTGCCTGGCTCAGGGGCGCTGTCGGTCCTCCAGATCAGCGCTGGTTCAGGATCGGTGTGGGGGAGCTGGTCCCAGATCGAGATCAGCTCCTGGACCGACGCCTGCTCGGGCATCCACACATAGAGGACGTCGGCATCCGGATGCTGATCCAGGGCGTCCCGCAGGCCCCGGACCAGCGTGTCGTGCTGGAGGTGCCCGAGCAGCACGGCCCCGTGCTCGAGCCCGAGCAGATCCCAGCCATCCTCCCCGCGGGAGACGAGCCCCAGCGCTGGGGGGACCCATGCAGCCGGGCGCGTGTCGTCGATCTTCCTCGAGCCTGCCTTGCTCTTGCTCATCCGGCCCTGCGGGGGAGCTGGATCGGGTCGGCTCCCGTCGTCGAGCCCGAGGTTGAGCGCTCGCAGGCCCTCGGGGGTCTGGACCACCCAGCGGAGCGGGCGGTGGTGCAGGGCGGCCCCGTGCGCTGCGACGACGCTCAGGGGCAAGGAGGCGTCGGCCTCGATCAGCACAGGGCCCTCGGCGAGCTCCAGCGGGCCGGAGGCGATCGGTTGATCGTCGAGGGTGGTCCCCCTAGGGCTGAGCTGCAGGACCGGGCTGGGCAGCAGCTGCCCCCCGGGCACCGCCTCGGTGTGGGGCAGCTGCAGCCCGCTCGCCTCGATCCGGGGCGCACGAACGAGGGCGAAGGGGGTGATGATCTCGTGGATCTGCAGCACCCGCGTGACGAGGCTGTAGCTGGGGACCACCATCAAGGAGAGCAGCACCACGCTGATCCCCGCCCCTGCGATCGTGCGGAGGGAGAGCAGGTGGCGGATCGCCGCGATCGCAGCCAGCAGGCCGGCCAGCCCGACGGCGGTGGCCACCAAGGCGCCTCCGAGCTGGAGGGCCTCGAGCCCCTCGGCGACGCTCGCCGTCACCAGGTCCTGGACCTCGATCGAGGCCTGCGCCCGAGTGTTGTAGTACATGATCGCCTGCGTCAGCATGCTCGTCACCGTCGCCCCAGCGACCGCCAGCAGCCCCAGGGTGGCCACCAACACGCGATCTGCGGCGGCCTTGGCGGCGCGCTCCCCGGACGGGAGTCGGACCGCCACCGTGGCCAGGGCGATCGCGATCCCCAGGCCCACGAGCCCCACCCACAGGACCCCCTGGATGATGGAGAGCCCTGAGGCGAACAGCACCAGCGCAGCACCCGCCGCATGCAGCGGGGTCCAGCTCGTGGGCGCGTCCTCCGTCCCCCCGCTCGTCGCCAGGGTGGCGAGCCCCTGAGTCAGGGCCATCCCGGTGTAGGCCACCGAGGTCAACAGCGCGCTGAAGCTCACCGTGTACAGGGCAGATGAGAGCCCGTTGGCCGCCATCGGGGCCTGGATCTCCGGGGAGGCGTGCTCGAGGGCAGACAGCACGATCCGGGTGCCCATGACGGTGCCGAACATCCCGACGAGCAGCGGCACCAGGCCTGCGCCGATCCAGATCACCGCGGGGACCCGGATCCGGAACAGGCTCGCCAGCGCCATCGCGATCCACACGACGGGCAGCCCTAGGCCCAGCAACAGCAGCGGGTACATCCAGGGGCCGCCCTCCCTGAACATCGTGAAGGGATCAAGCATCTCTCGCTCCTCTGGCCCGACGCGGGACCTGGTGGTGATCTCTGGGGGTTGGCTCAGCCTCTGTGGGCCCTGCGGGCTGCCGCTGGGCCAGCCCGTCCAGCGAGGTGAGGGCGTCTGCGTGGTGCCCTCGGGTGGAGCGCTCCATCCTGTACGGCGTGACCGCCTCTCCTGTGAAGAGGCTGGTGGGCGTGCCCAGCACCAGCAGCACGGTCGCGGCCTCGGTGCACAGCTGCAGGGAGCGCCGGCGCTCAGCGCTGGCGGTGATCTCGGGTGGGATCTTCACGGAAGAGCCTACGCACCGACCAGCGCAGCATTGCACGGATCCCGGGACCCACAGGACAGACCCGGAGCGGGCGATCTTGTGCACAGAGTGTGCACTAGACCCGTCTGTGACCGATGTACTCAGAGGGGGTGGCGCTGCTGCCACCCCCTCACCACAGGAGGTCCCGTGTCCCACAGTCCCTTCCGGATCGCGTTCATCGTCACCGCGTTGCTCTGGAGCGCCCCGAGCTGGGCCTACTGGCGTGCCACGGTCGTCAGCAACCAACAGGGGGGGTACAACGCCCTGTCTGAGCATGTCAACCGGGACGGGAACGTCGACGATACGATCCTGGTGGGCAAGTTCCGCAAGAAGAGCGACGCGAGGAAGGCCGCGAAGAAGAAGACCAAGGAAAAGAACGAAGAGGAAGGGGTCAAGGCCGGCGATCCGGTCTGCGAGCAGCCCAACGTCTACTGCTGAGCGGCGGGATCAGCCTGGGCCCACGGGCCGCTGTGTGGGCGCTAGCTGGTTACAGCACCAGCTCCTCGGCACCGCCGATCACCCCGGGCAGCGCCATGGGTCACCAGCACACAGCTCTCTCCCCCGACACGCTCACCCCCAACCGCTTCGTCGACAGCGACCATCCCGCCGTCGTCGCCTTTGCCCGTGAGCACGGGGCCGGAGAGCCCAGGGACGCCGCGGTGGCGCTGTTCTATGCCGTGCGGGAGCGGCTGCGCTACAACCCGTGGCGGGTCCGCTTCCGCCCCGAGGACTACACCGCCAGCGGGGTGCTGCTGCGGGATCGGGCCGAGGGGGGCCACTGTATCGACAAGGCCCTGCTGCTGGCTGCGGCCTGTCGGGCCCTGGGGATCCCCAGCCGGCTGCACTTCGCCGACGTGCGCAACCACATCGGCACCGCCCGCCTCGAGGAGCAGCTGGGCACTGATCTGCTGGTGTTCCACGGCTACACCGAGCTGTGGCTCGGGGGGCGCTGGGTGGGGGCCACACCCGCGTTCAACGCTGGGCTGTGTCACCGCCTCGGGGTGGCCCCCCTAGAGTTCGATGGCGTACACGACGCGGTGTTCCAGGAGTTTGCAGCCGATGGTGTGCGCTTCATGGAGTACGTCCACGATCACGGCTCCTTCGTTGACATCCCGGTAGATAGGATGTTCGCAGCGTGGGAAGCCCACTATCCTGCGGTGCGGGGGCGCCGCTGGCCCGGTGGCCACACCGAGCCCAGCTCACCCGCAGAGCCTAGCTCGCCTGTAGAGCCTAGCTTGTTTGCAGAGCCTAGCTCGCCCGCCGAGCCTAG
>DRPG01000401.1 GCA_011376105.1 Deltaproteobacteria bacterium
GGGCCCCTCAGGCACCAGGGGGCCCCTCAGGCACCAGGGGGCCCCTCAGGCACCAGGGGGCCCCTCAGGCACCAGGGGGCCCCTCAGGCACCAGGGGGCCCCTCAGGCACCAGGGCGGCCTCCCCGGGGGGCCGCCCTCCCCAGACGCCGAAGCACGGCCCGCACCTCCAGGGGCTGGGCCCACACCTCCGGGGGCTAGGCCGCCTCTCCGAGCACATCGTGCAGCGCGTCGAGATCCTGGATCACCGCCCCGATCTGCGCCACCACCAGCCCCGCCACCGCCGAGGCCAGGCGACCACAGCGCTCGATCGGCCAGCCCTGGGACAGGCCATGGAGGAACCCTCCTGCGTAGGCATCCCCCGCGCCGGTGCTGTCCCTCGCCTCGACCGGGTAGACCGGCACCTGGTACAGCGTGCCCTGATCGAGCACCACCGAGCCCCGGGCGCCGAGCTTGACCACCGCGGTCCTGATCCCCAGCTCGTTGGCGAGGAATCGGCACGAGGCCTCCGGCTCCTCGAGCTGGGTCAGGGCGCGGGCCTCCTCTGCGTTGAGGAACACGATCTGGGTGTGCTCCCGTAGGGTGTCGATCAGCACGTCCCGGATCCCGTGGACCACGAAGGGATCGGCTGCATCCAGCGACACCCGGGCCCCTGCCTGCCCCGCGACGCGCATGGCCTCGAGGACCACGGGGCGCATCGGCCCATCAAGCAGGGTATAGCCTGTGAAGTGGGCAATCTTCGTCTGTTGTAGGGCGTCGGCGAAGTCCCCCAGATCGGGCAGGCTGACCGCGGCCCCGAGATCGGTGAGCATCGTGCGCTCAGCGTCGCGCTCGCTGATGATCGACAGGCACTTGCCCGTCGGCAGGCCCGGTGCGAACCGCAGGGCGTGCCCCCCACAGGACTTCTCGAGCAGGCCGCCGTACAGCCGGCCGAGCTGATCGTCGCCGACCTGGCCCCGATAGATCGCGCGCCCCCGCAGGCGCCCCACGGTCGCGATCGTGTTGGCGCAGGATCCACCGGAGTGGAACACCACGTCGTGCTCGCGGATCCGCTCGTAGATCTCCTGCCAGCGATCGTGATCGACGGGGTGCATCGTCCCCCGGATCAGCCCCAGCTCCTCGAGCAGGGCGTCGTCGGGCAAGACCACGAGGGCGTCCATCAACGCGTTGCCGATCCCCGTCACATCCCACCGCATGGAGCCCCCACAGCCGCGGGGAGGTAGCGTGCGTGCAGTCACCCGTCAACGTTACCGTGGGCACCACGGAGGTTCCGTGCAGGACGAGACCCCGGTCGGGGAGTCAGCGGCCGGCAGCTGGACCGATCGCCTCAAGCTGTGGGGTGGGCTGGCGCTGGGGCTGGGACTGATGTCCTGGTTCCTCGGCTCGCTGGAGTGGCGGTCCCTGATCGCGGTGATGTCCGAGGTCCGCTGGTCCTGGATCGGGCTGGCGGCGATCTTGATGCTGGCCGACTACGCAGTGCATGCCTGGCGGTGGCGCGTCCTGCTGCACCACGTCGATCCTGAGCTCGACTGGCGCACCCTCTGGGCCGCGACCACCGTCCTGTGGGGCTTCAACACCCTGCTGCCCCTGCGCGCGGGCAACTTCCTGCGCCCCGCCGTGGTGTCCCTGCGGCGCTCGATCCCCTACACCACCCTGCTGTTCACCTCGATCGCCGAGTACGTGTGCGACATCTTCGGGATCGTGTTGTTGATCCTAGGTATGATCTGGCTGATCCCCGAGGCCATGATCGCCGAGGGGCCGCTGGAGGACATCAAGATCTGGGGCACCCTGTCGGGGGTGGGCGCCCTGCTGAGCCTGCTCGTCGTGGTGCTCCTGTCCAGCAGGCAGGCCCGCTCGGTGATCGAGCTGCTCCTGCGTCCGATCCCGTCGGATCGGGTCCGCGCCCGGGTGCTCGAGCTCTTCGATCAGCTGGTCCTCGGGATGGCCGCCGTCGGTCACCCCCTCCGGCTGTTCCAGGCCCTGGCCCTGACCCTGCTGATCTGGGGGGGCTGGCTGCTCGCAATCCTCGCGACCTTCAGGGCGTTCGATCTGGAGATCCCGTTGGTGGGCGCCCTGTTTTGGGAGTCGTCCCTGACCCTGTCGATGCTGCTGCCCCAGGCACCGGGCTACCTCGGCGTGTTCCAGGTGGTCACCGAGGAGTCCCTGCGCCTGTTCGAGGCACCGGTGGCCAAGGCTGAGGCGATCGCCCTGGTGTTCTGGACGATCTGCTTCGTGCCGATCACCGTGCTGGGGGTCTACGACGGCTCTCGCGCGGGGCTGTCGCTGGGCCGCAACCCGCTGCAGGGGGCCATGGACGAGCTGGAGCCTCCGACGGATCCGGTGTAGCGCGGGCCTGAGCGTCAGCCTGTGTGCAGCTGATCCTCGATCCACTTCTCACAGTCCATCGCGGCCATACAGCCCGAGCCGGCGGCGGTGATGGCCTGTCGATAGATCGTGTCCTGCACATCTCCACAGGCGAACACGCCGTCGAGGGAGGTGAGCGAGCGCCCGGGCACCCGGGGGCGGATGTAGCCCGCCTCGTCCAGCTCCAGCTTGCCCTCGAACGCCTTGGTGTTCGGGATGTGGCCGATCGCGAGGAAGAGGCCACCGCACGCCAGCTCGCGCTCGGTGCCGTCGAGACGATCCCGGAGCCGCACCCCGGTGACCTGATCATCGCCCAGCACGTCGATCACCTCGCTGTTCCACACAAACTCGATCTTGTCGTTCTTCATGGCCCGCTCCTGCATGATCTTCGAGGCGCGGAGCGTGTCGCGTCGGTGGACGATCGTCACCTTCGAGGCGAACTTCGTGAGGAAGCTCGCCTCCTCCATCGCGGAGTCTCCCCCGCCGACCACCACCACGTGGACGTCCTGATAGAAGAAGCCGTCGCAGGTGGCGCAGGCGCTCACCCCTCCACCGGACTTCTGCAGGCGGGCCTCATTGGGTAGCCCCAGGTACCTCGCGCTCGCTCCGGTGGCGATCACCAGCGCGTCGACCTCCACCGGATCGGCGTAGGAGGGCTTGAGCCGGAACGGCCGCTGGGACAGCTCCACCTCCACGACCTCGTCGGTCACGAACGTGGTGCCAAAGCGCTCGCACTGGGCCTTCATCCGCTCCATCAGCGCGGGCCCCATGATGCCCTCGGGGAAGCCCGGGAAGTTGTCGACATCGGTCGTGATGGTCAGCTGGCCACCGGGCTGCATGCCCTCGAACACCACCGGGGGCAGGTTAGCGCGGGACAGGTACAGGGCGGCGGTCAGTCCGGCGGGGCCAGACCCCAGGACCGCGACACGCGGAGCAGACACGGAACCTCCAGTCGAGTGGCGCCCCGTAACCACCCGCAGGCCCCGGGTGACGCGCCACGACCGCCGGAGCCAGCGCCCGGGGCTCGTCAGGGCTCGCTGGAGCGCACGATCCCGACGTATTCGGGGTGTTCGACCAGCGCCTCCACCAGCTCCGGCGGCATCCACGCCGGCACGCGATCGTCGATCGCCGCCTCGAGCTCGGTGGCCAGTGCCTCCAGCACGTCTGGATCGCCGGTGGGGGCGCGGCCCATCCGCAGCACCAGCACCGGGACCAGCCCGGCCCGGTCCCCGGCGATCACCGCCGCCACCGCGGCGGCGGTGACGGTTCGCCGCTGCTGTGCGAGCTGGGCCCCGGCGATCGCCGCCGCCTCCAAGGTCAGGGGCTGGGGCTGGGGTGCCTCGCGGGGTGCCCCGGTGAGGGGATCGTGCACCAGCAGCCACGGCACACCGGTCTCGGGATCGAGCTCGGTCGGGAGATCCAGGCGACGGAGGGCGCGTTTGAGGGTGCGCTCCCCCGGGCTCGCCCGCCACGCCAGCTGCAGCAGGCCCCGGGCCACCTCGAGCTGATCGTCTGCCGCGAGCCCCCGGGCCACCGCGTCGATCAGCCTCGGGCCGGAGCTGGCCTCCAGCGCCCGGCGCCACCACGATCCGGGATCCTCGATCTGAGGCAGCCCGGTCTGCACCACCTCCAGCGCGTCCAGCCACCGCTGGGGATCAGAGGGGTCTTCCGCGATCAGCGCCTCGTGGAGCGCCAGGGCCTCGTCGACCTGCCCCGTGCGCACCAGGGCCAGGGCCAGCCGGCTCCGGAACCGGACGCTGCCGGGGAGCCGCTCGGCGTCGCGCCTGGCCTCCAGCAGCTCGGTGGGCTCGCCCCAGACCACCGATCGCCGCAGGCGGTCCCGCAGGGGGCGCAGCCTCGCCTCCCGGGCCAGATCCACCTGCCAGACCTCCTCGAGGGTCCAAGCGCCCCGCGCCACCCCGCGCCACTCGAGGCGTCGGGGCTCGGCCCCGGCGTCGATCGTCGCGATGATCTTCAGCCCCGGCCAGCCCGCGACCTCGTCGGAGCTCGGCTCGGAGATCTCGGCGTGGGGCCACTCTCGCCGGAGCGAGGCGATCCAGGCCTCGGCGATGGCCTCGGTGGTCTGGATCATCTCGCGGTTGCGGGGGCGCACGCCCCAGGCCCGCAGCGCACCATCGGCCACCGGGGAGACATGGGCGGTGCCCCGTGCAGCGTCGATCCCCGGCTTCCAGCCGGCGGGAACCGCGTAGGTCAGCGGGCGATAGCCCTCGAGCGCCACCTCGGGGGCGCGGGCCCCCCTCAGCTCGGCGAGGCGGCTCCGGAGCACGTCGCTGTCGACGATGCGCTCTAGGCGGGGGCCGCCCAGGAACAGCCCCAGCAGGAGTGTCAGGGACAGCGCCCCGAGGACGAGGTGGACCTTCAGGTTCCAGCGCTCCCTGCGCTGCAGGGGCTCGGGATCGAGGAGCAGGGCGAGGATCGCCCCCACCGCCAGCCCCCCGAAGTGGGCCCAGTTGTCGGTGCGTGCGTTCATCAGGCCGCTGGAGAACATCAGCACCAGGTACGGCAGCATCGCGAGACCGAACACCCGACGGCCCCGGGCCGGCAGCAGCTCGGGGCGCACCAGCCCGAAGACGACGCTGGCCGCCACCAGCCCGAACACACCGCCCGACGCCCCCAGCGAGGGGGTCTCGGGGCTCATCAGCGTCGACAGCACGCTGCCCCCCAGGACGCTAGCCAGGTACAACGCCCCCAGGTTGGCCCGCCCTAGGGCTCGCTCGATGTTCCAGCCGGTGTAGGCCAGCCACATCATGTTGAGGAACAGGTGATCGGTGGTGACGTGCAGGAACCCCATCGACAGCAGGCGCCAGACCTCTCCGTCCTCGAGCACCGGCGGCGCCCAGTTGGTGAACCGATCCACCAGGGCCTCCTCGACCCCCGGGATCCAGGTCGACCACCAGATCCGGATCTGGACCCCGACCAGCAGGGCAGTGAGGACCGGTGGAGGCCCCCAGCGGAACTGATGTTGCCACTCGATCGCCGCGTCGTTCCGCAGGGAGGTGTACATCTCGAGGTCTTCGGCCCGGGCCCACTCCGATCCGGTCACCGCGTCGAACTGGATCAGGGCGTCGTGGGGGATCCGGCCCGCACGGACCCAGTCCTCCCAGACGCCCCAGGACAGCTCGACCACCTCGCCACCGATGCGCACAAGGACCAGGACGACCTCCGCAGGACTGTGTACCCCGACGTCGTAAAGTTACCCCTCTGCAGAGGACAACGATGGACGACGTCCAGTACAGAGAGCGCTGTCGCCAGCTGCCGATCTTTCCCCTGCCCCGCACCGTGTTGCTCCCCAACACCTCGCTGACCCTGCACGTGTTCGAGCCCCGGTACCGGGCGCTGGTGGCCCACTGCCTCGAGCGGGACGGGATCCTGGGGATCGCAACCCTAAAGCCAGGATTTGAGGAGGACCATGGAGGATCTCCAGCGCTGTTCCCCGAGCTGGGGGTCGGCCAGATCGTGGGGCACCAGCCCTACCCCGACGGCAGGAGCAACATCGTGCTGCGCTCGATCGGGAGCGCCCACCTCGAGGAGGAGCTGCAGCTTGACACCCCCTTCCGGATCGTCCGGGGATCGGTGCCCCCCCCCAACGCCAGCGGGCTGGAGGCCGCGCTGCAGGGGCTGAGGGTGTTGGTGCTCCAGCTCGGGGGCTTGTCCCGGGACGCCTCCGAGGAAGCCCGCAGGCTGATCCAGCTCGACGGGATGCAGCTGGTCGACGCCCTCGCGAAGCGGCTGCTCGAGGGCGTCGACGAGCAGCGGGCCTACCTCGGGGCAGCGCGCCTGGCGGATCGGGTGGCTCTGGTCCAGGACCGGCTCGCCCGCTTCCTCCTCCCCAGCCAGATCGTCGGCGAGGCCTAGGCGTCCCACC
>DRPG01000402.1 GCA_011376105.1 Deltaproteobacteria bacterium
GGTAGCGCACCGCGGCGTTGTGGACCTCGTCGCGGATGTGTTGCAGGATCCGGAGCGCGGGGTGCCCCCGCCGCAGGCGCAGGGCCTCCTTGCGGTGGGGCAGGAAGATCTTGTCGGTGGCCAGGCGATCACCGTGGCGGTGCTCGGTGCGTGGTTTGGCGATGCCACACACGGCCTGATCGTGCAGCCCGAGCTCCCGCAGCACGGCGGTGGCCACCCCCAGCTGGCCCTTGCCTCCGTCGATCACCAGCAGATCGGGCAGGACCCCGTCGGACAGCCCCCGCCGGAGCCTGCGCTCGAGGATCTCCCGCATCGTGGCATAGTCGTCCGAGCCCACCACGGTCCTGACGCGGTAGCGGCGGTACTCCCGCCGGGCGGGCTTCCCATCGAGGAACACCGCCATGGCCGCCACCGGGTGGCGTCCCCCGAGGTTGGAGTTGTCGAAGCACTCGATCCGGTGGGGGATCGAGGGCAGCTCGAGCGCGGTCGCCAGATCGGACATCGCGGCCCGGTGGCGCTGCTCAGCGTCGGTCTCCCGCAGGTAGCGCACCCGCGCGTTGTCGGCGGCCAGCGCCACCAGGCGGACCTTGTCGCCCCGCTGAGGCCAGCGGATCCGCACCTGCTTGCCCCGGCGCTCAGAGAGCACCTCCTGCAGCGTCTCGTGGTCCCGGGGTAGGATGGGCACCAGGATCTCCGCCGGGATGGGGGACTCACCGGTGTAGGTTGTGTTGATCAGGGTCGACAGCAGCTCTGGATCGTCGTCCGCCACCTCGAACAGCGAGGCCCAAGGCTCGGTCATCACCCCCTCTCGGACGGGCATGATCGCGATCGCTCCTCGATCCCCCTCCCGGTACACCCCCCACACGTCGCGATCGCCACGCTGAGGATCGATCACCTGCTGGCGCTCTAGGCTCGCGGTGACGCCGGCCATCAGGTCCCGGATCCGCGCGGCCTCCTCGAAGGCCAGGGCCTCCGACGCTGCGATCATCCGCTGCTCGAGGTGCTCCATCACCGGCCCCCGCCGCCCCTCGAGCAGGGCCATGGAGCCCTTGACCAGCGCCTCGTAGTCGTCTGGCTCGACGAGCTCGACACAGGGTGCACTGCAGCGGCCCATCTGGTGCAGCAGGCAGGCCCGTCGGCGGGAGCGCAGCACCGCGTCGGTGCAGGTGCGCAGCGGGAACGCACGCTGGAGGAAGGCCTGGGTCTGCCTCGCCCGGGAGGCTGAGTGATAGGGCCCGAAGTAGCGGGCCCCGTCGCCCCGGATCTTTCGGACGAGCTCGTAGCGGGGCCACTCCTCGCGAAGATCGATGCGGAGGTGGAGGAAGCTGCTGTCGTCCCGTAGCTTGACGTTGAACCGGGGCCGGTGCTTCTTGATCAGCGTGTTCTCGAGGAGCAAGGCCTCCTTCTCGGTGTGGGTGACCACGACATCAACGTCGGCTGCGGCCGAGACGAGGAACGGCACCATCTCCCGAGCGTCGGTGCCCGCGAGGTACTGGCGGACCCTCGCCCGCAGGTTGACGGCCTTCCCCACGTAGATCACCGTCCCGCAGGGATCCTTGAACAGGTAGACCCCTGCGGTGGTGGGGAGCTCAGCGGCACGGGACTGTAGATCCACCATGGTTTGGAGGTCCTAACGTGGTGGTCTGGTGGTCCTAACGTGGGTTAGGGCGCGCCATGGCACGCACCCACGACGGCATCCAGACTCCCCTGCCACCCAACGTCAGTAGCCTCATGCTCGGCGTCCTCGTCCTCGCCGGAGGCGTCGCGACCGCGATCTTCGCTCCGTCCCCCGTCGCTGCGGGCTGCGCCGGTGCGCCGATCACGCTGATCGGCCTGCTGATGCTGCTCAACCAGGTCAGCGGCAAGCGGCGGGTGCGGATCACCAACAGCAAGCTGCTGGTGGAGGACGAGCGGCTGGTCATGGGGTTCTTGATCGGTCCCTCCAAGGATCGGGTGACCTGGCCCGATCTACAAGGTGTCGAGCTCGCCGAGGGTGTGCTGATCGTGCGGGGGCGAGAGGGCCACGAGCTGCGCCTCGGGGAGGGCTGCCCCCCCGAGGAGCTGGCCGAGCTCAAGGAGCGGATCGGCCGGGCGGTCGAGGCCTTCGATCCCGAGCTGTAGCCGCTCGCCCACCCACCGCCCCGCTCAAGATCGGCCCCCTTCGGAGGATCGGCCCCCTTCGGTGCCGGGGATCACCAGCCACTCTCCGATCCTCAACGCGACCGCACAGGCTGTGAACGCCACCAGCGCTAGCCTACGCCTTGGATCTCCACCGGTCGCACGCGTCAGCGCCCCCTGGTCGATCCGGAACGGCTCCCGGGCCACCACCAGCGCCTGGCGAACCAGCTCCTGGCTGTGGGGTGCGCTCGCCAGACCGGCCACCGCACGCTCGAGCCAGGGATCGCTGAGATCAGTGTCCTCGCCCCGCCAGCCCGCCAGGTGGGCTCGGATGGTCTCGAGCACCTCGGGCGCAAACAGCTCCCGGGCCGCGTGCTGGATCATTGACCAGGCGAACGCCACCGCGTCGGCGGCCTCAGGACGACCGAGGGTCCACCGGGCGATGTGGGCTCGATCGGAGGCGTCGAGCTCGATCGGTGGCGTCAGCCCGGACGCCAGCAGCCTCGGCAGCGCGATCCCACCCTCGATCGACCGATCGAGGCCCATCACCGAGGCCAGCAGGCGCCGGGGGGGGCTGACGATCAACGCCCGTGACATCCCCCGGGGCCCCAGGGCGTCGAGGATCCGGTTGATGTAGTGGAAGCTGACCACGACGATCGCTGCGTCGGAGGCCTCCTCGGCGGTGAACGGTGGGGCGGTGAGGATCGCTGCGCCCGCGTGCCGTGCCTCCAGGCCATAGGTCGCCAGCGCCCGCTGCCTTGGATCCGAGATCCGCTCAGGCTGACCGGCGAAGATCCGCTCGACCAGCTCCTGCTCCCTGGCGCGGACCAACGCCCCGTGGATGTGGCTGCAGTAGTGGCAGGTGTTGGACACAGAGACGCTGGTGGCTAGGATCTCCCGCTCGTTCCGGGTCAGCGCGAGCCCATCCGCGAGGCATAGATCCCGAAACAGGACGAAGAAGGCGGCGTAGACATGTGCGTCGTGGCGGTGCAGGCCCGAGGGGATGGCGTCGCTGAGCACACCGGGGCCAAGCTCGGCCCGGGAGGCCTCCAAGGCGGCGCGGAACAGGGGCCGATCGGGCTCGGGGATCGAGCGGGGGATCCGGACGCTCGTCCACAGGATCCAGCCCAGGGCTGCGAGGGACAGGGCGACAGCCCCGGCAGCGATCCACAGCCCCACCATCGATCCTCCCCAGGCACGGGTGCTCAGATCCCCAATCCGGTCCCGTACCCCATGTCGGGGCTTCATTACGCCCGGGCTGTGACGCTCTAGAGCACGCGGGCGCTCTGGGTGGGGCGGCGCCAGCGGCCCGCCCGCCCGCCCGCCCGCCCGCCCGCCGGGACAGAGCAGGGTTGGGTGTCGGGGAGGCTGGCCAGGTTAGCCTCCACACCCCTCCTCCCCGGCAGGAACATGGCGAGCGAAGACGATCGAGACTGGAGCGAGCGCCTTGAGGACGCCGCCGCCACCCTCGAGGCGATCGTGGCCGATCGAGGCCTGCTCGCGGATCTCGAGGCCGACCTCCGGATGCGTTTGTTGAAGGCCGCGGGCCGGGTCGCCCGGCCCACCAACACCGAGAGGCGCCGCCAGAACAGGGTGCAGCGGGCCCGGGATCGGGCGCGGGAGCGCGAGTCCGATCGCCGGCTGGCTGCCCAGACCCGGATCCGCAAGCTCCGGGACAACCCCATCTTCCAGACCCCCCGGCGGCGGGGGATCGAGCCCCCCGGTCCGAGCCCGTCCCCCGGCGAGTATGCCAGCGAGCGCGTCTGTTATGTCTGCCGTGGCCGCTACCGCGAGATCCACTTCTTCTACGATCAGCTCTGCCCGACCTGTGGCGACTTCAACCACGACAAGCGCAGCCAGACCGCGGATCTGACCGGCCGGGTGGCCTTGATCACCGGCTCCAGGGTGAAGATCGGCTACCACGCGGCGATCCTGATGCTGCGGGCGGGCTGTCGGGTGATCTGCACCACCCGGTTCCCCCGCGACGCGGCCCGGCGCTACGCCGCTGAGGAGGACTTCGGGGTGTGGGGCGATCGGCTCGAGATCGTGGGCATCGATCTGCGCCGGGTGGGACAGGTCGAGGCCCTGTGCGAGGCGCTGCTGGGGCGGCTCGATCGGCTCGACTTCATCATCAACAACGCGTGCCAGACCGTGCGCAGGCCGCCCGGCTTCTATGGCCACCTGATGGAGCGGGAGCTGCTGGGCCTGAGCTGCGAGGCCGAGGGCCTGGTGCGCTCCGATCTCTCCCGGTCCGGTGCGCGCTCGTCGGCGGAGTGGAGCCAGCTGCCGCTGCTGCCCGGCGACGCCGACGCTCAGGCTTTCCCCGTGGGCCTGCTCGATGCCGATCAGCAACAGATCGATCTCCGCGAGATCAACAGCTGGCGGTTGAGGATGGCCGAGGTCCCCACCCTAGAGCTGCTGGAGGTCCACCTGGTCAACGCTGTCGCCCCGTTCATCCTCAACGCACGGCTCAAGCCACTGATGCTGGCGGTCCCCACCGCCGACAAGCACATCGTCAACGTGTCCGCGATGGAGGGGCAGTTCTACCGCACCTTCAAGAGCGATCGCCACCCCCACACCAACATGGCGAAGGCCTCGCTGAACATGATGACCCGCACCTCAGCGGCTGACTACGTCAAGGACGGGATCCACATGAACAGCGTCGACACCGGCTGGATCACCGACGAGGATCCAGCCCAGCACGCTGAGCGAAAGCGCGAGGAGCACGGGTTCCACCCACCGCTGGACATCGTCGACGGGGCGGCGAGGATCGTGGATCCGATCCTCGACGGGATCAACACCGGGGACCATGTCTGGGGGCAGTTCCTCAAGGACTACAAGCCGACGGACTGGTAGAGGCTGGGTTGGGTCTCTGTTCCGCTTGGTGTTGCGCGAGCCGCTGTTCGTCGCCGCGCTCCCCGAGCGCCTTCGCCTCGATCGATCTCTCCACGGGCCGAAGACGTGCCTGTTGGGGGTGTATAGGGTCAGCGCCTGACGGGACACACCCGGGCTTGTACCGAGAGCTGTGGTCAGACCGATGTCCTGGATCTGGTCCCCGCGGCCCATGTGTCCCCCTCGCTCCTCTTGAGCCCACAAGCAGGACATCCCTCCTGGGCCCAGAGGTTGACCGCGTCTGATCCCTCGGCCCGCACAGCTCGGAGCAGCCATCTCTTCCACACCCGGTCTCTCACACCCAGGGGCGTGGGGGGTGGCGTGCTGGGTGGAGGTGTCTTAGCGTGATAGCGGGGGCCAACACCAGCCTCAGCCGCTCAAGACGCGTCTCCATACACCAGGCGAACGATCTGGTCATCCTTGATCTTTCTCTGTCGCGGCGCCCATGCATCGACCACGACGGTGCCTGCCCCTCGCAGGTCCCCGATGATGTTGGTGACGTTGTCGCTGTCGGAGAGCTCGCTGCTGCGGATCCAGCGTTGCGGATCCAGCGTTGCGGATCCAGCGTTGGGGGTCCCGGCGTGGGTGACAGGGCAGCGGTGGGGGTGCTTCGCCACCGTGTCCTTGGCGGCGAGTGCGGCCCGGGGGGGCTACCCCTTCGCTGAGGCGCTTGAGAGGTGCGCTCGGGTCATCTTCACCACGAACGGGCTCAAGAACAGCAGCGCGATCAGGTTCGGCAGCGCCATCAGGGCGTTGAGGGTGTCGGCGAGCAGCCAGATGAGCTCGAGCTGGAGCGTCGCGCCGACGGGTACGGCGAGGATCCACAGCACCCGAAATGGAGGGATAGAGCGGACACCGAACAGGTACTCGACGCACCTCTCGCCATAGAAGCTCCACCCCAGCAGGGTGGTGAAGGCAAAGACCGCCAGGGCGATCGTCACGACGTAGCCACCTCCGGAGAAGGAAGCCTCGAACGCCGCTGATGTCAGGGCGGCTCCGTTCTCCCCGGAGGTCCAGACCCCCGAGGTGAGGATCGCAAGGCCGGTGATGCTGCAGACCAGGATCGTGTCGATGAAGGTCCCCAGCATGGCGACCAGCCCCTGGCTGACTGGATCGTTGGTGGTCGCCGCGGCGTGGGCGATGGGCGCGCTGCCCAGGCCAGCCTCGTTGGAGAACACCCCCCGCGCCACGCCATAGCGCAGGGCGGCCCACACCATCGCGCCGGCGAAGCCCCCCTGGGCCGCGGCGGGGGTGAAGGCGTGGGTGAAGACCAGCCTCAGGGCCTCGGGGATCTGGGCTGCGTTGATCCCGAGCGCCACGAGCCCGGCCAGCAGGTAGGCCACGGCCATGAACGGCACCAGGGCCCCCGCCACCTGTCCGATCCGCTGGATGCCTCCGATCAGGACCGCCGCCACGAGCAGCATCAGCACCAGCCCGGTGGCCCAGGCGGGCACCCCGAAGGAGGTGTGCACCACGTCGGCCACGGAGTTGGCCTGCACCGTGTTGCCGATCCCGAAGCCGGCGATGGCTCCAAAGCCGGCGAAGGTGGGGGCGAGGAAGTGCAGCTGGCTCGGCAGGCCGTTCTTGATGTAGTACATCGGCCCGCCGACGTGGTTGCCCAGCTCGTCGACCTCACGGAAGCCCACCGCACAGACCGCCTCGGCGTACTTGGTGGCCATGCCCACCAGCGCGGTGCACCACATCCAAAACAAGGCCCCGGGACCCCCGAGGACCACCGCGGTGGCCACCCCCGCGATGTTGCCCGTGCCGATCGTGGCGGCGAGCGCGGTCATCAAGGCGTTGAACGGGCTGATCTCCCCGGAGTCCGCCGCCCCCTTCCGGCGCCCCTCCCACAGCAGGCGGATCCCCAGGCCGAGCTTGAGGATCGGCATGCCCCCGAGGCGCACCATCAGGAACAGGCCGGTGCCCAGGATCGCCACCAGCATCGGGGGACCCCAGACGATCCCGTTGATCTGGCTGACGAGGGAGTTCAGCAGCTCCATGGTTCACGCTCCGGAGGGCACGGTACACCATCGGTTGGCTCGATCCGGGGTCGTCGGGGCTCCCTGAACGAGGGGGAGCGATCTTGGCTCATGGGAGCGATCTTGGCTCATGGGAGCAGGAGCCCCCGGAGGCGCTGGACCTCCTCCGCGATCTGCTGTCGCTCGCTCTCTGCCTGCTCTGCCTGCTCCTGCACCCTGCGCTGCGCCTCGATCTCGGTGCACCGGTGAGTGATCATCGAGAAGGTGCTCTCGGCGAAGATCCTCATCGAGGTCTCTCGATCCGACCACTTCCAGCCGGTGGGGTTGGACCAGGGCCCCCCCTGGAGGTAGCTCAGGCTCGAGCGCAGGCGCTGGGCGGAGCGGCGATCTGCGCCGCGGATGTCGCAGTGGATCTCGCACAGCGTCCCACCGGTCTCCTCGGGCAGCCACAGGGTGCAGTGTGCGGGGAGATCGCCGATGAGCAGCTGGGCTTTGAGGCGATCGTCGTCGTAGCCCGGCTGCAGCTCTCCGTGGAAGCGCTGCCTCAGCTTGGGCAGGGTCAGGCCGAGCTGGATCCCCTGCAGATCGAGGGTGTGGATCGGTGGACCGAAGGGATCGATCCACCACAGCGCCAGCCCGAAGAGGGCCACCAAACCGAGCAGCACCCCTGCGCCGGTGGTCCCAAGGATCGCCAGGGATCGCTTGAGGCTCGGTGACGCCGGGCGGCTGGGGGTGGAGAGGCGCCGGGGCGTGGGGCGCGGTGTGGCGGGGCGCGGACCCTTGTGGATCCTGGCGATCCAGCGCTGGACGGCCTCGGCTGAGGGGGGACGGCCCTCGGGCTCGGGCTCGAGCAGGGCGTCGATCAGCGCCGCGGTGGCGTCCGACACCTGACAGCGGGCGCGCCAGGCCAGGCGCTGGTGCTCGACCAGATCCCTGGGCTCGATCCGGGTGAGGAGGCGCACCGCCAGCGCCCCCAGGGCGTACAGATCGGAGCGGGGACAGGCGTCCCCGTGCAGCTGCTCCGGAGCCATGTAGCCAAAGCTGCCGACGAAGGTGCTCCCTCCGACCAGGGGATCGGAGAGCACGTCCTTGACCGCCCCAAAGTCGATCAGCGACAGCCCCCCGTCCCGCCTGCGGATCACGTTGTCGGGCTTGAGATCGCGGTGCACCACCGGCGGAGAGAGGTCGTGGAGGTACCCAAGGATGCCCGCGAGCTCGTCCAGGATCTGCAGGACCTCGGTCTCGGTCAGGCGTCGCTGTGCGATCTCTGCTCCGAGGGTCTGGCCCTCGATGAAGCCCATCACCACATGCTGGATCCGGACACCCCCGGGGGCCCGCACCTCGAACGCGTCGAGCAGGCTGGGGATGGCGGGGTGATCCAGCTGCCGCAGCACCTCGACCTCCCGCCCCAGCAGCTGACGCTCCTTGGCGGAGGGCCTCGGCGGGATCGGGACGGCCTTGATCGCCACCCGCAGGCCGTCGGAGGTGCGCACCGCGGACCAGGTGATCCCCGTCCCGCCGTGCCCCAGCGGGTGCTCGAGGCGGTAGCGACCGTCCAGGCTGGGATCTGCACCACAAGCGCTGCAGGGGGCCTCGTCTGTCTCCACCGCACAGCTCGCACAGACCATCCGCATCTCCGGGCCGGGTGTCCGAGCTACGGCGGGGCGAGGTCGATTGTTGCATGGGCGGAGGCGGTGGCCCGGGGGCGCCCCGTCGGCGACACCCTCCGCCCGATCCAGGTCACGGAGGCGCCGAAGATCTGGGCAGCTGGACCCATGAACCCACAATCCCTAGATGCGCTGAAGACCGCAGGGTCGATCCTTGTGAGCCGCCCATCGGGATCGCAGCCCAGCTCATGGTGAGGCTTGGCTCTGACCGTCGGGCGAGGGGCGGCTCTTCGGGCGAGGGGCACGAGGGGCGGCTCTTCGGGCGAGGGGCGGCTCTTCGGGCGAGGGGCGGCTCGTCAGGCGAAGGGCAGCCCGTGGGCTCGCCAGCCGAACATGCCCCCCTCCAGGGAGGCCACCGCGGTGAATCCGGCGGCCTCCAGGGCTCGCACCACCCGGCCGCTGCGCCCCCCCGAGGCGCACATCACCACCAGGGGGTTGCTCCGATCCAGCGCGTCGGCCTGTGCCATGAAGGCCTCGAGGGGGATGTGCTCGGCCTGGGCCACCCGGCCATGGGCCGTCAGCTCAGCCGCCCTGCGGACGTCGACGAGCCGAAACCGTCCGATGTTCTCAGCCACCCAGCGAGCGCTGACCTCGGGCAGGCCGTTGGTCCGGTACATCGCCTCTGCGAGGTTGCTGCTGTTCGCCGCCTGTTCATCGCTCAAGATCCGATCGTGCCCCAGCACCTCGAGGTTCCACGCGATCATGCCCCCCTCGACCGAGGCTACGGTCTCGATCCCTGCACGGCGTAGCTCCGGGACCAGCTCCCCCGAGCGCCGACCCGAGCGACAGATGAGCACCAGCGGCTGCCCTGGATCGAGCTCGGAGGCTCTGGCCAGCAGGCTCAGCATCGGGACGTTGTCCACCCCCTCCAGCCGACCCAGGGGACCGTCCAGCTCGTGGGGCTCGCGGACGTCGATCAGGCGGACCGCGTCGCGGTGTCGGGCGACCCAGGTGGCGGGAACCTCGGCGGGTCCCCCGTCATCGGTGTCGATCGCGTCTCGGAGGCGGGTGGGCTCATCGGACATGTCAGATCTCCGGGGTGTTGTCCTGGGGTAGAGCAAGAACGGGGCCAGCGTGGCTCGAGCACCGATCCGCTCCCTGTCCCGTCGGCGGAGGGTGCAGGGACTGGAGTCTCTTGATCGCTCGGTCTCTAGGGAGATAGATCGAGTGAAAGTGAGCGATGTCGAGATATCTCACCCGGGGGCCGCTGAGAGATCCCCGCCGATCGGGAGCGGTCTGTGCTGCACCTGCCCGAGGCGCAGCGCTCCGACGCGGGGCGGCGGGCCCATGAGCAGCCCAGGCCCGCCGCTGAGCCCCGGCTCCCCCTGTCGGCGATCGTCGGGGGGCTGGCCCCGAGGCCCGGTGTGGCGGTCGAGCGGTCCTTGCAGCCTGAGGTCGGGGACCGGGCCGCGGCCTTGTCGAGCGGGATCTAGTCGCGCTCAGGGACATGTGATAAATATTTCACGTAATAGATCCTTCAAGTTAGAGATCCGATCGGAGGCTCGAGTGGATCCGATCACAGACGCTGCCGCGCTGTTCAGCGTGCTGTCCCACCCCACCCGGCTCGCTGTGTTGGCGCTGCTGGCCGAGCAGGGGCCCCGCCCCGCCGGTGAGCTCCAGGAGCTGGTGGAGCTGGAGCGCACAGCTCTGTCGCACCAGCTCCGGATCCTGCGGGAGGCGAGGCTGGTGATCGCCGAGCGCCAGGGGCGACGGCAGCTCTACCGCCTCGCCGATCACCACGTCGCCCACATCGTGCGCGACGCCATCGCACACGTCTCGGAGGCGTGCTGATGGTGGTGTTCACCGTGTTGCCGATCCTCGCGGGGCTCACCGTGGTTGTGGTGATCGGGCTGCCCCTGCTGCGCAGCTACCTGCTGCACGGGACCATCGCGTTGGTGCGCCCGGGCAGCGAGCTCCAGCGTTTTTTGTACCACAGCTTCACCCTCACCCTGCTCGGGTATGGGCTGCTGACGATCTTGTTGGCGATCGGGGGCCCGGATCCCCTGGGGGTGTACCTGGTGGCGCCATGGGTCTCCATCGCTGGCTTGATCGTCGCGGCGGGAGGGTTGGCCCTGGTGGTGATCGCCCAGGCGCAGATGGGGCGATCCTGGCGCATCGGGATCGATCCAGCCCCCACCGGGTTGGTGACCCACGGCGTGTTCCGCTTCAGCCGGAACCCGATCTACCTGGGGATCGTGATCTTGACCGTGGGGGTGGCGCTGATCGCCCCCTGCGGCTGGACGATCACCGGCTCGCTGTTGGTGTATGTGCTGGTCGGCTTCCAGGCCCGGGCTGAGGAGGAGCATCTGCTGCGCGAGCACGGGCCCGCGTTCACCCGCTGGGCGGGACGGGTGGGGCGGTTCCTCCCCGGGATCGGCAGGTGGCCCGGACCGACCGGCTGAGCCTGTGATCTCCTCGTTGGTGCGGGCACCCGGGCCCATGGATCTTCCCCGATCCAGCAGATCTGCCGGTACACTCTGGAGACAGGCTCGGTGGAGCGGGGGGATCCCCTCCTCGGCTCCGGGCCTCTGGAGGTCACCATGCTCTGGATGCTCTTCTCCTCGGTGGGACTGGCTAGCGATCTGGACGTACAGGCGATCTACGCTGAGGAGCACCTCTTGATCGAGGCGCCGCCGCTGGGCATGCGGGGGCCCAGCCGGGACTGGATCGTGCGCCAGGGCGGCGGCACGGCCCTGAACACCACTGAGCTCCTGCGGATCCTCGACGATCCTGATCCCTGGCGGCGCTTTGAGCGCAGGCAGGGCACCGATCTGTTCCTCGGGGTGGGCCTGGCGACCCTGAGCGCGGTGGGCATGTACTCGGGCTACGCCCTCTCCGTCGCCGGCCTCGCCTACGAGCCTTACCACACGTCCTACCCGCGCCCCGCGCGCACGTCCCCCGATCTCTCGACGATCGGGCTCGGCGTGATGGGGGCCTCGCTGATCTCGGGGGGGCTGGCGCTGATCCCGATCTCGAGCTGGAGCCGTCGGGCGCGTCGTCCCGACACCTTCTTCGAGGCCGACGAGGTGGCGGCCCACGTCCGGCTGCACAACGATCGGCTGGCGATGGAGCTCAGCACCACTGTCCCCGTGGAGGAGGAGGAGCCTCAGCTGATGATCCGGCCGATCCAGCCCGCGCATTGATCCGTTCGGCGGCTGGAACCATCCGGTGGCCGGATCCACGACGGAGTCGATCCAGCTCCCCTGGCCTCCGATCGTCGGGGGCGACTACGCCGTGTCGGCACCCCGACAGGGCGGAGCGCCTCCCCTACACCGCGCTCGCGATCTTGGGCGGCGTCTACGTGGGGCGCGGGTGGCGCCGACAGGGCGGAGCGCCTCCCCTACACCGCGCTCCGGAGCGCCCCCAGGCGCCTGGCTACATGCTGCCGGGCGCGCTGGAGCTCGCGCTCCTGCTCTCCGGTCGGCGGCGTGTCGGACTTGCGCCAGATTGCATAGAGATCTGAGAAACACTGGTACGCGAGGTAGGCCCCCTCGTGGGTGTTGGCGGTCTGAGCGCGCTCGAGGAACCGAAACGCGGCCTCTCCGAGCACAGGTCTGCGCTGCATCGAACGTTTCCCCCCGGAACGTGCAGGCGCCCGATCCGGGCGACGCTGCGATCGACGAGGGTGTCCATACTCCGACTCCGGGCTTCGGACAAGCCAAAGAGGGCAGACATCGTCGGTGACGGGGGACGCGCCCATGAACGTCACTCTCGGTTCTGGAGCTTTGCGCGTTCCCGGGGGTGGGTCGGGCGGGTCGGACCCTCCTGCTATACTGAGCCACCTCTGGAGCGCTCATGTGGCCCCTGTTCCTCGCCCTCTCCGCTGCCTGGGCGATCGACATCGGTGTCCCCGGGGATCAACCCACCGTCGCCGATGCGATCAGCGCGGCCAGCGACGGAGACACGATCTCGATCGATGCCTCCCTGGGTCCGTACCAGGAGTCGGTGACGATCGACAAGAGCGTGACGATCCGGGGGGTGAACGGCCTCCCGCAGCTGCAGCCCGACAGCATCAGCGACGGCTTCTTCAAGCTCAATGGCAGCGGCGTGGTCGCGACGATCGAGCATGTTGCGATCGACGGTGGAGGCACGAGCCGGGCGGTGCTGCACCAGCAGGGGGCGCTGACCCTCGACGACGTACAGATCTCCAACACCTACAGCGCGACCCAGGGCGGCGCGATCTGGGTGGAGGCCGACGCGAGCAACGTGCTGGTGATCCGTGGCAGCACCTTCTCTCTCTCCACCGCCACAGGAGAGGGGGGGATCATCTCGGCCGTCGCGGGGGATCTCACGCTGGAGGACAGCACCTTCACCGGAGGCACCAGCACCAGCAAGCATGGAGGTGCGGTGCACTTTGCCGGCGACGGGGAGCTAGTGATCAGCGCCTGCACCTTCGCCGGCAGCGCCGCGGATCGGGGGGGCGCGCTGCACCTCGTCCACACCGGCGATGCGCAGATCAGCGGCAGCGTGTTCTCGAACAACGAGGCCACCGGCAACCGGGGTGGAGGCGCGCTGTATGCGGAGGATCCAGCGCTGCTGGTGCTGGGCAGCAGCACCTTCCTGAGCAACCACGCGATCAAGGACGGTGGCGCGGTCCAGCTGAGGAAGACCGCGGGGGTGTTCTCGAACAACCGCTACTGTGGCAACTCAGCCGACGGGAAGGGCGGAGCGCTGCGGCTACAGAAGGACGCGACCGCAAACATCAGCTACGACATCTTCCTCGAGAACGCCGCGGGGCTCGATGGTGGCGCCCTGTGGATCGACGGGGTGGCTTCGGTGACCCATGTCTCCCTGTCGCTCAACGCCGCAACCCAGGGCGCAGCCCTGGCCTCGGACAAGGACGGAGACGCTCAGCTGATCGATTCCTATGTCGCGGATCATACCTCAGCGGCGGCCCTGGCCCTCACCCACGCCAACGCCCTGCTCAGCTCGACCTCCAGCGCCTACTGGAACAACCCCCTCGGAGATCTCAACGGAGCGACCGATCTCGGCGGGACCGTGATCGATGATCCCGATCTGGGTCCCCCGACCGCCGGGGCCTGCCTGTTCGGGGAGCTGCTGCCCCCCGCCGGGAGCGTCCTGGTGGGGGCCGCCAGCGACGGCACCACCATCGGAGCGCTGCAGCCCGTCCCCGACGCCGACGACGACGGCTTCCAGCCCCCGGCCGACTGCGACGACACCGATCCCACCTCCTTCCCCGGCGCCAACGATGCGCCCGGGGACGGCATCGATCAAGACTGCAACGGAGTGGACGCGGGCTTCTGCTACGAAGATCTGGATCAGGACGGCTTTGGCCAGGGCAACGTCGTCGTCGCCCAGGACGGGAGCTGCGATCGGATCCAGAGCGAGGCGGCGTTGGATGGCGACTGCGACGACACCGATCCCACCTCCTTCCCCGGGGCCGCCGAGATCCCGGGCGATGGCATCGATCAGAGCTGCGATGGCTCGGATGTGGCCATGTGCTACGTCGACAACGACGGCGACGGGTTCGGCGATCTGCTGTACCCGCTGGCGAGCGCCGACGAAGACTGCGACGATCCAGGCGAGGCCTACACTGGATCCGACTGTGACGACTACGACGTGAACATCAACCCCAACGGGACCGAGGTCGCCGACGACGGCGTCGACTCCGACTGCAGCGGCGCCGACACCGTCACTTGCTACGAAGACGGCGACGGCGACGGGGTGGGCTCGATGGTCGCGGTGCTGTCCGCCAACGGCCTGTGCCAGCTCGAGCTGGGCCGATCCTGGGTGTCGGACGACTGTGACGACACGGATCCAACCGTCTCCCCCTGGAACAACGAGATCGTCGACGACGGCATCGACCAGGACTGCAGCGGCACCGACGCGATCACCTGCTTCCTCGACACCGATCGCGATGGCTTCGGCACCGATCTGATCGTGGCGAGCGACGGCGTGTGCGATGGGCTGGCCGGAGAGCAGGACGTCGGCGGAGACTGTGCAGACGACGACGCCGGCGTCTACCCGGGCGCGCCGGAGCTGCCCGACGGGCTCGACAACGACTGTGACGGGCTGATCGACAACGCCATCGACACCGACGGCGATGGGCTGGGCGACGAGGCAGAGATCGAGATCTTCGGCACCGATCCATCCAACCCGGACAGCGACGCCGATGGTCTGCTCGACGGCGACGAGGTCAGCGCAGGCGTCGATCCCCTCGATCCGGACAGCGACGGCGACGGGCTGACGGACGGCGACGAGGGGCTGGTGGACACCGACAGCGACGGGCTGATCGACGCGCTGGATGACGACGACGACGGCGACGGGATCGACAGCCGGACCGAGGCCCCGGAGGGCACACCGATCGACACCGACGGCGACGGCCTGTCCGATCACCTCGATCCCGACTCCGACGGCGACGGGCTCTCAGACGCGGAGGAGGGCACGAGAGACAGCGACTGTGATGGCACCCCCGACTGGCTCGATCCCGAGCAGGGTGGCGACTGCGAGGCCCGTCCCCCGGCGCAGGAGGGGCCACAGATCGGCTACACCGGCTGTGCCTGTGGCCACAGCAGCCCGGCGGGGGGCTGGCTGGCTCTTGCCGGGCTGCTGGCCTGGAGGCGCCGCGGGCGCCAGACGCCGCGGGCGCCAGCGCCCCAGACGCCGCGGGCGCCAGCGCCCCAGACGCCGCGGGCGCCACGGACCACAGGGGGTCCCGTGCTCCGGTGGGCCCCGGTGGGCCCCGGTGGGCCCCGAGCCCCGGCGCCCGATCTCTGAGCGCTCCAGGCTCCGCCCAGCGTTCGTCCGCTCGCTACCGGGGCTCCGGGGGGCGCTCGGCCAGCTGGGCCTGCAGCTGCTGCAGCTGGGCCTGCAGCGTCTCGATCTGCTCCTGCTGGACCTGCAGCGCCGCCACCGCCATCGAGGTGTAGGCGTACAGATCCACCCGCTGGCCGCTGGCGGCGATCGCGGGCGATGGTGCCACGTCGTCGATGATGAAGCCCAGGTGCTGGGGCCCCGTCGCTCCGTCGGCGCGGTAGCGGTAGGTCGCGAGGTTGAAGTCCATCAGCGCGTCGTGCAGGGCCTGGCGCTCGGCTGGATCGACGTAGTCGATGCCCGACTTGGCCGAGCGCAGCGAGATCGGGCACCCTCCGGCGGTGGGATCGACGTCATCGCAGATGTACAGCGCGTTGCAGGCGTCGTGGGGATCACACCGCCGGCCGTCGGCCCAGGGCGGACACGCCATCCCCTCGGTCGCCCACATCGGGCAGTCCGGCAGGCCCTTGGGGCTCCAGCCCGAGCACACTGGATCTCCACAGGTCAGCCAGACCCGGTGCGTGCCCCCCGCTGCCCGGTCTAGGGCCGGGGCCTCGAGCCAGGACACGCCCGTGTCCAGCTCAGCCTCGGGGACCTCCACGCCACATCCGGGGGCCACGAGCCCCGCGATCCAGATCCATCGGTGCATGCTTGCTCCCTGTCCGTGCTCTCCAGAGGGTAGGCCGGCGGGTGGGATCCTGGAGGGAACGGATCGTGCCGGATCGTGACGGCTGCGTGGGTTATCCAACCGAGTGGCAGGAGACGGGCCGGAGATCCTTGATCTAGGCCACGGGACCGTGGACCTGAGAGCCCGCCGGTTCCGGGATCGGGAGGGCGGCGAGGCCAGGCTGTCGCAGCGAGAGGCCGATCTGCTCCGCCTGCTGGCCTCCCGTGGCACGGTCGTCCCCCGCGACGAGCTGCTGCGGGAGCTCTGGGGCTGGCGGGGCGGGGGCGAGACCCGGGCGGTGGACGCCGCCGTCCGGAGGCTGCGGGTGAAGATCGAGCCCGATCCCAGCGCCCCAAGCTGCCTGCTGCGGGTGTACGGGGAGGGTTATCGCCTGGTCGCCGCTCCGGTCCGGGCCCCACCGGCCGCGGCCGGGTCCACCGAGCCGCTCCCGAGGCCCCTGGCCCCGGTGCTGGGACGTAGCGCGCTGCTGGCGTCGATCCACGGAGCGATCGATGCAGGTCGACCGCTGATCACCCTGGTCGGGCCTGGAGGGATCGGCAAGACCCGCCTGGCGATCGAGGTCGCCCGGAGGATCGCGCCGTCGCGGCGGGTGCTGTTCGTGGAGCTTGAGGCCTGCCAGACGGTGGACGAGGCGAGGCACCGGGTCGCGGCCGCGCTGGGCACGAGCCTGCCCGCGGCGGCCGATCCTGATCGTGCCCTGGCGGAGGCGGCGCACGAGCCCCTGCTGCTGGTGCTGGACAACCTCGAGCAGATCGCACACGTCCTCGCCGAGTCGCTGCCGATCTGGCTCGGCGCCGGGTCGCTGCAGATCCTGGCCACGAGCCGGGAGGCGGTGGCCTTGCCCGGGGAGTGCATCCTCGACGTCGAGCCCCTCGGCCCTGAGGAGGCCGGCGCGCTGTACGCCCAGCGTGCTGAGGCCGCCGGACGTCGCCCGGATCGGGACGAGGCCCGGGCGGTGACGGCCCTGGTGTCCCAGCTCGAGGGCAACCCCCTGGCGATCGAGCTCGCCGCGGCCTGGGCCCCGGTCCTGGAGCCCGCCGAGGTCCACCGACGCCTGCTCGCCGGTGGGCTGGAGGATCCGGGCCGGGGCCGCGTGGCCCGGCACGCCTCGCTGGACGCGGTGGTGCGCTGGTCCTGGGAGCTGCTCGGGGAGCCGGAGCGCCGGGTGCTGGAGGCCTGCTCCCTGTTCCCCGCCGGGTTCACCCCCTCGGCCGTCGCCGCGATCCTCGAGGGGGAGGAGGCGCTGGAGCCCCTGCTGCTGGGGCTGCGCCGCAAGTCGCTGCTGCTGCCGGCCCCCGGGCCGGGGCGCCGCCTGACCACCACCGGCGTGGTGCGTCGCTTCGCCGCCCGAGCCCGGGAGGGCCGGGGGGACGACACCCTGTCCCTGCGCTTCGCCAGCTGGTGCGCCGATCGGGCCGTCGAGCTGGGCCGTCGGTTCGCCCAGGCCGAGGGGCCCCAGACCCTGGCGTCGCTGCTCGCGGATCTGGGCAACTTCGTCGCGGGCCTCGACAGCCTGGACAACCCCCGGGCCGTCGAGGTAGTGCTCGCCCTGGGGCCCGCCCTGGAGGGGGCGGGGTGGTTCCGGATCCATGTGGCCACGATCGACGCCGCCCTGGCCCGGAGCGGGCCGATCGAGGCGCTCCATCGGGCGTTACTGCTGCAGCGTAGCGCCTCGATGACCCTGGCGATCGGTGACCTGGATCAGGCCCGGCGCAGGATCGCCGCCGCTGGGCAGGCCGCGGACGAGGTCGGCGATCCGGTCTTGCGGGCGGAGGTCCTGCTGGATCGGGGCGGCGTCGAGGTCCTGGCTGGAGATCTCCAGGGGTGCCGCGACAGCACCAACGAGGCGATCGCGCTGCTCGAGACGATCGGAGGCGAGCTCCCCCGGCGGCGTGGGCGGGCCTGGATGTTCGCCGGAGCGAACCACACCGATCTTGGGGAGCCACAGCGGGCCAGGGACTGCTACGAGCGCGCCCTGACCGCGTTCGGAGCAGATGGATCCGATCGGGGCCGGGCCGCCGCGCTGATCCGCCTCGCCAACCTCGATCTGGACGATGGCGGGCTCCAGCGAGCCGAGGAGCGCCTCCAGCAGGCCGAGGCCCTGCTGAGCACCTATGGACCCCGGGGGAGGACCGCCGCGCTGCTGCGGGTCCGGGGGCTGCTGGCCGAGCTCCATGGCGATCTGGCGGCCGCCGAGCGCGATCAGCTCGAGGTCCTCGAGCTGTCCGTCGCCGCAGGGGAGCCCTGGACCCAGTACGACGCGAGGCTGGCCCTGGCACGCTGTGCCCTGGCCCGGCGCGATCCCCGGGGGGCGCTGGAGCAGGTGCAGCCCGCGGTGGACTTCGCCGAATCCCACGGCTGGATCGCCGGATGGATCACAGCGATCACTCTCCAGGGGCTGGCCCGGGTCTACCTCGGCCAGGAGGCCAGAGCCCGGGCGGTGCTCGCCACCCTGCGGCGGGAGCCCCAGGCCGCTGCAGCGATCCACTTCCTCGAGGCGATCCTCGACGACGCTCCGATCCCCTCCACCTCCGGAGACCCGAGTCTGCACCGGCTCGGAGCGCTCGCACAGCAGCTGCGGTGCAGCCCGGGGGATCGAGGGGGCCGCTGAGCGGGGCTTGGCCCCGTCTTCTTGTGTTCGGTGTCGACCGGGCTCACTGTCACAGCAAGACATCCCGACGGGCTCTCTGCCACGGGACATCGAAGACGTCGCCTTGTTCTGGGAGGAGCTGGGCCTGCCGCGGATCGCAGGCCGGATCGTGGCCCTGCTGCTGGCCTGTGATCCGCGGTAGGCCCTGTGGACGCCCTCGACGCCCCGGCGCTGGTCCCTGGTGGCTGCGTCCCACAAGCGCCGGGGCTGGTCCCTGGTGGCTGCGTCCCACAAGCGCCGGGGCTGGTCCCTGACTCCAGGATCTACTGGGGCGGGCAGTGCTCTCGTCGAGGGCTAGCCCTCACAGGTGCGGAAGCCGGCGAGGATGTCGCGGCGCTCGGGGGGGAAGAAGTTGCGGTGGGCGTTGCTCAGGAGGCGCCCCCGGGTGGCCCAGCAGCCTCCGCGCAGGACCCGCCGCCCTCCACCGAACCAGGGCTCGGAGTATTCGCGATATACGTCGGCTTGAAAGCCAGGATATGGAGCGAACCTGCTCTCGGTCCACTCCCAGACGTTGCCTATTAGTTGGCGACAGCCTTGGGGGCTGTCTCCACCGGGCAGCGCGGCGACGTCGGTGCAGCCCAGGGACAGCCCGTCGAGGTTGGCGCGGGCGCGATCGGGGGGCGCATCGCCCCAGGGGAACCGGGGCCTGTTCCGCCCCGGGGGGCAGGGCCCTCCAGAGGCCGCTGCCTCCCACTCTGCCTCGGTGGGCAGCCTGCGGCCGGCCCAGCGACAGTAGGCCCGGGCCTCGTGCCAGTTGACGTGGATCACCGGGCGGTGGGGCCCGATCGGCACCATGCGATCGAACCTGCGCTCGTGCCAGCCCGACGGACCGCGGGTCCAGTACACCGGGTGATCGGCGCCTGCGGCCCTGCGCCACCGCCACCCCGCCTCGTCCCACAGCTCGGAGGCCAGGTAGCCCCCGTCGTCGACAAACTGCGCGAACTCGGCGTTGGTGACGGGTGCCCGTGCGATCCGGAACGGAGCGATCTGGACCTCGTGGCCCGGCCGCTCGTTGTCGAACACGAAGCGGTCTGCTCCGGGCGCTGCCCCCAGCAGGTGGCGCCCTCCGGGGATCTCGACGTCGCCGGGCAGCGGGCCGGACCGACCCGGCACGCTGGCCCCGAGGATCGACGGCGTGGGGTGAGCCAGGGCCTGGCGGGACCAGATCAGCGCCTCTGTGTGCATGTCTTCGTGGAAGGTGGTCAGCTGGTACAGGTAGCTGTCGGTCTCGGAGGCCAGCCCGTCCCCCAGGCGTGCGATCAGGGCAGCCAGGACCGCCTCGAGGTACCCCCGGGTCTCGGCGAGCGAGGGGAGGGGCAGCTCCCAGCGCGCATCGTGGGGGATCTGGATCGAGTCATACAGCGCGTCGGGATCCGCCAACAGGGGCGCACAGCCGTCGACGTCCCGAAGGATGAAGCGCTCGTGGAACCACGCGACGTGGCCCACCTCCCACAGCAAGGGGTTGACGACGTCGAGGCGGGGGCCGAGCAGATCCCGGGGGCCCAGCCCGCTGAGCAGCTGCAGCGTGCGCGCGCGGGCGTCGCGCAGCAGGTCGATCAGCGCGATCGTGCTCAGGCGAGGGGTGGCGGGGCAGATCACCTCCAGACTCTACAGCGCTGCTGGATGTGGATCCGCCTCATCACCCCGACTGCGGGTCCCCGACGGGCGGGGAACCAGGCGACCGCGGCGCGCCGGCGATCGATCCCCCAGCGCCTGGGGCCGGTGTGGGGAGGTGGATGGAGCTGAGCTTCTAGAACCAGCTGAGGGGGCTCTAGTTTTTGGGGACGATCAGCCCGATGATGGCCATGCACATCTCGTCGCCGGTCTCCTCTCCCCAGTAGACGTCGGCGGGCTCGGTGCGACCGGCCGCGGCGAGGTGCTGGGGCAGGTCGGGGTTGGTCTCGCTGTTGTTGTACTTACAGGTCACCCGGACCGGATCCCCCGGTGGATGACCGGCATGGGGCCTGTGCCGGGATCGTAGTTGTAGCCCCGCTGCCAGTCGAAGCGGAAGCCCGGGGTGTGGATCAGACACTCGTCGGCCGGCCCCCCGCCCTCGTCGCTGGGGCCGGGCAGGCTCTGGGCCCCGAAGGGCAGATCCACCAGGTACCAGGTCACGTACTCATCGGGCTTGCCGTCGCTCCACTGCAGCCGGATCCACAGAGCTACAGCCACACAGCGAAGGCACGCACGCGAACACCCCCCGGGAGACGGCGAGCATACCGGAGACGTGGCGCGAGCCGCCAGGGATGGGTGCCCGGGGAGGGGGCCAGCCGGGCGCCCCCCCGAGGTGTCGGTGGGGCGTCGGGGCTCCTACCAGTACGCGCAGCCCGCCCAGGTGGCCACGATCTGGCCCGAGGCGTCGGTGACGTCGCCCGAGAGGTGGGGCCGGCCTGGATCGCAGCCAAGGGTCTGTCCCGAGCCGTCCACGGAGAGGGTGTAGGTCTCCGCCGGGGACAGGAACTCGAGCGTCAGCGTCTGAGTGGCTGCGTCGCGCCGCCAGGCCCCGATGGCCCCGCTGACGTCCATCCGCACCCGCCCCGACGATCGCATCTCAAAGCTCCAGCTGTAGGTGGGGACGCCGTTGTCGGTCCGGATCCCCTCGAGGATGATCGGGAAGCTTGGGGTCGCAGAGGCCACAGAGCCGGACAGGAGCACAGCCGCGGCCAGCGCGCTCGCGGAAAACCATCGCATGTCGATCTCCTCCGTGCCCCGGGCATCATACCCGCCCAGGCCGCGATCTCCACCCCCGCTGAGCTCCGCTGCTCCGCTGCTCCGCTGCTCCGCTGCTCTGCTGAGTGGATTGGAGGCCCAAGGTGATCCCATGGATCAGGGCTCTAGCGCCTCCACCAGCCAGGGACACACCACGTAGGGGTTGGCCGCGCCCTGCTCGTCTCCGATCGCCAGGCTGCGCTCTTGCTCCCGCTCGTCCACGGGATCGAGCAGGTGCCAGGCTTGGTACAGGGTGACCTCCGCCGGGGATAGATCGTAGCCATAGCGCGCGGCGAAGTACAGCATCGAGCGGGCGACGTTGCCCTTGTGTAGATCCCGGGGCTCAAACACCTCGACCCCGCTGGCGTCGAGGCCCAGCCGCGAGCCCCCGTCGATGGGCTGAGTGTCGGAGACAACTTCTCCAAAAGGAAGATTTGCCCTGTAGTTATTGGTGTCGGCATCGGTGGGATACAGGTGGTGTAGATCGCAGCGGGCGGGCTCATCGCCGGCCCCCTGGCTCTGGGGCCAGCTGTGCTCGGTGTTCATGTCGGCTGGATCGGGCTTGCCCGACGCGAGCGAGGTGCGCCGCCCGGTGTACACACACTCGATCTCGCCCTGATCTGCGTCGAGGATCAGGAACAGAAAGTCGGTGGCCCTCGAGTAGTCGAAGCAGGTGTGGGACCTGGTCAGCTCCCAGACCAGCTCCTCCAGCGCCTCGCCCTGGACGCCCCGGCTGGGGTGCCACCAGCCCAGCGCATCGCAGGCTGCACAGTCCTGGAGTGCCTCGTCGGGGTGGGGCGCGCCGTCACAGTCGTTGTCGAGCCCGTCGCAGCGCTCGACCGCGCCGGGGAAGGTGTTGGGATCGTCATCGTCGCAGTCATCACAGGCAGCCACTCCGTCACCGTCGGCGTCTTCGTCGCACGATGTGGGATCGGAGGTGCTGTCGGTGGTTGGGGTGTCGTCTTTGGTGGGCTTGGTGGAGGACGTGCCCGGGGTGCGATCACAGGCGAGGACGAGCCAGAGCAGGGTGCTGATCATGGCTCAGCATACCGGGTGGCGCTGCCCCCGTCGCCGGCGAGGGTGCGCTCAGACCCCGGCGGACTCTTCGATCCGCTCTTCGCCTTCGCCTTCGCCTTCGCCTTCGCCTTCGCCTTCGCCTTCGCCTTCGCTGAAGTCGGGCCTCACCTTGTGGGGACCGCCCTCCAGCCGCCCCTCGAAGCCATGCCTTGGATCGGCTCGATCCGAGCTGGGATCGAGGAACTGGAGCTGTTCGCCCTCCAGGCTCGCCATCCACACCGCAGCGGTGGAGTCGCCGACCACGTTGGTGGCGGTGCGGAACATGTCGAGGAGCCGATCGACGCCCAGCACCAGGGCCAGCCCCTCGGTGGGCACACCGATCGCGGTGAGCACCATCGCCAGGGTGATCATGCCTGCGCCGGGCACCCCCGCCGCACCGACGCTGGCGAGGGTGGCGCTGGTGACGATGGTGATCTGATCCCCCATCGTCAGCTCCATGCCGTAGATCTGGGCGATGAAGATCGCGGCTACCCCCTGGTACAGGGCGGTGCCGTCCATGTTGACCGTGGCCCCGAGCGGCAGCACGAAGCTCGACACCTCGGGGCTCACGCCGATGTTGTCTTCCACGGACTCCTTGGTCACCGGCAGGGTGGCGGACGAGCTGGAGGTGGAGAACGCCAGCATGATCGCGGGTCGGATCGCCTTGAGGAACGACAGGTAGTTGAGCTTCGCCCCGAAGGTGATCGCCAAGCCGTAGGTGACGACGAGGTGGAGGAGCAGCCCGAAGACCACCAGCCCGCCGTAGACGAGCAGCGCCAGCAAGACCGACACGCCGGTGCTGCCCACGACCTTGAACAGCAGGGCCGCGACCCCGTACGGGGCCAGCTTCATGGCGACGTGCACCAGCATCACCATCGCCTCGTTGAACCCATCGAGGAAGCTCACCACGGGCTTGGCCCGGGGCTCCGGCATCAGGGTCAGGGCGATCCCGAGCATCAGCCCGAAGAAGATGATCTGCAGCATGTCGCCCGCGGCCAGGCTCTGCAGCGGGTTGGTCGGGACGATCCCGACGATCTGATCGGCGAAGCTTGGGACCACCGTGGCGCTGGAGACCGTCTCGGACGCGACCCCCTCGTAGCTGGCCAGCAGCTTGGCGCGATCAGAGACGCTCATCTGCTCGCCCGGCTTGAACACGTTGGCGAGGCCGACCCCGATCACCAGGGCCACCACCGTGGTGCAGGTGAAGAAGAGCAGGGTGCGGGCCCCCAACCTCCCGAGCTTGCGGAAGTCGCCCAGCGAGGCCACCCCCACCACCAGGGAGCAGAAGACCAGGGGCACGACCACCATCTTGATCAGGGCGAGGAACAGCAGCCCGATCCACTCGGTGCCGTCGATCAGGGTCTGTCCGAGGCGGGCGTAGGTGGTGACGTGGGGCTCTGAGAGCTGGACC
>DRPG01000403.1 GCA_011376105.1 Deltaproteobacteria bacterium
CGCACCAGGTTCTCAGTTGGATCCCGCCCAGGACCCGCCTCGAGGGTCTCGAACACCGAGAACCCGTGGGTGAAGCCCACGTCCGTCACCGGGACTGAGGCCTCGTCCAGCGGCATGGACCGACCGTCCACCATCGCCCAACCTGTCATCCCGCCTCCTCGTGTTGCGTCCCGTAGCACAACCGCTGCGCCGGCGATACCTGTCCCCCCCCACCCGGTGTGAGGTCACCATGTCGAGCTACGAAGGCGTCGACTTCTATCGAGTCGACGATCTGCTCTCCGACGAGGAGAAGGCCATCCGCGAGGCGGTGCGTGCCTGGGTCGAGGATCGCGTCCTGCCCATCATCGAGCGCCACTACCAGGAGGGCACCTTCCCCACCGACCTGGCCCGGGAGATGGGGGAGATGGGGTTCCTCGGCGCTAACCTCTCGGGCTATGGCTGCCCCGGGCTCAACAATGTCTGCTACGGCCTGATCTGCCAGGAGCTCGAGCGGGGCGACTCAGCGATCCGATCCTTTGCGTCGGTCCAGGGCTCGCTGGTGATGTTCCCGATCCATGCCTACGGCAGCGAGGAGCAGAAGCAGCGCTGGCTGCCACGGCTCGCCCGGGGCGAGGCCATCGGCTGCTTCGGCCTGACCGAGCCCGACTTCGGCTCCAACCCCAGCGGGATGATCACCAAGGCCGAGGATCGGGGTGATCACTACCTGCTCAACGGCGCCAAGATGTGGATCACCAACGGCACCCTCGCCGACGTCGCGGTGGTCTGGGCCAAGCTCGACGGAGTGGTGCACGGCTTCCTCGTCGAGGAGGGCATGGAGGGTTTCTCTGCTCCGGAGATGACCGGTAAGCACAGCCTGAGGGCCTCGGTCACCTCCGAGCTGGTCTTCTCCGACGTCCGGCTGCCCAAGGAGAACCTCCTGCCGGGGATCCGGGGCCTCAGGGGGCCGCTGTCCTGCCTGAACAACGCCCGCTATGGGATCGCCTGGGGGGCGCTGGGGGCCGCCACCGGCTGCTTCCACTCCGCCACCGAGTACGCGAAGTCCCGGATCCAGTTCGACGGCCCCATCGCCCGCTTCCAGCTGGTGCAGGACAAGCTCGCCTGGATGCTGCGGGAGATCACCAAGGGCCAGCTGCTGGCCTGGCGCCTGGGCCGCATGAAGGATGAGGGCACCCTGCAGCACGAGCAGGTGAGCCTCGCCAAGATGAACAACGTCGACATCGCGCTCAGGATCGCCCGGACTGCCCGAGATATACACGGAGCAAACGGAATCTTAGGCGAATATCCGATCATGCGCCACATGGCCAACCTCGAGTCGGTCTATACCTACGAGGGCACCCACGACATCCACAACCTCGTCCTGGGGCGGTGGATCACAGGCATCCCCGCGTTCACCTAGGCCCCGATGGATCCAGATCGCTACGTCCAGGCCCTGATCTTTGCCGCCTCCGCCCACGGGGGGCAGCACACCCCACACGGGCTGCCCTACCTCACCCACGTCTGCTCCGTCGCAGCGGAGATCGTGGCGGCCCTGCAGGCCGAGCCGGGCCGAGACGAGGATCTCGCGGTGTCCTGTGCCCTGCTCCACGACGTCGTCGAGGACACCGACGCGACCCTCGGGCAGCTCGAGGTGGCCTTTGGCGCCGCCGTCGCCGCCGGGGTCTCGGCCCTGACCAAGGATGTGTCCCTCGACAAGCCACTGCAGATGCTCGACTCCCTCGATCGGATCGCAGCGCAGCCCCCCGAGATCGCGATGGTCAAGCTCGCCGATCGGATCATCAACCTCGGCCCGCCGCCTCCACGCTGGTCTGAGTCCAAGAGGCTCCGCTACCGCAACGAGGCGGATCGGATCCTTGATCGCCTGGGGCATGCGAGCCCCCACCTCGCCCGGCGCCTACGAGGACGGATCGCAGCTTATCCGCCCGATCCGGTGTAGGGTCCGCCCACGGCGGTGTAGGGTCCGCCCACGGCGGTGTAGGGTCCGCTCACGGAGTGGGGTGGCACCCCTGGCACGCCGCCACCACCGCCCTGAGGCGATCGGGGGCGGCCCAGGCGATGAGCACCTCCCGGGGCAGCTGTGCGTCGGCCGGGGGGAGCGCGTCCTGCCCCCACACGGCCCCCCAGGCTGCGCGGGACAGCGCGGTGGTGTGCTCCGCCGCAGGGACCGGCGGGGGCAGCGCGCCCCGCTCACGGTGGCAGGCGACACACCCCGCCGCGGCCCGGCTCACCGCGACGCCGAGCTCTCCGGGTGAGGTCGCCACCTGGAGGAACCCCAGGGCGGCCCCCACCACCTCGGCCCCCTCGCGATCCTCCGGGATCGATCCCAGGCTCAGATCCCGGGCCTGGATCCTCGCGGTCTGCACGTCGCCACGGCTCGTGGCCCGGAGCAGGCCCTCCCAGCCCGAGAAGTGGCCGATCCTCGGTGGTGGGGGATCGGGGGGCTGATCGTAGCCCCCACACCCCAGCAGGAGCCAGATCATGGCTCGTCCCGGTGCACGATCCGCCACAGCAGGGCCAGCCGCTCCACCGCGGCGGCCCGCACCAGCTCCGCGGGCTCGCCCAGCATCAGCTCCAGCGCCTCCTCGATCCGATCCACCCCATAGATCGCGAACCGCTTGGCCCGCACCGCCTCGATCACGTCCCTGCGCAGCTGGAGATCGCGCACCCCCACCGCTGGGATCAGCACGCCCTGGGCGCCGTCGAGCCCATGCACCGCACACGCGTCGAAGAAGCCCTCGATCTTGGAGTCGACCGCCCCCACCGGCAGGATGTTCCCGTGCTGATCGATCGCTCCGGTCATCGCCAGATCCTGGCGGGCGGGGAGCGACGTCAGCGCGCTCACCAGGCAGACGAACTCAGCCGCCGACGCTGAGTCTCCATCGACCCCCCCGTAGCTCTGCTCGTGGGTGATGCTGGCGTCGAAGGCCAGCGGATGGGGCACATCCAGCAGGTAGCGGAGCAGGCCCTGGACCGTGAGGAAGCCCTTGGTGTGGATCTGGCCCGACAGCTCGGCCTCCCGCACCAGATGGACCGCGCCCCCCTCCCCCGCCCCCAGGGTGGCGGTGATCCGCATGGGGAAGCCGTAGTCCAGGGGGCCCGCCGGGACCACCGCCAGCCCGTTGACCTGCCCCACCACCGAGCCCCGGGTCGCGATCTGGATCGTGCCGCGGCTCAGCTGCTCCCGGAACCTGCGGCTGGGCAGATCCGCCCGCCGCCTGCCCTCCAGCACCGCCCGGTGCACATCCTGGCGGTGGACCTCGGAGATCCCCCGACGGCGGGCGAGGAACGCAGCCCCCCGGATCAGATCGGCGATCCGGCCGAAGCGTGCGGTTAGCTTCCTCGCCTCGGAGGCGATCCGTGCACCGTGCTCCACCAGGGCCCCCACCGCCCCGGCGGTGAACGGCGGCAGCGACTCGTGTGCTGCGATCCGGGCGACCACCCGGGCATACAGCATGATGCCGCGCTCGTCTCGATCGAGCACGTCGTCTAGATCCACCAGGACCTTGAACAGCTCAGAGAAGTCTGGATCTCCGAGATCGAGGGCCGCCCACACCTCGGGACCGCCGATGAGCACCACTTTGACCCGGATCGGGATCGGCTCGGGCCGCAGGTGCTGAGAGCGCAGGGTGCTGGCGCCCAGCTCCGGCGGGGTCAGCTCGACGGCGCCCGAGCGCAGGGCCCGGGTCAGGGCCTCCCAGGCGCCGGGCTCCGCCAGCACGTCCCGGGCCTGCAGCACCAGGACCCCGCCGTTGGCCTTGAGCAGGGCCCCGGCATGGATCCCCAGGTGGGGAGCGACCTGGGCCTGCTCCTGAGGCACGTCGATCCCACCGAGCAGGCGCTGCACCGTGGGCGCGTTCTCCTCCACCACCGGACGACGTCCCTGCTCTGAGCCTGCACACAGGATCCGGATCCGGTAGCGCTCGACCAGTGTGGGGAGCTCCTGGAGCTGCCCGATCCGCTCGGCCACGTCGTCGATGATCTCGTGGACCCAGCCCCCCGTCCCGGGGAACGTCCTCGGGATGTCGGCCAGCGCGTCGGTCATCACCTGGCGGACCTCGGCGGCCACCAGCCTCGCGATCGCGCGCTGGGTGCGCTTGCGCAGGCGCACCACCTGGGTCGAGAGGCTCTGGAGCTGGAGCTGCAGCCTCTGGGCGGCCTGATCCAGCTGTTTGGCACGCTCCGCCTCGATCTCTCCGGCGGCCACCGCCCGCTCGAGATCCTCGAACGAGACCGGCTGTCCCTCGATCAGGGGCATCAGCGCCGAGTAGGTCTCGTCCCCCTCCTCGACCTCGACCAGGGCCAGGCCGGCCTCCTCCAGGGCCTGGTTGAAGGGGGCAGACAGCCGAGCGGCCTCGGCCTCGGCCTCGGCCTCGAGGCGGTGGGTCCGCACCCGGAGGCTGTCAGTGTTGACGTGATCCGACAGATCCTCCAGCACGAAGCGGACGATCTCGTCGGCTCGACCCCGCAGGATCTGGGCCTGGCCTGGATCTAGAGACAGCAGGCGTGGCTGGTCGGGCTCTGCAAAGTTGTAGACGAACACGCGGTCTTGCAGAGGGGGGACCTCGGGCAGCTGATCGAGCAGATCGAACACCAGGGTGCGGCGCCCGGTGCCCGAGCGGCCCCGGACGAACACATTGTGACCCCTGGCGTCGATGGCGAGCCCGAACTGGAGGGCCTCGGCGGCCGGCTCCTGCCCGAGGATCCCCACCGCTGGGGTCAGCTCGGCGGTCGTGCCGAAGCTGAACGCCGAGGCTGGACAGCTCCAGGCCAGCTCGTCGGGGGGCACGGGCACAGTGGACATCGGAGACTCCGGGGGATGTGGGTTGCAGCAGTACTGTCTAACGGCGCTATGCTGGCTCATGTCGTCTCCCCGTGAGACCCTGCGTCGCCTCGCCGTGGCTGCCCTCGCGCGCCACCGGGGCGAGGTGCGGGCGCTCCAGGATCTGCGCCACCTCACCGAGGTGTTCCGCCTCGCCGCCGTCTTTGCGGTGCTGATGCTCCTGCCCACCATGTTCCTCGCCTGGCAGGCGCTGTCGTCCGTCCGCAGCGAGGAGCTGTCCCTCGACGCCGATCTACAGGATCGGGCCCGGGCGATCTCCACCGGCCTGCACCGGGATCTCCAGGACGTCTTCACCCGCTTCGAGGCCAAGGCGCTGGAGCGCCTGCGCCGGGGGGAGTCCCCCACCGACAGCCTCGGTGAGCTGTCGCCGTACCTGCGGGCGTCGTTTCGCTTCGACGCCTCCGGCGCCCTGGCGGCCCCCTTCGATCTCCCCGCACCGCTGCAGATCCCCGAGCCCCCCGCGGCCTGGCGCGACGCGGCCCGCTCGGCCCGGGCCCTCGAGCGCTCAGATCCAGCGGCGGCGATCGACGCCTGGAGGGCGCTGGCCGCGGCCAGCGCCCGGCCGGAGCTGGCGGCCGAGGCCGTGCTGGGCGAGATCCGGGCCCTGGCCGCGGGCGGCGAGCTGCAGGCGGCTGAGGCCCGCACCACCCGCCTGTTCGAGTTCCCCCCTGATCTACGGGAGCGCCATGGCTTCCGCATCTACGACGTCGCCGTGCTCAAGCGGATCGAGCTCCGCCTCGCCCGTGGCGCGGCGCCGGACGCCGATCGAGGCGCCCTGGAGGACTTCGTCGACGCGCTGCTCACCAACCGCCGGTGGACCATCGGGCACGAGGCCGATCCAGCCCTGGTCCGCGAGGCCCTGCGCATGCTCCAGGGCCGCTCGGATCCAGGCTGGCTGTCGTCGGCGCGGGGCCAGCTCAACGAGCGCTATGCACAGCTGTACTGGGCGGAGCAGGTCGTCTCCGAGCTGGAGCTGGTGTTCGATCGGATCCCCGAGGAGGGCCAGTTCCGCTACCTCGGGGCCCGGGCCGACTCCGCGGGGGTCTGGGCCCTGGTCCGGATCGGCGAGGAGCTGTTCGCGTTCTCGTTCTCGGTCCAGCAGCTGCGCGAGGAGCTGGACGCCACCGTGGAGCGTCGCAACACCGAGGCGCGGGAGCTCTTCACCCAGCTGCTCGACGATCAGCCCGTCCCCGACGACGCGCTCGCGGCCCGGAGCCTGGGGCCGTGGCTGCCGTCGGTCACCCTGGTGGTGCAGCCCTTCGACGCCGACGCCCTGCAGCTGTCGAAGAACCGCAGGCGCACCGTCCGGGCCGGGGTGGTGCTCACCGCGGTGTTCATCACCGTGGTGGGGGTGTTCTGGGTGGCTCGGATGATCGCGTGGGAGGTCGAGGCCGCGCGGCAGCGGGCAGATTTTGCGGCCAACGTCAGCCACGAGCTGCGCTCTCCGATCACCCAGATCCGCCTCAAGGGGGAGGCGCTGCAGCTGGGGCTGGTCGAGGGGGAGGAGGACATGGCCGCCCACTTCGACGCCATCGTCCACGAGGCGGAGCGGCTGTCGCGCCTGGTCGACAACGTGCTGGACTTCGCCGCCATCGAGCGCGGCGCCAAGCGGTACCACCTCCGCCCCGACGATCTCGTCCCGGTGGTGCTCACCGCCATAGACGCCGCCCGCTCCACCCTCAGCGAGCGGGGGATGGAGATCGAGGTGGTCCTCCCCGAGGATCTGCCCCCGCTGTGGTTTGACCGCGAGGCCATCGGCCAGGTGATGACCAACCTGCTGTCGAACGCGGCGAAGTATGGGGCCGACGGCAAGCGGGTGCGGATCGCGGTGGAGCCCCACGAAGAGGGCGTCGATCTGTCCGTCACCGATCGGGGAATGGGCATCGACGCCGAGGAGTTGCCCCGGGTGTTCGACGACTTCTTTCGGTCCCAGGATCCCGAGGTCCGGCGCAGGAAGGGCACAGGCATCGGGCTGGCCATCGTGCGCTACATTGTGGAAGCCCACGGCGGCACGATCCACGTCGACAGTGTGCCCAACGATCACACCACCTTCACCCTGACCTTGCCACTGCAGCCCCCCGACGGGGCGGGAGAGCCAGCCTGATGCCCCGGATCCTCTTCGTCGAAGACGAGCAGGCCCTCCTCGACACCGTCGAGCGGTTCTTCAAGCGTGAGGGCTTCGACGTACACACCGCCCGGGCCATGTCCGAGGCGATGGAGATCCACCACCGCTTCCCCCCCGACGTCGTGGTCCTCGACGTCATGCTCAACGAGGGCCCCGAGCCCGATCGATCGGGCTTCGACGTGTGCAAGGGCCTGCGGGACGAGTCGTACGAGGGGCCGGTGATCTTCGTCACCGCCCGGACCGCCGAGCAGGACAAGCTCCTCGGGTTTGAGCTCGGCGCCGACGACTACGTCACCAAGCCGTTCTCCCTGCTGGAGCTCAAGGCCCGGGTCGAGGCCGTGCTCCGGCGCTCGGGTGGAGCCCGCTCGGTGTACCGTTTCGGCAGCGTCGAGGTCGATCTCGACAACTATGTGATCCGCCACACGGCCGGGGGCGAGGAGCGGCTGTCGAACCGGGAGCAGGAGCTGCTGCGCTACCTGATCGAGCACCGGGGCAAGGTGCTGCCCCGGGGCGAGCTGCTCAC
>DRPG01000404.1 GCA_011376105.1 Deltaproteobacteria bacterium
CCTCGACGACGAGGGGGTGGAGGCCCTGTCCCCCTTCGAGGCCCCGCCCGGCGATCTGATCCGGCCCCGTCGGCACGAGATCGCGGCCACCCTCAACCGGTTGAGGAGCCTGCGCCTGGCGCGCTGAGCGCCCGTCGGGGCCAGGAGACCTGCAGGGTGCTCCGCCGCCGGGCCCCTGCTAGCGTCCACCGCGATCGCCGCGGCGCTGTCCCCCGCCTACCTCCGCCCGGGCTTCGTCCCCGTGCACCGACAGCGGCACGCCCCCCCGGAGCGGCGATCGGGGTGAAGCACGGATACCTCCCCGTGCATGGTGGATGAACACTTCGACGTCGCGATCGTGGGCTCTGGCTTCGGGGGCTCGGTCGCGGCCCTGAGGCTCTCGGAGAAGGGCCACCGGGTGGTGGTGCTGGAGAAGGGGCGCAGGTTCAAGCCCTCGGACTTCCCGAAGAGCACCTGGGACGTGCGCAGGTTCCTGTGGCAGCCCTCCCTGGGCCTGCGTGGTCCGTTCAAGATGACGTTCCTGCGCCACGTGACCGCGCTGCACGGGATCGGGGTGGGCGGGGGCTCGCTGGTGTACGCCAACACCCTGCCGGTGCCTCCCCCCGCGTTCTTCGAGCAGGGGAGCTGGGCGGGGCTGGCGGACTGGGCCGCTGAGCTGGCGCCGCACTACGAGACGGCCAAGCGGATGCTCGGGGCTGCACCGAACCCGTTCCCGGGCCACACCGACGAGATCCTCGCTAAGATCGCCGAGGAAGACGGGTTGCTCGATCGCTATGGGCCCACCGACGTGGGGGTGTACTTCGGGGAGCCCGGCGTCGAGGTCGACGACCCCTACTTCGACGGCCGGGGCCCCCGGCGGACGGGGTGCCACTTCTGTGGTGGCTGCATGGTGGGGTGTCGCCACGGCGCAAAGAACACCCTCGACAAGAACTACCTGTGGCTGGCCGAGCACCACCACGGGGCCGAGCTCCGCCCCGAGACCACGGTGATCGCGGTGCGGCCCGACGAGCAGGGCGGCTACCGGGTGTTCACCCGCCCCACCTTCGGCCTGCGCAGGCCCACCGCGGTGCTCCACGCCGAGCGGGTGGTGCTGGCGGGTGGTGTGCTGGGCACCACCGAGCTGTTGCTGCGGATGAAGCAGGAGCCCGACGGGCTGCCGGCGCTCTCGGGGCGCCTGGGGCAGGCGGTGCGCACCAACAGTGAGTCGCTGATCGGGGTGACCACCCGCGATCGTGCGCTGGATCTGTCCAAAGGGGTGGCGATCGGCTCGATCCTGCACACCGACGCCCACAGCCACCTAGAGCCGGTCCGCTACTCGGCGGGATCGGGCCTGTTCCGGGCCCTGGTGCTGCCCCACGCGCCGGGCGCCACCCTGCCCCAGCGGGTGGCCGCCAGCGTGCGGACCGTGCTGCAGAGCCCCCGGAGGGCGCTGGCCGCCGCCTTCGTCCGGGACTGGGCGCGCTCGACCGCGATCCTGCTGTACATGCGCACCACCGAGGGCACCCTGGGGCTGTCCCTCGGCCCGCTGGGCCTGCGCAGCGTGCTCAGTGAGGGCGCGGCCCCCACCGCGACCATCCCCGAGGCCTCAGCCCTGGCGGAGCGGTTCGCGGAGCAGCTCGATGGGTTCGTGGTCAGCATGTTCACCGAGACCGTCGCGGCGATCCCCACCACCGCCCACATCCTGGGGGGAGCCACCATCGGCGCCACCGAGGACGAAGGGGTGATCGGGCCCGATCACCAGGTCCACAGCTACCCGGGCCTGTATGTGTGCGATGGCTCAGCGGTGTCGTCGAACCCGGGCGTGAACCCCAGCCTGACCATCACCGCGATGACGGAGCGGGCGATGGCGGCGATCCCCGCCCGCTGACGCCCCGGGCCTCGTCCTCCAGCCGCTCGAGGTCGTCGCCCGGGCCGTCGGTGAGCAGCCCGCCGGCCTGCGCCGGCCTGCGCCGGCCCAGCGGGGGCGACGAGGGCGACGAGGGCGACGAGGGCGACGAGGGCGACGAGGGCGACGAGGGCGACGAGGGCGACGAGGGCCCAGGAGAGGCACCACAGGGGGAGGAGCACGGGGATCTCAGGTGGCGACGGGGCGCGGGCCCTCGACCGCGGTCAGGGGCTCGAGCCCCATCAGGTAGGAGCAGTGGCGGTGGAGCAGGGCCCCTGGCCGGAGGAGGAGCAGCCAGGCCCCCGCAGCAAAGGCCAGCAGCCCCCCCAGCGGCCCCAGGGCCCGGACACACAGGCTGGCGAGCACCGCCATCAGGGGCATCACCACGACGTTCATCCCGAGGATGCTGACCACCAGCGTCGCCGCTGAGGCGCTGTGGTGGGGCCGCAGGTTGCGTACCATCAGGGCCAGCAGGGCCGGGATGAACACCAGCCCGATGGCCCCCAGCGACAGCCCCACGTCGGATACCATCCAGGCCCCCGCGCTCGCCCAGCTCCAGTCGGCCAGCTGCCCGGGGCGGGCGGAGAAGAACCGCATGTAGCCCGTGCCGTCCCAGCCATGGACCAAGATGAAGAACATCCCAAGGTAGCCCACGACCCACTGCAGGTAGGCGAGGTAGGGCCTGCCCCGGGCCAACAAGGCCTCGGTGATCTTGTAGCCCGCGATCCCCTGCGTGATGTTCGTCAGGGCGAACAAGGTCACCAGCCACGCAGGCAGATCCGACAGCCCCCGGGCCACGTGCATCGTCTCCCAGCTGGGGAACGCCGTGAGCAAGAAGATCCCCGATGGGGCGAAGAAGATCGCCAGGAAGGTGATCGCGTCGCGGTAGGAGCGCTCGTGGAGCACGGTGGTGATCGAGGGAGGGCGCCGGTGGCGCTGCAGGTAGCGCGAGGCCCCCTCCCGGAGGAAGCCCGCGCTGGCGACCGCCATGCCTGCTCCGATCCCGTAGCTCCAGAAGACGTCGACCTGGACCATGGCACCCCCTGCCGTGTGGGGAGCCCTCGGATCCCCTCTGTTTATTCGGAATGACATATCATTCCGCTTCTAGGATCGCCAGATCCTCCAGGGGGTGCCTCGTCTTGGGCGGATCGCAGGAGCCGCGCTGGGCGGCGGCGGGATCAGGCCCGGACGCCTCGGATGAACAGCCCGATGCTCGCCTCGAGGTAGCGGATCCCGGCGGCGGCGGGATCGCTGGCCTCGGCGGTCTTGCGGACCGCCTCGAAGGTGGCTGAGAGCAGCAGATCGGCGGTGGCGATGGCGTCGAGATCCGCACGGAGGAAGCCCTTGGCGATCCCGTTCTGCAGCCGCATGGCGGACACCGCGCTGAAGGCCGACATGGCGCACTGGAAGCGCTCGCGCATGGCGTCGTCGATGGTCTGGGCCTGCAGGGTCAGCCGCAGGCCCTCGGGGCCCTCCCCGAACAGGGCGGTGAGGGTCGCGCTGATCCGCCTCAGTTGTGCCTCGTACTCCTCCAAGGAGTTGGCCTGTCCCGGGGCCTCGTGGGTCAGGGCGGCGGCGTACTGAGCGACGACCTCGTCGAAGACCTGCTCGTAGATGTCGCGCTTGTTGGAGAAGTACCGGTACACGGTGCCATGGCCGATCTGCAGGCTCTCCGCGATGTCAGCGATCTGGGTCGCGTGGTAGCCACGGGATCCGAACAGCCTCCGGGCGGTGTCCAGGATCTGTCTCTGACGATCGGGGTTTCGGCGGCGTCCCATCCGTGGTCGGTTAGCCCAGGCGGCAGCACGCCGCCATCCGCCCGCAGCCCCTCGTCAGTCCTCCTCCGGCCCGGGACCATACGCAGCGCGTGCCTGGCGCAGGGCGGCCACGCCGCGCAGGAGCCCGAGCCCGAGCAGCAGCGCAGCGATCATCGGGCGCTGCTCGAGCCACATCATCACACCCACGCCGAGGAACACCGCCGTGGTGATCATCCCGATCATGGCCTGGCCACGTGCGCTCATGTCTCCTCCCCGGATCGTGGACCCGTCCGCCGGGTCGAGCCCTCGATCCGTACTCGGGATCGACGCCGTCCACCAGGATCGGAGCCGCGGGCTCCGGGCCCGGCCCGATCGCCGGTGGGGGTGTCTAGGGCATGGCGAGGCGCGATCCGCGTCGGCGACCACAGGGGCGATCCCGGGGGCCACCCACGACGATCCCATGCATCTCCCGGTCGATGTGCGGGTGTGCTACACGGCGTTAAGGTCCGGCGGATGGGGCGACGCCGACACCTTGAGCCGTTCGAGTGCGAGATCCTCACCCTCGGACCCAAGGGCACCGGAGTGGGGATCGCCCCCGATGGGCGTCCGATCCACGTCCGGGGGGCTCCGCCTGGGGGCCGGGTGGCGGTGGCCCCGGCGGGGCTGCGCAAGGGGATCTGGAGGGGGCGCCGCCGGGCCCTGATCCGCCCCCCCGCGGAGGGCACCGCCCCCCCCTGTCCCCAGTTCGGCAGCTGTGGCGGCTGCACCCTGCAGGAGCTCTCGCTGCAGGCCCAGCGGCGCCACAAGCAGGCCGCCGCCCTGCGCGCGGTCGCCGACGGTCTAGGCTCCCTCGATGGAGTGCAGATCCATGGCGTGCGCGGCGACGTGGAGGGCTACCGCTACCGGAACAAGGTGGAGCTGTCCTTCGGGGTCCGGCGCTGGCTGCCCGAGGCCGCCCATGGAGAGGGGCTGTCGATCGAGGGCCGGTTCCTCGGGTTCCATGCACCGGGTCGGTTCGATCGGGTGGTGGATGCGCCCGGGTGCTTGCTGATCAGCGAGGCCATGGAGCGGATCCTGGCCACGGTGCGCGCCGTCGCCCTGTCTCCGGAGGCGCCCCCGCCACACGACGTGCGCACCCACCAGGGGTTCTGGCGTCACCTGCTGCTGCGGGAGGCTGCCGATGGCTGCCTCGCCGTCGCCTACACCACCAGCGGCACGCCGCAGGCTGCGGCCTGGATGGCGCGCCTGGCCGAGGCCCTCGAGCCCCTCGTCGTGGGCCTCGAGTGGCGGATCAACGACGAGGTGGCCGACGTCGCCCGGGGCAAGCCGATCCAGGCCTGGGGGCGTCCCTGGCTCGAGGAGCGGCTGGGGCCGATCGTCGTGCGGGTGAGCCCCTCGTCGTTCCTCCAGACCAACACCCGGGGCTGTGTGATCCTGTACGACACGATCGCCGAGGCCCTCGGCTCGGCCCCGGGCACCCCCGAGGCCTCGGGCACCCTGCTGGATCTGTACTGTGGAGCGGGCTCCATCGGGCTGTACCTCGCGGATCGGTTCGAGCAGATCGTCGGGCTGGAGGAGCGCGCCGAGGCCGTCGCCGATGCTGAGGCCAACGCAGCCCACAACGGCGTGACCGCCCGGTTCGAGGCGGTGCGGGTCGAGGACGCGCTGGCGATCCTGCAGCCCGGAGCCGACGTGCACGTGGTGGTGGATCCACCCCGGGCGGGGCTACACCCCCGGGTGGCCCGGGCCCTGGCGGGGATCGAGGTTGGATCGCTGGTGTATGTCGCCTGCAACCCCGCCTCCCTGGGCCGAGACGCGGCGATCCTGCGGGCGGGGGGGTGGCGGCTGACCGACCTGTGGACGGTGGATCTGTTCCCCCAGACCGGCCACATCGAGCTGGTCGGCAGGTTCTCCCGGTGAGGGCGGGCGCGCCGGTGCTGGTCACGGGCTTTGGAGCCTTCCCCGGGGTGCCGATCAACCCCACCGAGGCCCTGGCGAGGCGCCTGGATGGACAGCAGATCGCTGGGCATCCGATCGTGGGTCGAGTGCTGCCGGTGTCGTTCCAGCGGGGCCCCGACGAGGCCATCCGCCTGGCCCGGGCCCACGACGTCGCCTTGGTGCTGGGGCTGGGGGTGGCCACCCCGCGGGGGGAGGTGTGCGTGGAGTCACGGGGGGTCCGGATCGCCCGGAGTCGGCGCGACGTCGACGGCCACGATCGTCCCCTGCCCGACACGCTGCTGGTTGAGGGCCCCGAGATCGTGGCCGCCAGCGTCGACGTGGACTGTCTGGCGACGGCCCTGGAGGCGACCGTCTCCGACGACGCGGGGCGGTATGTGTGCAACGCCTGGCTGTACCGGGTGGCCCACGCCCTCGACGTGCCCGTGGGCTTTGTGCATGTGCCCACCGCCGGGGTGGCGCTCGATCGCCTGTGTCGGGGGATCGCCGCCCTGCTGTGAGGTGTGAGGGCGGGGGCGGGGGCTGCGGCCAGCCCCGCGCTGTGAGCTCAGGCCCCGTGGGCTGTGCTGTGTGGCCCCTGTGGGCCCGGATCACCCGCCCCCGTCGTCTCCAGCCGAGCCCCGGGTGATGGTGCCCGCCCTCGCCTGCACCGTCCAGGAGCGCCCATAGTCGGGGCCCAGGGGTCTGGCGTTGTCGCCGCCTGGGCCGAAGCTGTCGAAGATCTCCCGGAGCTGGGCCAGC
>DRPG01000405.1 GCA_011376105.1 Deltaproteobacteria bacterium
GCCTCACTCAGATCCGGACGTCGGGGGGGGTGGACGTGGACGTCTCCGGCTCGCTGGCGCTCCACGCCCAGTGGATCCACAACGCCCTGCGGGTGCGCCTCAAGGGGGCACGCTCGGTGTGGACCGTGGCCCGCGAGCTGCCCGAGATCTTGCTGCGGACCCGCCGGGCCCGGGCCAGCCTGCTGGCCCACCTGCCGATCGATCGCGACGCGCTGGAGGCGGAGGTCACCACCCGGCTCCTGGCGGTGGTCTCGGGCGGAGGTGGAGGGGCGGGCTACGTCTATCCGGGTGTGTACGAGCAGCTCGAGCGCTCGGGGCTGATCCCGGATCTGATGGTGGGCACCTCGATCGGCTCGCTGATGTCGATGTTCCGGGCCCGTCGGCGCCGCTACGACTTCGCCGCGCTGGTGGCGGCGGCGCGCAGGCTGTCGTGGGGGGGCGTGTTCCAGGTGCTGGAGACCTCCAACCGCTACGGGCTGCCTGCGACCCTGCGGCTGAGGCTGCGCAACGCGCTGGGCAAGCTGTCCATCGGTGAAGACGGCGCGCCCATGCGGCTGTCGGACATGGGGATCCCGCTGTACATCATCGCCACCGGGATCACGGTGGACGCCCTGAAGCACGATCTCGACTACTACGAGCACCTGCTCGACGACGACGTGCGTCGCTCGGGGATCCGGGCGGGGCTGGCGGGCAGCCTCAAGGCCATCGGGGTCGCCCGGGAGTTTCTGTCCCGCCGCGACGCGCTGCGCTGCATCGTGCTCGGCCGGGACGAGGGCACTCAGGAGTTCGACGTCCTCGACGCGGCCGGGTTCTCCAGCGCCGTGCCGGCGGTGATCCACTACGACGTGCTGCGGGAGGATCCCCACATGCATCGGGTGCTGGACAACCTCTACGCCAACTATGGGATCACCCGCCTGGGGGAGGGCGGGCTGACCTCGAACGTGCCCGCCCGGGTCGCCTGGGAGACCGTCGTCTCAGGCCGTCTCGGAGGGCGCCGCAACGTGTTCGTGCTGGCGCTGGACTGCTTCGCCCCCAACCCCCGCAGGCTGGCCTGGTTCCCGCTGCAGCAGGCGGTGCGCTCGGCCAACGTGGATCAGGATCGACGGTTCGCCGATCTCTACCTGCCCCACCAGCGCACCCCGTCGCCGGTGAACCTGGTGCCGTCGGTGCGCGACGCGATGACCGCGGTGCGCTGGGGCCAGGAGGAGATCCGACCCCATATGGCGTTCGTCCGTGAGATGTGTGCTCCGATCGAGGTGCTGTCGGACACCGCTGAGCCAAAGCCGGGCTGACTCGCAGCCGCCCCGGCCGGCTCGCTGGTCCCTGCTGACTCGCAGCCGCCCCGGCCGGCTCGCTGGTCCTTGCCTGGCCTCTGCTGGATCCGTGGCTCAGCGGGGGTGGCTATCCTCCGGCGGGGCTCGGGGCCCGGGTCGGCACCAGCAGGGAGTCGTAGCCGTCTCCGTCGTGATCTCCGACGTGCACGCCGCGCCCGATCCGCAGGAACGGCTGCTGTCCCACGATCTCGTGGTCTGCGGTGCTGGCGGGCAGCCCCTCCCGCCAGGTGTCGCGGTTGTCCCCGAGCCAGATCCACAGCCTGCCGATGTCGTAGCCGTTGGGCAGCTCGGTGTAGTCGGGGTTGCCGACGATGAGATCGTCGAAGCCGTCGGCGTCGAGATCGCCGGCGTACAGGGTGCGGCCAAAGTGATCGCTGCGATCGGTCGACTGCACGAAGGTGACGGGGGTGATCGGCGCGCCCTCTTCGTCGAGGGCGTACAGCAGCACCCGCCCCGCCCCGCGTCGGTAGCCGGGGCATCCCACGGCGAACGCCTTGGTGTCGCGCTGATCCAGCAGGGCCACCGAGGAGCCGAACCAGTCGGAGCCATCGGGGCCGTTGAGGGGCTCGACCACGTCCTCGAGGGGTCCTGAGTCGGGGAGGGGGGTCAGCCGGTAGATCCGCCCCCTGGGATCGTCGCTGCCCGACGAGCCCGGCTCCCGGTACCAGGGGGCCCCGATCAGGATCTCCCGGCCACAGGCCAGGGCGCTGCCGGCTCCCTCCCCTGTGCTCCCGCCCCACCAGGTGCGGCCGATCTCCCAGGGGAAGACCTGGCCCGTCGCCTCGGCGACGCGCTCGGACTCCAGCAGGAACACCGCCCCCGCCAGATCGGGGGGGACTGAATCGAAGGGCCACAGCTCTGGATCGTGGCCAAACCAGGGGGAGCTGATCAGGATCTCGGAGGCGCCGTCGCCGGTGAGATCATCGCACACGACGATCTGCTGCCCGAGGCGATCTGCGGGGGTCACCCCCTCGACGATGAGATCGGCCTGCGCTGCGCTGCGGCCTCCTCCTCCCTGGACCCCACGGAACAGGTACACCGCCCCCCGGGACAGCTCGCGCTCGGGCGCCCCCACCCACAGATCGAAGGCCTGCCCCCGGACGGACACCGCCACCGAGGCACCGAACCGATCTTTGCCCTCCTCATCGAGCCACGTCGCGCTGGGCTCTGAGGGATCGTCGGTGAGATCGAGCTGATCGACGCGATCGTTGTCGGGCTGTCCGATCACGATCCGGTGGGCGAGGAACGCCACGGACCAGGACGATCCTTGCTCAGCGGTGCCCTCCTGCAGCGCCAGCGCGTCGGCCAGCACCCCCAGCTTTGGGGCCCAGGCCTCCGGCGTGGCGCTGCTCGAGCCCTGGGGGCCCTGCTCGAACACCGACAGGCGGGCCGCGGGCCAGGAGGCCTCACAGCCCGGGCCCCTGCAGACGCCGCTGCAGCCTCCACACGCCAGGATCGTGGCCCCGATCGTGGCCCTGATCCTAGCCAGGATCGGGGCCAGGATCGTGGCCGGGGCTCGCCCCTGGACCGAGACGAGCGGGATCATCGGCGCCTGCATCTGCACGGGATAACCTGGACCCGAACCGGGAGGCGGCTGTGGCGAGGGGCAGGACGATAACCGTGGTGCTCGGTGGTGGGCGTGGCTCCCGTCTGTACCCACTGACCGCTGAGCGGGCCAAGCCGGCGGTGCCGCTGGCGGCGAAGTACCGCCTGATCGACATCCCGCTGTCAAACGCGATCAACAGTGGGTTGCGCCAGATCTTTGTGCTCACTCAGTTCAACAGCGCCTCGCTCAACGCCCACATCGCCCGGACCTACCGCTTCGACATGTTCACCAGCGGGTTTGTCGAGGTGCTCGCGGCGGAGCAGACCGATCGCAAGGGCGACGACTGGTTCCAGGGCACCGCAGACGCGGTGCGCAAGCACCTGCATCGGTTCGTCCGCGAGGGTGTAGAGCACGTGGTGATCCTCTCTGGAGATCACCTCTACCGGATGCGCTACGATCACCTCGTCTCCCACCACGAGGAGCAAGGCGCCGACATCACCGTCGCGGCGATCCCGGTGTACCGCCGCGAGTGCTCGGGTCTTGGGGTGATCGCCCCCGACGCGCAGGGCATGGTGCAGCGCTTCCAGGAGAAGCCGGCGGACGACGAGGATCTCTCTGCGCTGGAGGTCCCCGGATCGCTGCGGCGGCGGTGGGGCACCGATCGTGAGCACCTCGCCTCGATGGGGGTCTACGTCTTCCGCGCCGGGGTCCTGCGGGAGCTCCTCGAGGACGACGCGACGATGGACTTCGGGCGCCACATCCTCCCCGGAGCGCTGCGCACCCACCGGGTCTCGGCCTTTCTCTTCGAGGACTACTGGGAGGACATCGGGACCATCCAGTCGTTCTTCGACGCCAACCTGATGCTCACCGAGGACGACCCTCCGTTCCGGTTCTATGTGCCCGAGGCGCCGATCTACACCCGGGCCCGCTTTCTGCCCCCCACGATCTACCGGCATGCCTTCATCGAGCGTTCGCTGGTTGCAGAGGGTTGTCTGCTCCATGGTGCCCGGGTGGTGCACTCCACCGTGGGTCAGCGGGCCTGGCTGCTGCCCGGCAGCCGCGTCGAGGACAGCATCCTGATGGGAGCAGACTTCTACGAGGTCGACGAGACCCGCCAGCGGGTGATCGAGCAGGGCCGGATCCCGGTGGGGATCGGCGAGGGGGCCTCGGTCAAGCGAGCGATCATCGACAAGAACGCCCGGATCGGCGCCGGCGCCGTGATCCATGGGGATCCCGGGCGGGGAGACGAGGAGCACGACGCATGGTGCCTGCGCGACGGGATCATCATCGTGAAGAAGAACGCGACGATCGAGCCGGGGGCGGTGCTGTAGCGATCACCTCCTCGGCGCGCTCGAACCCATCGGGGGTGATCCAGTGGAGCTGCCACGGGCCGGCCCGGAGCCCCTGCAGGCGCACCCAGCCCAGGGGATCCACCTCACCGAGATCGATCCCGTCGAGGCGGAGCACACAGCGGGCGACGTGGGGGTTGCGCACCTTGAGCTGCGCGCCTCCGCCCGGCAGGGTGCGGGGATCGGCGTAGCGGCGGGCGAGCCCTTCGATCGTGGGGATCGCCGTCGCGGTGGGCGCCATCGGCCGGGCGTGGGGCACACCGGGGCTTGGGGGGGGCACACCGGGGCCTGCGAGGGCGCTCGGCACACCCGACAGCACGAGGCACAGCATCGTGTACATCAGAGCGCACATCGAGGGAGTGTATCGGATGGGTGAGATCGAGCTGGTGGTGAAGGATCTGGCGTGCCTGCTGACCATGGATCCCTCCCTGGGGGACGGCTCTTTGGGGCAGATTTCCGACGCCGCGGTGGCGTTCTCTGGGGGGCGGGTGGCCTGGCTGGGGTCGTCCGCCCAGGCCCCCGACGCCCCGACGGTGCGCTCGCTGCCTGGCACGATCGGGCTGCCGGGGCTGGTGGAGTGCCACACCCACGCGGTGTGGGCCGGCAGCCGCGCCGACGAGCTCCTCCGTCGCCTGGCCGGGGAGGACTACAGCGCGATCCTCGAGTCCGGCGGGGGGATCTTGTCCACGGTGGCCGCCACCCGGGCCAGCAGCGAGGACGTGCTGGCGGAGCTAGCGGCGGCTCGCCTGGTCCGTCTGCGATCGCGGGGGGTCACCACGGTGGAGATCAAGTCCGGCTACGGGCTGTCTCCGGCGGACGAGGCCAAGCTGCTGCGGGCGGCCCGCCGCGCTGGGCAGCTCGCCGGGGTCCGGGTGCTCACCACCTTCCTCGGGGCCCACACCGTGCCTGCGTCGCACCGATCCAGGCGTGCGGGCTATGTGCGGGAGGTGATCGAGGCGCAGCTGCCCCTGGCTGCTCCCCACGCCGACTTCGTGGATGTGTATGTCGATCGGGGTGCGTTCACCGTTGACGAGGGCGAGGCCATCCTCCGGGCGGGCCAGGCGCTGGGCTTGGGGGTTCGGATCCATGCTGAGCAGGTCACGCTCACTGGAGCCGCTGCGATGGCCGCGGGGCTGGGGGCGCTGTCGGCGGACCACCTCGAGCGCATCGACGAGGCGGGGATCGCCGCGATGGCCCGGGCGGGCACGATCGCCGTGTTGCTGCCGGGCGCGATGTTGTACCTCCGGGATCGGCCGCCACCGGTGGCGGCCCTGCGGGAGGCCGGCGTGCCTCTGGCGGTGGCCACCGATCTCAACCCCGGCACCTCTCCGGTGTATGATCCCTGGACCGTGGCCACCCTGGCCGCGATCACCATGGGTCTCACCATCGACGAGGTGTTGCTCGGGATCACCTCCATCGCCGGCCGTGCCCTGGGGCGGCCGGAGCTGGGCCGGCTGATCCCGGGGGGGCCTGGCGATCTGGTCGTGATGCGGCCCCCGCCGGGGGAGCCACCGAGCGCCGCGGCCTTGATCCAGCAGCCGACCGGCAGCGACGCCATGTTGGTGATCTCGGGGGGGCATGCGCTCCCCTGAAGGGAGCTAGGACGCAGCCTGGGGCTGTTTCTGCTCGACCTCCTGTGCCTCGGCGACGCTCTCGGTGGAGAGCTCTCGTTTGGCGGGCTCGCTCACCTCGAGTGGATCATCGAGATCATCGCGGGAGGCGTTGCGGAAGGCCTTGATGCCCTTCCCGAAGGACTCCAGCACCTGCGGCAACCGCCCGGCGCCAAACAGGATCAGCACGAGGACTAGGATGATGGCGAGCTCGGGGGCTCCGATCATGCCCCCGAGGAACCCGGCGACCAGCATGGGTGGCTCCTACAGCGCGTACCCGCACACTATCCCACACCGTGGGGGATGGCCAGCGGACATCCAGGTTGAGAGCGGGATCTTGGGAGAGGTGAGGGAGGCATGGGTCCTCGACCCGATCTCCTAGAGGGGAGCTCGCTCCACTGGGGGATCCGAGAGCCCCCTCCGCCCGAACCCACCGCTAGAGATGGAGGAGACGCAAGAGCTTTGCCTGGTGAAGTGCCGGCGAAGGAGGCTATCTCGAACTCTTCGATTGCTATAACTCACAGTACGCTCGCGTCCCCCTCACTGTCAAGTGTGGGGTGAGCGTTCACCTTGGGTTGACAGGTTCCCGACGCGGGCAGGGGAGCGTCCATAGATAGTGGGCAAACATCCTGGATAGTTCTAGAAAGCGGCGCTGGGGTGAATGGTCCGCTCTGGGCCCGCGTCTCTCCCACAACACAGGAGGAGACCATGATGAGCTACCTGAAGAGCGCGCTTGCGGCGACCCTGACCGTGGCCGCCCTGGGCCTCGCCACCCCCGCCGCCGCTGCTCCCCTCGTGGGCGTCACCGTCACCACCCCGAGCGTGGTCGTCACCCCCCCGAGCGTGGTCATCCGGCCCGCGCGGCCCGGCCCCCACCACGTGTGGGTCGATGGCTACTGGCGCCAGGGTCCCTACGGAAACCGGGTGTGGGTCTCGGGCCACTGGCAGCACCGGCCCCCGGTCGTGATCCAGCGCACGGTGGTGACCCGTCCGGTGGTGACCCGTCGCGTGATCGTCCGCTGATCGTCCGCTGATCGTCCGCTGATCGCCGAGCCCGACGCTCCCTGGGCCCCGCTCGACGGATCGAGGGGGCTCGGTTAGGGCACCACGTCTGCTGAGGTCACTCTCAGCACCGTGCCTCTGGAGTTTCAGTCTCCACACCCACCCCCGAGTGGCGCCTTCGGGCTCCATGAGGAGCTCGAGGGGTGGGTGCATGGCCGCGGGACCTCACCGAGCCCCTGCTCTTCAGGGGTGAGCTCGTGGCCTCGGCTGTCTGGCCACCACCGAGAGGCTCAGGGCGCAGAGGACGACGAACCAGTCTCCCCAGATCGCGTAGAAGGTGCGCCGGTGACCAAGGCGGACCTCGACCACCCGGGCGACCTCGGTGAAGGGTCTGGTCTCGTAGTGGATCGCGCCGTGGGGCTCGATCACCATCGACACGCCGGTGTAGGCCGAGCGGAACACCGGCACCCCGAGCTCGGTGGCCCGGACCGCGGCGAGCATGGCGTGCTGGTGGGGCGAGGCGGTGTCTCCAAACCAGGCATCGTTGGTCACGGTGACGAACAGCTCGGCGTCGGTGAACATGCGGCAGACGCTCGGCAGGATCGCCTCATAGCAGATCGGCGAGGCGATCCGTGCGTGCTCACCGTCGAACACGATCGGGACGTCTCCTGCCTCGAACGAGCCGATCCCGAGCGCCCTGGACAGGCCAGGGAGGTAGCCTCCCAGGGGGAGGTACTCTCCAAAGGGCAGGGGGACCATCTTGTCGTAGCGGCCGTCGACCTGCCCATCGGAGTTGAAGTGGTAGACGGAGTTGAAGTTGTACATGACCTGCTCGCCCGTCGCCTCGTCGAGCCTGCGGATCCGGGTGCCTGCGCCGATGATCAGCTCCATGTCCTTGGCCTTCGCGGTCTCTGACAGCAGCAGGCGCGGGATCTCGGAGACACCGGGGGACTCGTTGAGATCGAAGGGGCACGCGCCCTCGGCCCACACCGCCAGATCGGTGCCCGCGGGGACGGACTGGGTCTGCCGGAGCCAGTCCTCGAAGCCCTCCTGACGCGAGTGGGACATCCTGTACTCCATGCCCTTGTCGGACTGGAGCTGGGCGACCCGGAGGGTGGGTGCGTCGCGCAGCGCGGCCTCGACACGCTCGTAGCGCCAGGCCCCGAACAGGACGACCCCCGAGAGGATCGCGACCACCGACGACACGGTGGCCCATGGGATCGCCCGGCCCTCCCGGTGGCGGTACAGCACCTCTGCGAGCGCCGTGTTGGAGAGGAACACCAGGTAGGTCAGCCCCCAGACGCCGGTGACGGAGGCGAGCTGCCAGGTGTAGGGGAAGCGGTACTGACTGACGCCGTGGTTGTAGGGGAACAGCAGCAACCAAGCAGACAGCCACTCGATCACCACCTGCAGCGCGGGCAGCAGGAACACCCAGCTGATCCCGACGCGCCGTCGCAGGGGGTGGACCGAGGGCCACAGCAGCAGGTAGGGCAGCCCAAAGACCAAGCCGAACAGCAGCAGGATCCCCACCGCCCCGACGAACGGGATCGAGGGGCTGAACACCGTGATCGTGTGGACGATCCACCGGAACAGCAGCGCGACCCCGAGGGTGCCGTACAGGACCGACAGCCAGCGGTTGGCCCGGGGGGTCTCGGGGTGCAGCGCCCAGAACATGGGCAGGTACGCGATCCAGTGTAGCGCGTGCCAGTTGGCCGGGGGCGCGAGCAGCGACAGGGTGCTCGCACCGACGGTGGCGGCGAGGATCCGCAGCCAGATCGAGGGGGGGGGCGCCATGACTACCAGCTGGGCTCCCGGCCGGACCGCCGGGCGCTCAGGCCCTGCTGCCACTCGCCGGAGATCCAGGTCCGCGCGGCACACTGGCTCTCGTGCTCGAACAGGCCCTCGGCCATCTTCTGGCGGATGGCCCGGTGGGCGAGCAGGGTCTGCCGGCGGGCGGTCGGGCTGGTGCGCTGCATCTCCGCCACCAGATCCAGGGCGCCGGCCCTCGCCATGCCCGGCGGACACAGCCGGGAGACCAGGCCCAGGGACATCGCCTCGCTGGCGTCGAGGGTGCTGCCCGTGAGGGTGAGGGCGGCAGCCCGGGCCGGGCCCACCAGCAGCGACAGCTGCACCAGACCCCCCAGCCCGGTGAGCAGGCCGCTGCGGACGCCGGGCAGGGCGAAGGTCGCCTCATCCGACGCGATCCGGAGATCCGCGATCAGGGCCAGCTCCAGCCCCGCGCCGTGGCAGGTCCCCTCGATGGCCGCGATGATCGGGCAGGGGAGCCTCCCCATCGCGTCGAAGGTGCCCCGGAGGCGGGTGATCAGCTCCTGGACCCGGTAGGCGTCCCGGCTGGACATCATCGACTCGAGCATGCCGTAGAGTGGATCGCCGGCCTCGAGCTCGAGGCCGGTGCAGAAGTCGGCGCCCTCTCCAGACAGGACGAGGAACTGTGGGGGTGCATCGGCCAGCTTGAGCACGATCTTCCTCAAGCTGTCGAACATCGGGCCTAGGATCGCGTTCCCGGTGCTGGGGCGGTTCAGCTGGATGAACGCCACCCCGCCTTGCACGGACAGCTGCACGTCGTCGGCCATTGGTTCCCTCGCCGCTGGACTGTATCACTGCGGTAGGATGCGCCCCACAGGACGGTGACGCGCATGCTCGAGGCCCCCCGGACCCCCCACCTGGTGCCCTTCGATAGCTCCTTCAAGCTGTCCCGGGCCCCCACCTCCCCCGGCGACGATCGGGGTGGGAAGAAGCGGCTCCGCAGAGCGCTCGAGGACGCCGTCGAGGAGCTGGGGCGGCTCCAGCAGGTGCTGTACGCCCACAACAAGGTGTCGGTGCTGCTGCTGTTCCAGGCGATGGACGCCGCCGGCAAGGACAGCACGATCCGCAGGGTCCTCACCGGGGTCGATCCCGCGGGCTGTCAGGTGTTCTCCTTCGGTAAGCCCTCGGCGCAGGAGCTGGATCACGACTTCCTCTGGCGCTGCACCCGCTGCCTGCCCGAGCGCGGGCGGATCGGAGTGTTCAACCGCTCCTGGTACGAGGAGGTGTTGATCGTCCGGGTGCACCCCGAGATCCTGGAGCACCAGCGCCTCCCGTGGCGCCCGGCGGGGTCTGAGCTGTGGCGCGAGCGCCTCGAGTCGATCCATGATCTCGAGCGCCACCTGGCGCGGAACGGCACCGTGATCCTCAAGTTCTTCCTGAACGTGTCCCTTGAGGAGCAGCGGCGGCGGTTCCTCGATCGGATCGAGCGCCCCGAGAAGAACTGGAAGTTCAACGAGGCCGACGTCGAGGAGCGGCGCCACTGGGACGCGTACATGTCCGCCTACGAGGAGGCGCTGAACGCAACGAGCAGGCCCTGGGCCCCGTGGTATGCGATCCCCGCCGATCACAAGCCGACCCTGCGGCTGGCGGTGGCGCGCACCGTGGTGGAGGCCCTGCGTGGCCTGCACCTGCGCTATCCTCCCCCCGACGAGCTCGAGACAAAGCGGCTGCAGCATCTCCGGGAGCTGCTGCGGAGCCGGTGAGGTCGCTCGGCTCCGTGGAGGTGGCTCGGGGACGAGGGATCCAGCGTGGAGCCCTTAGGCAGCAGGGGCCGCCGGTGGTGACCGGCGGCCCCGCGGACAGCGGGCGAGGGATCTAGGACCCGTCGCCCCGCGATCCGACGCTCGACGGGCTCCTAGTCCTCGTACTCGTCGTCCTTCTTCTCGGCGATCATCGCCTCGGTGGTGAGCAGCAGGCCGGCCACCGACGCCGCGTTCTGCAGGGCGGTGACCGTGACCTTGGTGGGATCGATGATGCCCAGCTCGAACATGTCACCGAAGGTGTTGTCGGCTGCGTTCCAGCCCCAGGCCGCGTCGCGCTCGAGCACCTTGTGCACCACGATCGAGGCGTCGACCCCGGCGTTGCGCGCGATCCCCCGCAGCGGCGCCTCGCAGGCCTCGCGGATGATGTCGATGCCGAAGCGCTGATCGCCGGTGTGGGACAGGGCGTCCAGGCTGCCGCGGGCCCGGATCAGGGCCACCCCGCCGCCGGGCACGATGCCCATCTCAGCGGCGGCTCGGGTCGCGTTCAGCGCGTCCTCGACCCGGGCCTTCTTCTCCTTCATCTCGATCTCGGTGGCGGCCCCGACCTGGATCACGGCCACCCCGCCGACCAGCTTCGCGAGGCGCTCCTGCAGCTTCTCGCGATCGTAGTCGGAGCTGGTCTCCTCCATCTGGGCTCGGATCTGCTTGACCCGTGCGCCCAGATCGGTGCGGGAGCCCTCACCGCCCACGATGGTGGTGGTGTCCTTGTTGACCACGATCCGCTCGGCCTGACCCAGATCGTCGAGGGTGATGCTGTCGAGCTTGACCCCGAGATCCTCCATCACCGGGTTGGCGCCGGTCAGGGTGGCGATATCGCCCAGCATGGCCTTGCGACGATCGCCGAAGCCCGGGGCCTTGACCGCGCAGGTCACCAGCGTCTTGCGCAGGGTGTTGACCACCAGGGTGGCCAGCGCGTCACCCTCGATGTCCTCGGCGATCACGATCAGGGGCCTGCTGGACTCCGCCACCTTCTCGAGCAGCGGGAGCAGATCCTTCATGTTCGAGATCTTCTTCTCGTGCACGAGGATGTAGGGGTTCTCGAGCACGCACTCCATCCGATCCTGATCGGTGACGAAGTACGGGGACAGGTAGCCTCGGTCGAACTGCATGCCCTCGACGACATCGTAGGTCGTCTCCATGCCCTTGGCCTCTTCGACGGTGATCACGCCGTCTTTTCCGACCTTGTCCATGCACTTGGCGATGATCTCACCGATCTCGGTGTCGCCGTTGGCGCTGATGGTGGCCACCTGCGCGATCTGGGCGTGGTCGTTGGACTCCTTGGCCTGGCCCTTGAGGTGCTCGGTCACCGCCTGGATCGACGCGTCGATGCCGAGCTTGATGTCCATCGGGTTGGCGCCGGCGGCGACGAGCTTGCTGCCCGCCTCGAAGATCGCCTGGGCCAGCACGGTGGCGGTGGTGGTGCCGTCGCCGGCGACGTCGCTGGTCTTGCTGGCGACCTCCTTGACCATCTGCGCGCCCATGTTCTGGAAGCGCTCCTTGAGCTCGATCTCCTTGGCGACGGTCACGCCGTCCTTGGTGACGACGGGGGCACCGAAGCTCTTCTGCAGCACGACGTTGCGACCCTTGGGGCCGAGGGTGACGCGGACCGCGTTGGCCAGAGTGTTGACCCCCTGGAGGATCTCACTGCGGGCGGACTCGCGGAACTCGATGATCTTTGCAGCCATCTGGGACCTCCTATCCCTCGACGATCGCGAGGATGTCGGACTCTCGCAGGATGATGTGCTCCTCTCCGTCGAGCTTGATCTCGTCGCCGGCGTACTTGCCGAACAAGATCTTGTCGCCGGGCTTCACGATCAGCGCGACGGTCTCGTTGCTGTCGGTGAGGCGCCCGGTGCCGACGGCGATGACCTCGGCCTGCTGGGGCTTCTCCTTGGCGGTCTCAGGGATGAACAGACCGCCGGCGGACTTCTGCTCGCTCTCCAGACGCTTGACGAGCACTCGGTCATACAGGGGACGGAAGTTGGCCATGGCCTCCTCCGGAGTGAGTGATGGTTGGGGGCTACGAGCGCGTGGATCGGAGCGGACGCTTCGATCCACGCGCCGATGGGCGCAACGAGTAGCCACCCCTCGCAGACCGTCAACCCCCCCCGCTCAACCCCCGCCGCCCCGCAGCGGATCGAACCAGAATGTTCGGGGATTCAGCTCGCCTAAGGAAAGATCTTTTTCCTGTGTTGGGTCGGATCGTGCCATGACCGGTTGACGGCCTGGCGGTCGCGCTTAGCTATGCCGTGAGGGTCATGGCCTTGTCTCGAAGGTCGGCCAAGAATCGAGCATTGAACCATCATACGCGTCGCGCTGCAGCCGCGGTGCCTGGGGGTGGACAGCATGGGCAAGACCATTGGGATCGACCTGGGAACGACCAACTCCGTCGTTGCCGTGATGGAAGGGGATCAACCCACCGTCATCGTCAATGAGGAGGGGGCCCGGACCACCCCGTCGGTGGTGGCCTTCGGTCCAGACGGGGAACGCACGGTCGGGATCGTCGCGAGGCGACAGGCCATCACGAAGCCGGAGCAGACGGTCTACTCCTCCAAGCGCCTGATCGGACGCAAGTTCGACGAGAGCGAGGCCGAGGTCAGCCGCCTGCCGTACAAGGTGGTGCGCGCCTCCAACGGCGACTGCCGGATCCGGATCGACGACAAGGAGTACTCGCCGCCCGAGATCTCCGCGATGGTGCTCCAGAAGCTCAAGCAGCAGGCTGAGCGCTACCTGGGGCAGCCGGTCACCGAGGCGGTGATCACGGTCCCCGCCTACTTCAACGACAGCCAGCGCCAGGCCACCAAGGACGCGGGCCGGATCGCGGGCCTCGAGGTCAAGCGGATCATCAACGAGCCCACCGCGGCGGCCCTGGCCTATGGCCTGAACAAGAAGTCCGATGAGGTGATCGCGGTCTACGACTTCGGTGGAGGCACCTTCGACATCTCGATCCTCGAGGTGGGCGACGACGTGGTCGAGGTCAAGGCCACCAACGGCGACACCCACCTCGGCGGCGACGACATCGACGATGTACTGATCAAGTGGCTGATCAGCGAGTTCAAGAAGGAGAACGGCATCGATCTCGCGGGGCAGACCATCGTGGTCCAGCGCCTCAAAGATGCGGCCGAGAAGGCAAAGGTGGAGCTGTCCACCGCCCAGAACACCGAGGTCAACCTGCCGTTCCTCACGGCCGACGCCTCGGGCCCCAAGCACCTGCAGATCAGCCTGTCCCGCTCCGACTTCGAGCGGATGATCGATCCGATCGTCGAGCGTACGCTGGAGCCCTGTCGCCGCGCGATCAAGGACTCCGGCCTCGACCCGTCTCAGATCGACGAGGTGATCCTCGTCGGCGGCTCGACCCGGATCCCGCTGGTCCAGCGCCGGGTCAAGGAGCTGTTCGGCAAGGATCCCAACCGCTCGGTCAACCCCGACGAGGTGGTGGCTGTGGGCGCGGCCATCCAGGCCGGTGTGCTCGACGGCGACGTCACCAGCATGCTGCTGCTCGACGTCACGCCGCTGTCCCTGGGCATCGAGACCCTGGGCGGGGTCAACACGGTGATGATCCCCAGGAACACCACCATCCCCCACAGCAAGACCGAGATCTTCAGCACCGCCGCCGATAACCAGACCGCGGTCGATGTCTACGTCTTCCAGGGCGAGCGTCAGATGGCGCGCGACAACAAGCTCATCGGCAACTTCCGCCTCACCGACATCCCGCCCGCACCCCGGGGGATCCCCCAGATCGAGGTCACCTTCGACATCGACGCCAACGGGATCTTGAGCGTGTCCGCGAAGGACAAGGCGACCAACCGTGAGCAGAAGATCACGATCGAGGCCTCCTCCGGGCTGTCCGAGGCCGAGATCAACCGCATGGTCGACGAGGCCAAGAGCCACGAGTCCGAGGATCAGCAGCGCCGGGAGCTCATCGAGGCCCGCAACCAACTCGACACCCGGATCTACGAGGTGGAGAAGACGCTGGGCGAGCACGGCGACAAGCTGCCCGAGTCCGAGAGGACGGAGCTTGAGGCTGAGCTCGGCCGCGCCCGCGAGGCCAAGGACTCCGACGATCTGCCCAAGGTCAAGGGGGCCCTCGAGAGCCTGACCGCCGCGAGCCACAAGCTCGCCCAGGTCATGTACGAGGCCTCCGGTGGCCAGACCCCGCCCGGTGGTGACGCCGGCGGGGGGAGCCCGGGTGGCGGTGGTGACGACGATGTCATCGACGCAGAATACGAAGACGCCTAGACTCACTCGTTCATGAGCCCACGCCCGCTCTCCGATCCCGGGGGGCGGGCGTCCCTACAGGGGGAGATGTGCCGCGCGACTACTATGAGGTGCTCGAGGTCGATCGCACAGCGTCCGTGCAGGAGATCAAGAAGGCCTTCAAGAAGGCCGCGAGGAGGTACCATCCTGATCTGAACAAGGAACCCGGGGCCGAGGAGCGCTTCAAGGAAGCCACCGAGGCCTACGACGTGCTCTCCAACGACGACAAGCGTCGGATCTACGATCAGTACGGTCACGAGGGGCTGAGGGGCCGGGGCATGGGCCCCGATCTGAACTACGCCAACGTCCAGGACATCTTCGAGAGCCTGTTCGGGGGCGGCTTCGCGGATCTGTTCGGGGGGCGGGGCCAGCGCCGGGGGCCCCGCCGGGGTGCCGATCTCGAGTACCCGCTCCGGATCTCCTTCATGGAGGCCGCCCACGGGGTCACCAAGACCATCGAGGTGCCCCGCCGGATCCAGTGTGAGACCTGCTCGGGCCGGGGCCTCAAGAAGGGTGCGTCCCCGACCTCCTGCTCCACCTGTGGTGGGGCCGGGCAGGTGATCAGCGCCCAGGGCTTCCTCCGGATCCGCACCACCTGCCCCGCCTGCCGGGGTCAGGGCCAGATGATCGCCCCCGACGATCGCTGTGGCGACTGCGGAGGCTCCGGGAAGATCCGGGAGAGCTCCGAGATGGAGATCCGGGTCCCGGCGGGCTCGTACTCAGGCCTGCAGATCCGCCACAGCGACGCGGGCGAGGCCGGCGACGCGGGCGCCCCCCCAGGGGATCTGTACGTGACGCTGGCGGTCGAGCCCCACGAGCTGTTCAAGCGTGACGGGGCCGATGTGTACGCCACCATCCCCGTGCCCTACACGATCATGGCGCTGGGCGGCGACATCATCGTGCCCACGGTCCACGGCGAGGAGGAGCTGCACGTCAAGCGAGGCACCGACAGCGGCCACGTCTCGGTGCTGCGGGGCAAGGGGGTGGAGCACCTCCGGAGGCGGGGGGCCCGCGGCGATCAGCACGTGCGGCTGGTGGTCGACGTGCCCAACGAGCTGTCCGAGGAGGAGGAGGAGCTGCTGCGCAAGCTGGCCGAGCTGCAGGGCGCCACGATCCAGGAGCGCGGGTTCTGGAAGAGCCTGTTCGAGAAGATCACGGGGTGACTCAACCGGGATCGGGCGTCCGGCGTAGGAGCCGTCGCGCGGGCCCCGCCGACCGAGCGACCCCCGGGGGAGCGGCCCCCCCTGACGTTCGCCCCGCGGCACCCAGCGATCGATCGCCGGGCACCCCCGATCCCGAGGCCGCGGATCCCAGCGGCGGAAGCGACGAGCTAGGCGACGTTGTCGCCCCTTGTCGCGACCCCTGCAGCCGACGCCTCCAACGCGCTATCTTCGGGGCAGCGACAAGGAGCACCAGCGATGGAGCAGACGGTCGGGCAGGTCGAGGACCAGATCAAGGGGATCGCCCCGGCCCTCGAGCAGGCCAGGGAGGAGATGGCCCGGGTCCTCGTCGGGCAGAGGTATATGGTCGATCGCCTGCTCATCGGGCTGCTGGCCAATGGCCACGTGCTGCTGGAGGGCGTCCCGGGCCTGGCGAAGACCACCGCGGTCAAGGCGCTGGCCGACGCGATGCAGCTCCGCTTCAGCCGGATCCAGTTCACCCCGGATCTGCTCCCCGCCGATGTGGTCGGTACCCAGATCTACGAGCCCAAGCGCGGCGAGTTCCGCACCCACCTCGGCCCTGTGTTCGCCAACATCCTGCTGGCCGATGAGATCAACCGGGCTCCGCCCAAGGTGCAGTCGGCCCTGCTCGAGTCGATGCAGGAGCGCCAGGTCACGATCGGCGATGAGACCATGTCGCTGCCCTCTCCGTTCCTGGTCCTGGCCACCCAGAACCCGATCGAGCAGGAGGGTACCTACCCGCTGCCCGAGGCCCAGGTGGATCGCTTCATGCTCAAGCTGAAGGTGACCTACCCCTCCCTCGAGGAGGAGCTCGAGATCATCGCGCGATCCTCACAGCCGATCCCGGGGCTGTCGGGGGTGATGGGCTCCGAGAAGCTGCTGCAGGCCCAGGCCCTGACCCGGCACATCAAGGTGACCGATGTGCTGATGCGGTACATCGTGGATCTGGTGCGGGCCACGCGGGAGCCGGGCTCGATCGATGCCGAGCTGGCCCGCACGATCGAGTTCGGCGCCTCTCCACGGGCCAGCATCGCCCTGGCGGCGGCCGCCCGGGCCCACGCGTTCCTCGACGGGCGGGGCTTTGCCCTGCCCGAAGATGTCAAGGCGATCGCACCCGAGGTGCTGCGTCACCGGATCCTGCCCACCTACGAGGCCGAGGCCGACGGGATCGATGCTGAGCAGCTCGTGCAGCGCATCCTCGAGAAGGTCGATCAGCACTGAGAGGGAGGGGCGGGTCACATGGCTGACCTCACACCGGAAGAGCTGCGCGAGCTCCGCCGCCTACACGTCTCGGCGGGGCGGAGAGTGGACTCGCTGTTCGCCGGTGAGTACCGCTCGGCGGTCCGGGGCCAGGGCATGGAGTTCGAAGAGGTCCGGGAGTATGTGCCGGGCGATGATGTCCGCCATATCGACTGGAACGTCACCGCCCGCACCGGCGAGCCTCACATCAAGGTGTTCCGGGAGGAGCGCCAGGCCACCGTCCTGCTGCTGATCGATGTGTCGGGCTCGGCCCAGGTGGGCACCGGGGGCCGCGACGGGCGCACCGATCGCCGGCTGCAGATCGCCCGGATCGCAGGGGGGCTGGCCTACGCCAGCATCCGCAACCAGGATCGGATCGGGCTGATCACCTTCACCGACATGGTCGAGGCCTACCTGCCCCCCCGCAAGAGCCGGGGCCACGTGTGGGCCGTGATCCAGGCCGCGTTCACCGCCTCGGGCCAGCACCGGGGCACCGACATCGCCGAGGCGCTGCGCTTCGTCCAGGGGGTCCAGCGCCGCCGGGCGGTCCTGGTCCTGGTGAGCGATTTCCTCGACGATGGAGACTGGGCGCGGACCCTCGGCCCCCTGACCCGCAGGCACAAGGTCCACGCCGTGCTGGTCCACGATCCCATCGACGACGGGCTCGGCCGGTTGGGCCTGATCGAGGTGGTCGACGCCGAGACCGGTCAACGGAGGCTGGTCGATGGCTCCCGCCTCCGGGGCCGGCGCTCCCCTGAAGAGCGGGCCCAGCAGATCCGCAGATCCGGAGCACGGGTCGTGTCCATCTCGACCCGAGATGATCCCTTCGCGGCCCTGATGGCCTACTTCCACCGAGAGGGGGCGCGGCGATGAGCACAGCGATCCTCGGGGCGATCTGGCTGCTGGGGGGCTGTGGTCCCCCGGGCGTCGTCGCCCCCGATCTCGAGGAGCCCCCCATCGAGGTCCGGGTGTTCCTCGATGGCCCGATCCGGGCGGGCGGGGGCAACCTGATCGTCCAGACCGAGTTCGACGTCGGTGGGGGGGTGGAGCTCCCAGAGCCAGTGGCCGGAGGGCTCGAGTTCGTGGCCGATGGCCGGCCGATCACCGAGCGGATCGGAGCCCGCGACGTGGTGACCCAGCGCTATGTGTTCCGGGGCGGGCCCGGTCACTACGAGGTCCCACCCCTGCTCGCCACCTGGACCGACGACGAGGGGACGTCGGTGGAGGCCCAGAGCACCCCCCTGTTCCTCGACATCGAGGTGGATCCAGTCCAGGTGGGGGAGCTGATCGACATCGTCGAGCCCCC
>DRPG01000406.1 GCA_011376105.1 Deltaproteobacteria bacterium
AAGCAGAGCATGGACCAGGGTCCCCCGGGTGTGCCCCGGTGCGGGGTGGACCACCATGCCCGCGGCCTTGTCCACGATCGCCAGATCCTCGTCCTGGTAGACGATCGACAGGGGCAGGGCCTCGGGGATCAGCTCCGAGGGGCGTGGGGCGGGGACATCCACGGTGAGCGAATCGCCGGCCTGGACCCGGGCCGAGGGGCGCTGGACCACGGCGCCCGCCAGCGCCACCCGTCCGTCCCGCACCAGCTGCGCCGCCCGGGAGCGGGAGAGCTCGGGGAACAGCTCGGAGACGACGACGTCGAGTCGACCTGATCGGGGGGATCGGAGGGGCCGCACTGGGCCCCTCACCCCATCCCGCGCTGCATGTATCCGACCACCACCGCGTCGGCGTCGAGCCGCAGCATCCGCGAGATCTCGCGGACGTAGCCCCGGACGAAGGTAGGGGCGGGCAGATCGGCGGGGATCTCGTCCTCGACGGCCTCGAGGTAACGCTCGGAGATCCGGGTGTGATCGGCGACCTGGCGCAGCGACAGCCCCATGCGCTGCCGCACCTCGCGCAGCAGCACCCCTGAGTAGCCATGCTCTTCGATCAGCACCTGGAGCTCGTCTGCGGGCAAGGCGTCGGGGATCTCGACCCCGGGCCCCCGCGACGGGAGCACCAGCACGTCCGAGCTCCCCGGCGCGCCGTCGACCACCCGCAGCGGAGCCTCGCCCGGGGTCGACAGCTCGATCACCCGGGGATCGCTGTAGCGACCGGGGGACTGGCTGCGCCCGGCGGCGGTGCCGGTGGCGGTGGCGGTGCCGGTGGCGGTGGCGGTGCCGGTGGCGGTGCCGGTGCCGGTGGCGGTGCCGGTGGCGGCGTCTGCGGGGGTGGGCTCGAGCCAGGTGTCGGCCTGGAACAGCGAGGGCCCCGGGCCCGTCGGAGCCACCGTGCGCGGCGGTGGGACCGTGGGGGTGTCGGCCGCAGCGGGCCAGGACAGCGGCTCGGACGGCTCGCCGGAGTCTCCCTCCACCAGCAGCCCGCCCTCGATCCCCCGATCGCCCACCCCCGTGCCTGGATCGGACAGCGCAGCGCTGACGATCCCCCTCGGGATCGTCAGATCGTCGTCGTGGGGGATCAGGGTGGCGGGATCCACCGCAGCTCCCGACGGCGCCAGCGGGAGCACGCCGATCTCGGGCAGCCGGCTCGTGACGCGCAGCAGCTTGGCGGCCACCGCAGCGGCGGGGTGGACCAAGGCGTCCCCCACCCTGCGCCAGAGCTCCTCGACGTCGGTCCCGCGGAACTCGGCGTCGGCCCAGCTCAGCATGGCGTCGTAGCGCCTTCGCCGGAGGGGATCGGACAGCACCTCCCACGCCTCGTCGAGGTGAGCACGCTGGAGATCGAGCTGGCTGGTGTCGCCCCCCTGCTCCAGCAGGGCCCGGCGCCTCCGGGCCAGCCGAGACAGGGCCTGTCCATAGGCGCTCTTGATGCGGGCTGCGCTGGAGGTGGCTTCCACACCGAGCAATTCATAGAATTCGCTGGGCATGCCTGTCTCCTACCGGGTTGTCACCACCGCGGCCACCCGCTCGGCCAGGGGCTGGAGCTGCTCGGGTGCCACCGTGCGGGGATCGAGCTGGAGCCCGCCCCGGACCACCCGCACCACCACCGGAGGCTGACCGAGGCGCAGGGTGCGCGCGATCCTGTCAGGGGAGGGGGGCTCGATCCGGACTACGGAGCCGGGCAGGCCCTGGCCGGGCAGGGCCCCACCGCCTACATAGCCGACGTCCTCGATCACCTCGGCGTCGACCCCCAGGAGGGCCAGGGCCCCGGCCAGCTGCTGGGCCCGGGCCTCCAGCAGCTGGCCGGGCGCATGGATCATCTGCAGGACCGGAGGGATCCGACCACAGAGGTGATCTCCGAGGGTGGCCTCCAGGGCGGCGAGGATCACCTTGTCGACCCGCAGGGCCCGGTACAGGGGGTGACGCCTCAGCTGCTGGACTGTGTCGTGTCGACCGGCCACGATCCCAGCCTGGGGCCCCCCCAGCAGCTTGTCCCCCGAGAAGAACACAAGATCGACCCCCGCCGCCAGCGCATCGAGGACCGAGGGCTCCCCTAGCGCGCCGTCGAGGCTGCCCGAGCCCAGATCTTCGAGGACCACCAGCCCCCGCTCATGCCCCAGGGCGACCAGCTCAGCACGATCCGGGCCCTCGGTGAACCCCACGATCCGGAAGTTGGAGGGGTGGACCCTGAGCAGGACGGCGGTCTCAGGCCCGATCGCTGCCTCGAAGTCGGCGACCCGGGTCCGGTTGGTGGTGCCGACCTCCCGCAGCGACGCGCCCCCGCTCGCGATCACGTCAGGGACCCGGAAGGAGCCTCCGATCTCCACCAGCTCCCCCCGGGACACGATCACCTCCCGCCCCCGGGCCAGGGCGGTGAGGCCGAGCAGCACCGCGGCGGCGCAGTTGTTGACCACCAGCGCGTCCTCGGCCCCAGTGAGCTCCCGCAGCTGAGCGGTCAGCCCCCGCAGCCGCCCCCCACGGTGCCCCGAGTCCAGCTCCAGCTCGAGATCGCAGTACCCGGCCGCCCGGCTCACCGCCGCCCGGGCCGAGGCGGGCCACGGGGCCCGCCCCAGGTTGGTGTGCACCACCACGCCGGTGGCGTTGATCACGGCCCGCAGCCGCCCCTCCTGGAGCAGGGCCGCCCGGGCCCGGGCCCGGCGCTCCAGCTCAGGCGCCGCCCCGGCCTCCCGCCCCCCCAGCACCCGCTCCCGGGCGTCGCTGACCACCTGGCGGGCGGCGGCGACGGCCACGCCATGGGGCACATCCCCCAGCGCCCGGACCAGGCGATCGATCTTGGGCAGGGCGCGCAGACGAGCGCTCTGATCGGCGCTCGTGGCCCGGTGCTCTCGATCCCCGTCATCGCTCATGGGATCGCCGCGGGCGAGAGGATCTCCGTGGGCCGGACCCGCCAGCCGGTCTTGGGGCGAAGCGTCGAGGCGGGAGGAACCAGGCGTCGATCCCGCTGGTAGGGCCCCAGGGTGCCGTACTCGACTCGGTTGCGCCCGTCGCCCTGCAGCACACAGGACCAGTAGTGATCCCGAGCAGCCCCCCGCATCGCCTGGACCATCTGGGCCTCGAAGGGCCCCCCCGGGTGGTTGAGATCCCAGATCGCGATCATGTGGATCGAGGGCGGACGCCCGAGACCGACCGGGAGCCACGCGGTGTGGGGCGCGAGGATCGGGCCCGGCCCACAGGCCTGCTCCAGGGCCTCGAGGACAGCCTCCCCCGCCACGACATCGTCGCTGGTGGGGAGGATCGACTCGGTCTCCAGCTCCCGGGCCAGCCAGCCGAGCTGTGCGACCAGCAGCAGCATCGTGGCGCCGGACGTGGCCAGCGAGGGCCAGCGCAGCCGGACGTGGCCCACGACCACCGCCAACCCCAGGCTGCACGCCCAGTGTGCCGGCATCAGGACGTTGAGGAAGCCGCCGTAGTGGGCCCGCATCAGGGCGGCGAGCAGCAGCGCGGTGCCACCCACCCCGACGGCCGCCACCCAGCGCCACGACGGCCGCTCCCCCACAGGCGAGATCGCGCTGCTCACGCTCGCACCGAGCACCGCCCCCAGCGAGGCCAGCACCAGCGCCACCGCCGCGGGGGGCCCCATCGGGATCCCCCGGATCGGCGGCTGCTGCCAGCCCCACACGGCCCCAGCTGCAGCCAGCAGCGCCACCCCCAGCCAGCGCCACGACGGTCGCCTCCCCAGCGACGCCGTCCCCACCAGCCACCCAGCCCCGGCCACGATCGAAGGCAGCAGCCAGGCGCTGAGCTCACCGGGCGTGCCCGGCACGAAGCGATCGAACATCAGGGGGTGCGTCCCGGGGACCTCGAGCAGGTAGGTCAGGAAGCGACCCGACGAGCGCAGCTGCAGCCAGCCGGTGATCGCCAGCGCGCTGCCCATCGACGCCACGGCGAAGCGAGCGGCCACCGGCCACCCCCCCCGGGCCCACAGCAGCCCCACGATGGGCAGCCCGAAGGCCGCCAGGTTGTGCTTGACCAGGTACGCCGCACACAGCAGCAGGGCGCTGGCCAGCTCCGCGTGCCGGCGACGCTCCAGCGCCAGCCCCAGGCTCCAGGCGGTCAGGGCGACCCCCAGGGCGTCGGGGCGGACCAGATCGTAGAACCCCCCCGAGGCCCGAAACAGCCCCAGGTAGCACGCAGCCCCACACAGCCCCCCGGTCCAGGAGCTGGTCTGTCGCACCGCGACGAACACGATCGCAGCAGCAGCGGCCAGGGTGCTCCCCGCTGAGATCAGCCGGCCGAGCGGATACCCCAGGCCAAAGAGCTTACCCAGGGCCGCGAGCAGGGCGGAGTAGCCGGGCGGATAGATGAACGGGACGAAGTCGGGGTTGGGCTCCACGTACAGGGGCAGGTGATGCTGCAGCCGCCAGGCGTGGGCCAGCATCCCCCCCTCCATCCACTCCAGATCGAACGGATGGGGGATCCGGGCGACAAAGGCCCCCAACACCTGCACCGCGATCCACAGCGCCAGCGCCAGGGGGACGAGATCGAGGGCTCGCTCAGCCCAGGGACGTGCGGCCACGGTCACGGGCCTCCGAACAGCTGGCCCGCGAGGGCCCGGAAGAAGATCGAGAGCACAGAGACTCCGAAGAGGAAGGCGAGCAGAGGGCCCAGCATCAGGGTCAGCACCGCGCCCTGGAACAGGGCCACGTGGGGACGCCAGCCCCTGAGGCGCTCCCACGACAGCCCCGTGGGGTAGGCTCGGTGGATCAAGGCCTCGGCCTCGCCCAGGGTCATCGATCCCCCGGGCCCGATCAACCCCCCGTCTGCTCCGATGGCGAGGGTGTCGCCACCGGGCAGCGAGATCTGCCAGGGCACGCCGGGGATCGGGGCCCCCCGGGGGGCCAGCAGGGGCTGCCCACACGCAGCACAGGCCCCGACCACCCGGATGTGCTCCCCCCGCAGGCTCCTCGCGATCTGCTCGAAGGCAGCCCGCTGAGGGTGGATCTCTGGTCGCCGCAGCCCCCCCTCGGTGCAGATCTCGGGGGCCCCCCCGACGACCCAGGTCTCGAGGCGGTGGCAGCTGGGACAGGCCACCTCGACCGCTCCCTCGCGCTCGGACATCGATCTCTCCGGAGGCCCCTGGTAACGTCAGAGACACGGGCTATCGATCCCCAGGCCCTGACGGCCTCGATCTGCTGCACCGGGCCACCGATCCCGGAGCGCAGGCGAGCCAGGGGCGGCGGAGGCCCCGGCGATCCGAGCACGAGCAGCACAGGGGCAGCCCGAGCCAACGCAGGGACGGCGAGCCAACGCAGGGACGGCGAGCCAACGCAGGGACGGCGAGCCAACGCAGGGACGGCCCGAGCCAACGCAGGGACGGCCCAAGCCAGCGCAGCCCCGGAGGTGGAGCGGCCCTGGGCCCTGACGGCCCAAGCCAGCGCAGCGCAGGCGGGCCAGGGGCGGCGGCCGGGAGCTACGGGTAGCGCTCCTCGCGCTCCAGCGCTCCACCCTCGGAGAACCAGCGCCACACACCGACCCGTTCCCCGGCGACATATGCACCCACGCTCTTGATCGTGCCGTCGGGGTGCCACAGGGTCCAGGTCCCCACGGGCTCGCCCTCGACGAAGTCACCCTGGCCCTTCTTCGTGCCGTCGGGGTGCCAGTGGGTCCAGGTGCCGGTCTCCTCTCCGAAGGCCATCTCCCCCTCGGACTGCAGCTGCCCGCTGGGCCAGTAGGTCCGCCACGGGCCGTGCTTCACGCCGCTCCGCCAGCCCTCGATCCGCTCGATCGGACCCAGCTGCTCGGAGCCTGAGTCCCGGTAGAAGGTGAAGGTCCCGTCTCGTCGGCCCGAGTCGTAGCGCCCCTCGGACTGCAGCGCTCCTCCAGGCCAGAACAGCCGCTCGACACCGTGCTGTGCTCCACCGCGCCACCCGCGCTCGGACAGCACCTCCTTGCCTGCGCCATAGCATCGCTCGATCCCCTCGAGCTCACCGTCGACAAAGCTAGCCTCGCGCTGGAGCGCGCCGTCGGGGGACCACCAGCGCCAGGGACCAGCCTCACGCCCGCCCCGGTACGAGCCGGCGCGCTCGAGGGTGCCGTCCTCGCGCTGGTAGACCCAGGGCCCGTCGGGGACCCCCGCGACATAGCGACCCTCAGCGGCCTTGTTGCCGTTGTCGTGCCAGTGGGTCCAGGTGCCGTACTTCGCCCCGTTGATGAAGTCCCCCGAGGACTCGAGGCGACCGTTGGGGTGGTAGTAGGTCCACGATCCGGACGCCCTCGCTCCGGTGTAGCCGCCCTCGAACCACAGCTGGCCGTTGTCGTGCCAGTGTCGCCAGGGCCCGTCCCGCTTGTCGCCGACGTAGGCGCCCTCGCTCTCCGGCGCTCCGTCGGGGAAGAAGGTCCGCCACGGACCGGTGCGATCCCCGTCGGCGTAGCTGCCCTCGGCCCGCAGCACCCCCGAGGTGTCCCACCGCAGCGACGGACCGTGGCGGACCCCCGATCCATCGCTGCGCTCACACCAGCGCTCGGTCCCCGACGGCGGCGGGGCGCCTCGGGGCTGGGTGCCCGGGGGGCAGTCGAGCCCCCAGGCGGATCCAGAGAGAGACAGGGACAACGCGAGCATCTCTACTGGGCTACCACGGTCCGGGGGCCTCCGCCCCCCGGCCTAGATCAGCCCGGGGTCGGAGCCACCCCTGACTCCCCCGCCCCGCGGGCCTTGAGCGGGACCGCGGGGAAGGCTGCTGCGGCCTGCAGGATCAGCGGAGCCTCAGCACCGGACCAGCCGATGGGCTCAGGCGCACCGGAGATCGAGGCCCACCACGACACCAGATCGGATCCGGCGGGCAGGACGACCACCCTGGCGTGCTCCTCCAGCAACAGCAGGGGGACCGCCGCGCGACCCTCAGCGGGAAGGTCTGCGACGAACCACACCTCTCCGCGCTGGTCCCCCTTGCGGATCAGCAGCCTCCACAGGCCCCCCATCGAGCCCGACAGGGTCTCCACCGCCGGGTGCAGCCTGCACTCGCGTCGGGTCGGACCCCGCAGCACCCGGTGCAGCACCCAGCCATCGTCGATCATCGCCCGGGCCAGCTCGACCACCACCGAGACCCCGGGGCCTCCGAACCGCTCGGCCGCTGGGCCGTCGACCAGGATCGCCCGTGTCGCGCCGCCGTGGGCCGCCACCCGGATCGCCAGCGTCGTGCCCTCGGGGATCGCGATCCCGGGCTCCGCGGCGGCGTGGACCGCCGTGAGCAGGCCCGCGGTGCGCTCGTCGTCCAGCTCCAGCCGCAGCACGGGGCGCAGGGCCCGATCGGGCCGCCGGAAGTCAGAGACAGCCTCCCGGACGGCGTCGACGTCAAAGACCTCGGCCTGGAGAGCCTCAGCGAGGCGCTCCGGCGGAGGAGCCGCCGCCCCCCCCCCGCGCCCCCTTGCCCCGCGGAGCAGGGCGAGGAGAGCCTCGTCGTCTGCATCGTGGGCCTGGACCGACAGTCCCCGGGCCTCGGCCTGGGCGCGGAGCTCTTCGTTGCCCGAGCCCGTCGCCAGCAGCAGGGTGCGGGGGCACAGGGCCACCAGCCTCACCGCCAGCGCCCCGGCCTTGCCCGGGGGGTAGGGCACCGTCGCGTGGGGCCCCACGCAGATCATGCGCTCGACCCCGTCGATCCCCAGCCGCAGGGTCCACAGCTTGCGATCGTCGGGCTCCTCCCGGGCGAGCACCCCCCGGCGCAGGCCCCGCAGCTCCATCCCCTCGGCCAGGGCCCGGGACATCACCCTGAGCAGCCGCTCGAACGGCCACTCGTCGTAGGCCTGGACCGCGATGGAGCGCTCGCTGCGCAGCGCGTTGATCGCCGCCTGGGTCCGCTCGGCGTCGCCCGAGGCCAGGGCCCGCCCCACCGTGCCCACCAGCCACGGGGCGGGGGCGGTCTTGCCGTGGATCTGGACGTGGTGCAGCAGCGCAGCCTCAGCCAGCTCGTCGAGCCGATCGGGGTGGGCCTCGGCGAACGCATCGATCGCCCGCAGCTGCGCGGCCCGCCGGGCGGGCACGCTGCCCAGCAGCCGGGTCAGCGGGGTGTCCTCCTCAGCGGCGCGCTCGCCCTGAGCGCGGATCCCCGAGCCCCGGGCCAGCAGCCCACGCACGGCCTCGAGCTTGGCCGCGCGCTGGTCCTCGGGGGCCGCCAGCGCCAGCGACAGCTCGACATAGGCCCGGATCACTAGGGCAGGCGCTCCGCGCTGGCCCTCGAGCGCCCGCAGCGCCCGGGACCAGTCCTCCGACGCCACCGCCTGGCGGGCCTCCTCGATCGCACCCCGCCGGGCCTCCTGCCGGCTGAGCTCGCGGGCTGGCTTGCCCTTGCGCTCCCGGGGGGGGCGCTCCCGGCGGCTGGACGCGGCGCCCCCCGTCGGCCTGGGGGGCGCAGACAGTGGGGGCAGATCCAGGCTCCGCATCAGGCGGTTGACCGAGATTATCTCTTCTTCGGCGGCCTCCGGGGGGGTTCGACACAGCGACACCAGGGAGCGGGCCTCGCCCACCGCGCGCTCTCGCTCCCCGAGCCGCTGGTAGAGCAACGCGACGGTGTAGGTCGCGCGGCGAGTCGCTGTGATGTCGGTCAGGTTCTTCACGCGCCAGAGCGCAAGCTCCGCCAACAACGCCCGCCGATCTTCGTCGGTCTGGGCGTCGGCGAGCCGATCGCTCCACATCTGCAGGGGATCACTCATGCCTGTTGCCTCGCTGAGCCGGGTCCGTCCGGCCGTAGCGCCGCATGATACCCATACCCACCCCGCCCGAGGCACCCCGATGGACGATCCTCCCCCTCGTTCCAACCAAAGCCCACCACCCAAACCTAGCACGTCTCCAGCAGACACGAGCGAACGTGTCGTCTTCCGGGGCCCTGCGGCGATCGAAGCCCGGGATCATGTGGTGATCGAAGAGCCCCTCGAGATCCGGGTCGAGGATCGCTCCCTGGCGATCACCATGCGGACCCCCGGGCACGATCGAGAGCTCGCCGCGGGGTTCCTCCTCACCGAGGGCGTGATCGACGGCGCAGAGGACCTCACCGCGATCGGAGGGCTCCCGGGGGATCGGCAACAGAACACGATCGTCGCCCGGGTCGCCGGCGGTGTACAGGCCCACCTCGAGGCGATCGAGCGCGCCAGCCGGGAGCTGTTCGCCACCAGCGCCTGTGGCGTCTGTGGCAAGGTCAGCCTGGATCGGCTCCAGATCCTGGCGCGGTCCCCGATCCAGCCCCTAGAGCCGGATCCAGCCGTCCTCGCCCGCCTCCCCGATGCGCTGCGGGACGCTCAGCCCACCTTCCGGCGCACCGGCGGGCTCCACGCAGCGGCGCTGGTCACCCCCGACGGCGTGCTCGAGGTGGTCCGCGAGGACATCGGGCGCCACAACGCGGCCGACAAGGTCCTGGGCTGGCGGGTGCTCCGGGATCAGGTGCCGGTCTCGGATCGGATCCTGCTGGTGAGCGGACGTGCAGGGTTCGAGATCGTGCAGAAGGCGCGGGTCGCGGGGGTCCCCGTGGTGGCCGCGATCGGAGCTGCGTCCTCGCTGGCGGTGGATCTCGCGTCGTCGTCGGGCATCGTCCTGATCGGCTTCCTCCGTCCCGATCGCTGGACGCGCTACGCGTGAGCGCCCACGAACACGTCGCATCGGCTCTGCGCGGGCTCCCCGCCCTGTGTGGCCCCGCCACCGTCGCCTGGGCCGGATCCCACGCCGATCCCCTGCTGCACGGGATCGGGCTGCGTGCGCTGCACACCGTGGGGCTCAGCTGCGGGGGAGCACGGGATATAGCGGCTGAGTGAGCAGCGACGACCCACCCACCCCCGTGCCTGTGGGCTCGGCGCAGAACCTGTTCCGCGGCGCCGCAGCGGGGGGGCTGGCGCTCCTGATCCTGCTGTGCACCGGCACCTTCAACGGCGCCACCTGGATCGGAGCGCTGCAGCTGAGCGCCGCGGTGCTGGGCAGCTGGGCGATGTGGATCGCGACGGCGCCATCGCCGGGCCCCGATCGCCGGGGGCCCCGCTGGCTGGCCCGGATCCTGTGGGTTCCCTTCCTGCTGTCCCTGATGTTCGAGCTCCCCCTCGCCTGGCTCGAGGCCCTGGACGTGGGGCTGCAGGCCCCGTTCCTGGTCGCGGTGGGCTCCCTGGTGGCGTCCCATGTGCGGCCCCGCTCGGGGCCCGGCCGCAGGCTGCGGATCGACGCGGCGGTGCTCCTGCTCCTGTTCCTGTGCCTGTGGACCCTCGACGTCGTGAACAGCGTCACCGACGTGGCCACCTCCACCTGGGCCGGAGCCACGTTCTTCTTCTCGGGGCTGGGCACGGTTGTAGGCGGGATGATCCTCTTCAACCGGCTGCCCGACACCGCCCGGGCGCTGAACCCGGGCATCCTGCACCCCGCCTGGCCCCGGGCCGCCCAGGAGGGAGGGTGGACGGTGCATGAAGACGCCACCAAGACCCGCTGGCGCGCCCAGATCCCCCTGGGCCCGGTGGGCGCACCGACCCACCAGGCGACGATCGAGGTCCAGCGCGATCCCGTGCCCCCCCAGACCCGGATCGTCCTGGCGCTCCCCGAGCTCTCGGAGCTGTCCATCACCCGGTGCGCCCCCGGGGCCAGCCCCATCCCCGGAGAAGATCCAGTGATCCTGGGAGACCCCGTGCTCGACGGTGCCGTGGAGGTCCAGGGCGATCCAGTCCTCGCGCGGCAGCTCCTCTCCAGGGCGCGGGCGTCGTGGCTGCAGCTGATCCATGGCTGCAGCGGCTCGCTGTGCGATGGCGTCCTGTCCCTGGTGCTCGAGGGCGGCATCCCCCAGCCGGCCTGGCTCGAGGGCGGCGCCTCCCCGGATCCAGCGGACGTCATCGAGGGCCTGATCGAGCACCTCAACGCGGTGGTCGCCTCGGTGCAGCCCGGGGCGCGGACGTCCGTGCCGGAGCCGACGTCCGCGCCGGAGCAGGCCCAGGCCCAGGCCCAGGCCCAGGCCCAGGCCCAGGCCCAGGCCCAGGCCCAGGCCCAGGCCCAGGTTCCCCAGCAGCCCTCTCCAGCCCGTCCCCCCCGGTAGCCACGAGTTCCTGCTGGAGCATCACTCCCTCCGGCCGATGGGAGATCGTGGCCCCCGCCCCACCATCCCTCGACGATGTGCTCGCCAGCCTCAGGCTGAGCCCCCTGGACACCTTCTACGTCCACCCCCTCGCCGATGGGCAGAGCCAGCTGGTGGTCTTGGCCCGCACCGTGCGGCTGGCGGAGCGCTGCCAGCTGGATCCACGCCTCGAGCAGCGCAGGATGTGCTCTAGCCCCCGGGATCACCTGTCGTTCGTCTGCAACGTCCAGGTGACCCACTAGCCGATCCCGCCCGCGAGATCTCCTTGCCTCGCGCCGATCCCACCGGTTAGCGCAGGGGTGAACCTGGTCGCCCTGGAGGTACCGATGATCCCCTCCAACTACGAACCCACACACCCCGACCTTCGTAGCTGAGGCCAGCTCTAGCTCACCCCCCCACGGTGGTGATCCGCTACGGCGCCTCAGCCCTGCATCCATTGCAGCTCCAGGTTCCGTGATGTCCTTTCGTCTCGCCGTGTTTGGCGACGTGCATGGTCGCGTCGCCCTGATGATCGCCCTCGCCCGCCGCTGGCAGCAGGAGACCGACCAGCTCTTGGACGGCATCCTCCAGGTCGGCGACATGGGCGCGTTCCCCGATCCCCGTCGCCTCGACGGGGCGACCGCCCGCCATGCACGCCACGATCCTGACGAGCTGGGGTTCTGTGACCTCCTCTCCCCGACTGAGCTCGGCGAGTCCCTGCTCGCCGACGATGAGACCCCACCGATCGCGTTCTGCCGGGGTGACCACGAAGACCACGAGTTCCTGAGCCAGTTCAGGTCTCCGACCGCCCTGGATCCCTGGAACAAGCTCTGGTTCATCCCCGACGGGCAGCGCATGCACTGGCGTGGCCCTGGAGGCTCGCTGGTGGTGGGCGCCTTTGGCGGTGCTCCGCCCCGGGTCGCGCGACACCGGGGCCATGGCACACGGCGCAGGCCCGCAGCCCCCCGCTGGAGCCTCGGGCCCGAGTTCAGCGACGACGAGGTCGATCTCGCGTTCCCCTGCAACACCCCGCTGGACGTGCTGCTGACCCACGCAGGCCCGGCCCACCCCGCGCTGCCCCACGGGAGCTCCGCCCTGGCCCGGCTGGCGCGTCGGCTGCGCCCGGCGGTTCACGTCTTCGGCCACCACCACCAGGCCCTGGGCCCGATCGAGGGGCGCGACGGGTTGCTGGTGGGCCTCGAGCACCTAGACCTCCTCCGGGACGGGAGCCTGCGCCCTGGTGCGTGGGGGGTGCTGCACCTCGCGCCGGGCCACGCTCGCTTCGAGCGGATCGATCCCCCCGAGCACGCCTGGCTGCTAGACCACAGCAGGGTGCGCGATCGCGCTCCGCCACACCCCCGGGCCCGGGCCGGGGCTCAGGCCCGGGCTCAGCCCCCCGGAGCGCGGCCCGGCTCCCTGTAGCGCGGCCCGGCTCCCTGTAGCGCGGCCCGGCTCCCTGTAGCGCGGCCCGGCTCCCTGTAGCGCGGCCCACCAGCGCCCGCTCCGACCGCTCCGACCGCTCGGGAGCGCCCGGTGGACTCAGAACACGAAGTAGAGGAAGTCGGCGTCGGTGGGGCGCCACATCACGAAGACCGCGGCGAGCATCAGGGAGACTCCGAACACCTGCAGCGGCAGGGACCAGGGGCTCTGCTCGACCCAGCGGGGGTTGGTGTTCCAGCGCTCGGCGACCAGCTGACCGATCCCCAGGGGCACCGCGAGCAGCATCGCAAGCCCGAGGATGGACAGCCCGGAGACGACCTCCTCCCAGGTGCCCACCCAGAAGGGACGCATCAGGTGGCCCACCATCCGGGGGGTACTCGGCTCCCGAAAGATCATCGCCCCCACCCAACCCACGAACACCAGGTAGAACACGGCCATGAAGGGGCGGAGCCTCGGGTTCCGCCACGGTGCCCAGGGCTCTAGCAGGGTGTAGAACCCGGTGATGATCGCGTGGAACAGGCCAAAGATGACGAAGTGCCAGCCTGATCCGTGCCAGACCCCCATGATGAACAGCGCCATCCCGGTGGCCCAGACCCGCCGCAGCGGCCCCGGTGTGCCCTGGCCGAGCAGCGGACCCAGCAGGTGATCCCGCACGAACCGGGTGACGGTGAGATGCCAGCGGGACCAGAACTCGGACGTGGTGGTGGCCCGCCAGGGCGCGTTGAAGTTCTTCGACAGCGTGATCCCGATCAGCAGGGCCGCGCCCCGGGCCAGATCGGTGTAGCCGGACAGATCGGCGTAGACCTGGACCATGAACGCAGCGGACGCAGCCCAGACGATGGGGCCTCCAGGATCGTTCAGGGCGAACGCTCGATCCACCCAGGGATCGAGGGAGTCGGAGACCACCATCTTCTGGAACGCGCCCCAGGCCAGCAGCACGATGCCCGCCCGCAGCTGCTGTGTGGTGGCGACCCCGCGGGCCTCCAGCTGGGGCATCAGCTCCTTGGCGCGCTCGACTGGACCGGCCACCAGCTGGGGGAAGAAGCTGACGAACTGCAACACGTCGATCAGCGACGCCCGGGCCCGGATCCGACCGCTGGCGACATCCAGCACATAGCCCAGGCTCTGCAGCCCATAGAACGCGAGCCCCAGCGGGACGAACACCGGCAACCCGACGGCGGGGCCGAGGAACTTGAACCACACCAGCATGCCGACGTCCTTGAGGACGGCGAGGGTGATCCAGGGGCGCTTGTTCTCAGCCTGCTCCACCACCAGGGCCAGCGCCCAGTCTGAGACCCCCACTCCGAACAGCAAGAGCAACAGCGAGGGCTGGCCCCAGCCATAGAACAGCACGCTGCCCAGCAACAGGATGGTGGGTCGCCAGCTCGACGGCACCACGCGGTGGGCCGCGACGACCGCAGCGAGCAACAACGGGAAGGCAGGGTGGACGAAGCTCAACGTCGAACGAGCTCTGCGCGGGTCACGAGGACGAAGCCGTCGCTCTCGAGGAGGAGGGTCGGATCGGCCACCTCCGATAGCTCGAGGACCAGCGGCTGTCCAGCCGCCAGGCGCCCCCGGGCGACGACCTCATCGCCGTCCTTCAGGGTGGCCCTGAGCTTGGCCCTCCGCCGCACCGGGGTCGCGTCGATCTCGAGGTGGGTCGGAGGCCCCCCCAGGGCCTCGAGGGAGGGCCAGCGGATCTCGACCTGATCGCCCGGGTACATCCACTGCATCCCGTCACAGGAGCGCTGTGGATCGAGGGCCAGGTGCCAGTAGGATCGATCGTCACGGGGGGGGATGAACCCGACACGATCCGGGCCGTGGCAGGAGGTACCCAGGGTCAGGTCCCGGCAGGGCCAGCCCGGATCGAGGGTGATGTCGTCGCTGACGACCCGGGTGGGGGAGCAGCGGACGTGCAGATCAGTGGCGGACTGGGTCCACACGTCGGTGGGGACCCCCTCGGGGGCGGACAGCCACCGGACCTGCTCCCGCAGCCCGCGCTCGACGATCGGGGTGGCGGCATCGAGGAAGGGGGGATCCTTGAGGTAGCGCACCTCCCCCAGCTGGCGGGTCAGGGTCCCCCCGGGGAACCGCAGCCCCCCGAGCGCATCCACCGCGGCCCTGGGCTCGTGCCCGAGGAACGAGATCAGGGCGCCGGTGAAGCGCTTGGCGCCCTCTTCGTCGAGGTGATCGGAGTTCTTGTAGTGGTAGGGACGCATCTCGAGGCCGGTCATGTCGACCCAGCGAACACCGTGGGCCTCGAACAGCTCCGCGGCACGGGCCACGGAGGTCTCCGGCACGATGTCGGCCTCCTCCGGACGCAGCAGGGGCGAGGCGGGGGGCCGGATCACCACCAGATCGAGCTGGAGCTCGTCGACCAGGTCCATCAGATCGGGGACCAGCGAGGCATCGGGGGTGGGCAGGTGCCGCGTAGGCGGGCGCCCCAGCGCGTCGACGTTGATCCGCTCGTTAGACAGGGCGCGCTGCAGCACTAGATCAGAGCGGCGGCTCTGGGCGAGGGTCCGGGGCACGGCGGAGCGCAGGCTCCGGCTGATCCGATCCCGCAGCGCCTCCCTGCGCCGGAACAGCTTGGAGATCTCCTTGCCGGCGGGGTTCGCCAGCACCCTCAGATCCTCGTCGCCCTCCTCGAGCAGGGCCTCCAGACTACCCCGGGCGTCTTCGCTGATCGGCTGCCGCACCAGCACCAGCTGCAGCCGGCTGACCACCAGCACCAGCTCGGGCCGCCAGTCGGTGCCCCGGAGCTTGCGCAGCATCGCGAGCCAGTGGGCGGTGTTGGCGTTGGGGATCGACAGCACTGCGATCTGCTGGGCGGGGATCTGGAGGTGGCGGGACAGCAGCTCTGGATCGATGTCGGTGTTGGCGTTGGAGTTGCCCAGGACCCAGACCGGCAGCTTGCGACGGATGACGTTGTCCATCGCGGTGCCGATGCCGTTGCGGCGCACCATCCCACCGAGGACCTGGCCCGTGTTCCGATCCGCCTTGAGATCGCTGACCGTCGGCGCCAGCAGGCCGACCAGGACCAGGACGATCGCTGGTATTGGCGCCAGAAAGGCCATAATCTGCGGGATCTTTCCAGGGTTCATGCCGCCCCCGTGGTGGACAGGAAGGATAGCTCGGGACGAATGGAGTCGCGGAACTCTGTTCGCCCGGACCGAAGACGAGCAAAGCTAGCGCGCTGCCCCCACCCGTCAACGCAGGCGAGGTGTCCGGATCCGGCTGAACACCGCGGGGGAGGGGCTCACCGGGCCTGAACGGACCGCGCGCTCCATGTTAGGGAGCGCCCCATGCAGTCTCCCATCGCCATCGTCGGCGTCGAGTTCGTGTTCCCTGGTGGGATCCGAACCCTCGATGCACTCCAGTCCACCCTTGAGTCCGCGACCCCCCAGGTCGGGCCGATGCCTCCTGGACCCCGCAGGGAGTCGTGGCCCGGGTCCCCTGAGGCGGCCTGGGTCCCCGACATCGAGGCGTTCGATCCAGGCCCGTTCCAGCTGTCGGAGGCTGAGGCGACCCTGCTCGATCCCCGCCATCGGCTGCTGCTCTACCTCTCCCGCCGGGCGCTGCACGCCACCGGTGCGCTGCAGGAGTCCGAGGGCTGCGGGGTGTTCCTGGGCCTGGGCAGCTCCGAGTACCGCGAGCTGTGCCCCCCCGGAGATCCCCGGGTGGCCACGGGCAACGAGGCGAGCACCGCCGCAGGGCGGATCGCCCACAGCTTCGACCTCGGGGGGCCCAACCTGGTGGTGGACACCGCCTGCAGCTCGTCCCTGGTGGCGCTGCAGCTGGCGTGTCAGGCGCTGAGCAGCGGAGACTGCACCGTAGCGCTGGTCGGTGCAGCCCAGCTCATCGGCTCGGCCGTCGGCTATGAGCGCCTCGTGCGCACCGGCATCATCTCCGAGCACAGCCGCTGCAGGCCCTACGACGCAGCCGCCGACGGCACGATCCGGGGGGAGGGGGGCGCGGTGCTCGTGCTGCGCCCCCTCGAGGCGGCCGAGCGGCGTGGCGACGCGATCCTTGGCATCATCCGGGGGATCGCCGTGCGACACGACGGCACCGCGGCGGGCCTGACCGTGCCCAATGGCCCAGCTCAGGAGCGCACCGTCCGCGCCGCCCTGGCGAGCGCGGGGCTACAACCCGACGCGATCGGGCTGATCGAGGGGCACGGCACCGGCACCTCGCTCGGCGATCCGATCGAGGTCCGCGCCCTGCACGAGATCTTCGGGGATCGCCCCGTGCCGATCACCTCGACCAAGGCGCTGTTTGGCCACCTGGAGTCCGCCGCTGGCCTGCTGGGGCTGATCGCGACCTTGGCCGCCCTGCGGGCCGGTCGGATCCCTCCGGTCGGCAACCTGCAGACCCCCTCCCCCCGCCTCCCCAGCGAGGGTCCACGGCCTAACGCAGCCCTGACGCCGATCGAGGGCACCATCCTCGCAGGGGTGAGCAGCTTTGGGCTGTCGGGCACCAACGCCCACGTGATCCTCGAGGCGGGCCCCGGCACGCCCCCCGAGCCCCCGCAGCTGGCGTGGGAGCCACGCCCGCTGTGGGTCGACTCCGATCAGGGCAGCGCGAGCCCTCCTCAGGAGGTCGTGACCGATCCCGGCGACGTCCGGGCCGCGATCGCGGCGGTGCTGGGGGGCAACCCCGACAACCTCCCCGCCAAGCGCTCGCTGTTCGAGCTGGGGCTCGACTCGGTGGGCGCCGCTGAGCTCGCCCGCAGGCTCGAGGTGCCGGTCTCCGTCATCTTCGAGCACCCCACCCTCGCCAGCCTCGAGGCCCGCACCCCCAGGTCTACCCGACGGGCGAGGCCTGTGCGGATCCAGCGCGGTGGCGAAGATCAGATCGCCATCGTCGCCGCGGCCTGTCGGTTCCCTGGCGGTGCCGACGATCTGGAGTCGTACTTCGAGCTGCTGTGCTCCGATCGGGATCCGATCACCGAGGCCCCCCCCGAGCGTGGGATCGACGGCTTCGGTGGCTACCTGACCGACGTGTTCGGCTTCGACGCCGAGGCCTTCGGGCTGTCGCTGCGCGAGGCTGAGGTGATGGATCCTCAGCAGCGCCTGTGGCTCGAGGTGGCCTCCGAGGTGGTGGAGCGCGCGGCGCTCCACCACGCTGAGCTCGCGAGCACCGGGATGTTCGTCGGTGCCGCCGAGAGCCAGTACCTGCGGGACTGGCGGCAGCCCCACGTGGCCGTCGGCAACGAGGGCAGCTTCCTCGCCGGCCGCACCGCCCACACCCTCGATCTCGGGGGCCCGGTGATGATGCTCAACACCGCCTGCTCAGCCTCGCTGGTGGCGGTGCACATCGGCGCCCGGGCCCTGCGCGATCGAGAGTGCGATGCGGTGATCGCCGGTGGCGTCAACCTGATCTTGTCCAACGCGGCACAGATCATGCTCACCACCCTGGGGGTGCTGTCGCCCACCGGTCGGTGCCACACCTACTCCGAGGCCGCGGACGGCTACGTCCGGGGCGAGGGCGCGGCCGCGGTCCTGATGATGCGCCACGCCGACGCGGTGGCCAGCGGCCGCAGGGTGCTCGGGGTGATCCGGGGCTCAGCGGTGGCCCATGATGGCCGCACGGGGGGCGTCGGCGTGCCCGGCCCCGCGACCTGGCGCAAGGTGGTGGTCGACGCCCTCGATCGCGCCAACCTCGGAGGCGACGACATCGGCTACATCGAGGTCCACGGGAGCGCCACCCCGCTGGGTGACGCGATCGAGGTCAAGACCCTGGGAGAGGCCCTGTCTGCTGCGGGCCGCACCTCACCAGTGTGGGCTGGCTGTGCCAAGTCCCGGATCGGCCACCTCGAGCAGGCCGCGGGCATGGCGGGGCTGCTGAAGGTGCTGGCGATGCTCAAGCACGGCGTGCGCACCCCCAACCTGCACTTCGACGAGCCCAGCTCCAGGCTGCCCGAGGGCGTGGTCCGCGTCCCCACCGAGGTCGAGCCCTGGGACGGCCCCCGGATCGCGGGGATCAGCTCGTTCGGGATCTCGGGCACCGCGTCCCACGTGATCGTGGCCGCCCCTCCCCTCGAAGACGACGAGCCCGCCGCAGCAGACGAGGTGATCTGGGTGCCCCTGTCGGCCCGCAACGAGGCGGTCGCCGCGGGCCTCGGCCAGCGCCTGGCCGACGCAGTGGTGGGGGGCCTGCCCCCCAGGGACGCCGCCCGCACCCTGGCCGCGCGGGAGCCGGGCCCGATCCGGGCTGCGATCGCCGCGATCCCGTCCGAGCTGCCCGAGGCGCTCCGCGATCCCGTCTTCGTGCGGGCGGGGGCTCCAAAGATCGCCTGGGTGTTCCCCGGGGTCGGGCCCCAGCGCCTGGCCATGGGGGCCGATCTCGAGGGCATCGAGGCCTGGCTCGACGAGCATGAGGGCGTGGTAGAGCCGATCCTCGGCCCTGGCCTGCGGGCGATCCTGCTGGATCAAGACGAGCGGATCCGCGACGTCGCCTGGACCGTGACGGCCACCGTCGCGCTGGAGCTGTGCCTAGCTGAGCGCCTGCTGTCGTGGGGTCTCCGCCCCGCCGCGGTGGCCGGCCACTCCTTCGGAGAGATCACCGCGGCGGCGGTGGCGGGCGTGGTGTCCACCGATGATGCGCTGCGCCTGGCGGCGATGCGCGGCAAGCGGATGCGCGACGTGCCCGACGACGGCGCGATGGTGGTGGTCCGCACCGACGAGGCCACCGCCTCCGCCTCCGTCGGCGACGCGATCGACGTCGCCGCCACCAACAGCCCCACCGAGACCGTCCTGTCCGGCCCCCGGGCCGCGCTGCAGGCCGCGGTCGAGGAGCTGGGCGTCGACGTGCACTGGCTGAAGTCCGAGCGTGCGCTGCACTCCCGGGCCATGCAGCCGATCGTCGAGCCCTTCGTCGAGGATCTCCGCAGCCTGGAGATGAGCGCACCGGAGCTGCCGCTGATCACCTGTCTCGACGGCGCCCGGGCGGGGGAGCGTGCGGCGGATCCAGTCCACTGGGGCGCGCTGCTGCGCAACACCGTCCGGTTCCAGCAGGTGCTCGAGGGCTTGGCCGGCCTGGGCTGTGACACCTTCCTGGAGATCGGGCCCCACCCGACGCTGCTCGGCAGCGTCGGCACCAACCTGGGGCTGGTCTCCGAGCGGCTGATCCCCACCCTCCGCCGCGATCAGCGGCCCGAGGGTGCGCTGCTCACCGCCGCGGCGCGGCTGTGGGCGGTGGGGGCGCCGATCGATCCCGAGGCCCGGATCCAGGGTGGCCGGATCTCGTCCGATGTACCGGTGGCGCCTCTGCAGCGCGAGGAGCTGCGCGCCGAGGGGATCGGCCGGATCGAGGTCAAGATCCCCCACTATCATCACGAGTGGGAGCCCGTCGAGGTCCTCGATGGCCCGAGGAGCGGTCGCTGGGCGGTGCTGGGCGGCGGCGCGCTGGCGCAGGAGCTTGCTGCGGCGCTGAGCGAGCGGGGGGTCACGGTGCTGGACGCGCCGGAGCCCGGCATCGACGGGCTGGTGTTCGCGCCCGAGATCCCGCCCGACGCAGCCGGGGCGATGCGGGCCTGCGTGATCGACGCCATCGAGGTGATCAAGGGGCTCGATCCCGGGGTCCGCACCGTGTTCGCCGGCCGGGGCACGCCGGGCCTGCTCCAGGGCGTCGCCCGGGCCCTGTCCTGGGAGCGCGCCGGCGTCTGTGCGGTGAGCTTCGACGCCGCCTCCCCGGCCTCGACCTCGGGCTGGGAGCGACCCGAGATCTCCTGGCGGCAGGGGACCGCCCATGGCCCCCACTACGCGCAGCGACCCGCCCCCACACCCCCATCACAGATCGCCGGCACCTGGATCGTGATCGGCGGCTTCGGGGCTCTGGGCAAGGGGCTGGGGCTGCGCCTCGCCGCCCGCGGGGCGTCGAGGGTGATCGCCGCAGGGCCCCGTCCCCGGGCGGTGCCCGAGCCGCTGGAGCCCCGCGAGCTCGACGCCCGGGATCCAGCAGGGCTGGCTGCCCTGATCGAGGAGCTGGGCGACGTGCAGGGGATCGTGCTCGCCGCCGGCGTGCTCGACGACGCAAAGGTCGAGCACCTCGACGAGGCAAAGGCCCTGCGGGTGCTGGAGCCCAAGGTGCTCGGGGTCGCGGCGCTGCAGGCCGCAGCCGCAGGGGTCCCCCACTGGATCCTGATGTCGTCGGCGTCGGGCTGGGTGGGCTCTCCAGGCCAGGTCCCCTACTCGTCCGCCAACGCCGCGCTGGACGCCGCCGCCCAGGCCCGCCGGGCCGAGGGGCTGCACGCCTGCGCCGTCGCCCTAGGCCCCGTGGCCGACGCGGGCATGGCGGCGCGCCAGGGCAACCAGCTGCGCCAGCACCAGGAGCTGCTCGGGATCCGCACCCTCCCCCTGGAGGCCGCCCTGGACGCGCTAGAGGCCGCCCTGTCCGAGGACGCGCCGGCCCTGCTCGGTGTGTTCGACGTCGACTGGGATCGGCTGCCCCACCAACACGGCTCCGTCAGCCGCGCCACCCACACCGTCACCAAGGATCTCACCCAGGACGGCGCGCTGCAGACCGCCCCGCAGCCCCCGTCGGGCACCCCCAAGACGCCCACGGCCCCCACCGATCCCCAGGCGGTCGAGGAGATCATCACCCGCACCGCCAGGCGCTACCTGCGCAAGCCGATCCCCGATCGCAGCACGGATCTGGTCGAGCTGGGGCTGGACTCCCTGGGGGCCGTCGGGCTGCGCAACGCCCTCGCCGAGCAGGGGATCGTGCTGCCGGCCTCGCTGATCCTCCGGGGCCCGAGCCTGTCGGAGCTCACCGCCAGCGTGCTCGGCCATCACAGCCTGGAGGCCAAGGCCGAGGCATCGGGCACGCCGGCGCCGACCCCCGCGATGGCGGTGGCCCTGACTGTGCTCACCCTCATCTCCGCCGTCGCTCTGCTGATGGCCCAGGCCTGATCGGGGCCCACCTCGCTCGACGCGGGCGGTATGCTTGCTGAAACGACGAGGTGGACATGGCGCAAGAAGACAGCGAGGTGACCGATAGCTTCCCCGTTCCGCGCCTGGCCCCGCCGGAGGAGGCACCGAAGATCTCTGTGCGGTCGGATGCTGGTGCGCTGTCGGGGGTGGTCCTGTCGGTGAACGGCGATGAGATCGCGGTGATCCTCTCCGGGTCTGTGTCGATCGACACCCAGGTCGAGGTCGAGACCGAGGCCGCGCCCAAGATCACGTCGATCGGGGTCGTGATCTGGAGCCGGGAGGACGACGGCGAGACTGCCCTGGGGATCGAGATCGTTGGCGGTGCCAGCGAGTGGAAGGAGCTGGTCGAGGGCTGATCGGAGGCCCGGAGCCGCTCCGGGCTCGCTCCCCGAGACGAGCCGGGCTCCCGGGCTCCACCCCCGCCCCCTCGCCAGCCACCCACCGGGCCCCTCAGACTCGTCGCTCTGCAGCACGATCTCCTTGGTCAGATCGGCGCCGGCCCGGGTGCCGATCACCCGGATCTCCTCTCCATCCCGGAGTCACTGGGCCAGATGGCTCTGGTGGCCATCCCTCCACAGGCTAGCAACAGATCAGCAGGACCAGAGTAGAGTGGCTATAGTGCGCGCATGGAACGCATGCTCCTCCCAATCGCCCTGCTCTGTGCGTGCAACCCCCCGGATGTCACGGACGAGACCCTCCCCACCTACAGCGAGATCGATCAGCCCGAGGTGGGCACCGACGTGCTCACCTTCCGAGGGCGCGTTCCGAAGAACCTGATCTTCTTGTCGATCGACACCTTCCGCAAGGATCATGTCGGGATCCACGGGAGCCTGGGGCTCACCCCATTCATCGACAGCATCGCCCAACAGGGCGTGGTCCTCGATAACCACAGCCAGTGCTCCAACTGGACCTATGGCTCGACCACCTGCACCCTCGCGGGCCGCACCAACATCGAGCGGGGCCAGCTGCCGAGGCTCAACGGCAACGATCAGAGTCGCACCAAGGTCGCCCCCGGCACGCCGTTCCTCGCCACCTGGCTCGGCGAGGTGGGCTTCTTCTCGGGTCTGGTGAGCGCCAACGACTGGCTGAGCCCGAACTGGGGCAACACCCAAGGCTACGATCGGTTCGCCAAGCCGGGGGGTAACGCCCTGACCGTGCGCGACAAGGGCATGGAGATCATCCGGGAGGGAGTGGCTAAGGGGATCGCCGACAAGTGGTTCCTGCACATGCACTTCATGGAGCCCCACGCGTCCTACGATCCACCCTCGGCCAACATCGTGGGACTCGAAGATCTGGCCCCCTGGCCCGAAGATCTCACCGATCGGCCTACCCACTACGACGCGCGGGACGAGTGGCCCACGATGCCCGCCGCGGATCAAGCGCTGCTCGAGCAACACCTCCGCCTGCTGTACGCCGGTGAGATCCGCACCATCGACGAGCGCCTCGAGACCATCTGGAAGGATCTCGACAACCAGGGCTACCTCAACGACACCCTGGTGGTGATCTGGAACGATCACGGCGAGCAGTTCTGGGAGCATGGCCAACAGACCCACGCCTACGATCTGTACGGCGAAGAGAACGATGGGTTCGCCATCTTCTGGTCCCGCAACATCGAGCCAAAGCGCTACAGCGGCCCCACCTCCACCATCGATCTGGTCCCCACCCTGCTCGATCTGTACGGCATCGAGATGCCGTCCGAGGTCACCGGCTACCCCCTGGGCACGGCTCCGGCCGGGCGACCGATCTTCGCCGAAGCCCTGGCCCGCAGGGGCGGCGTCCAGACCGTCACGGTCGACGGCTGGAAGATGCAGTACACCTGGTCGGGCAAGGTCGAGGTCTACGATCGAAACACCGATCCACGGGAGACCGTCGATCTCTACAGCCCCACCGATCCCAAGACCCTGGAGCTGTGGGCCCTGATCAAGCCCCAGGCCGAGGCGATGGCCACCCTGGTGGTCGATGGAAGCCCGAGCCCGGTCTTCCCCCCCGAGCTGCCCTAGCACAGCTCGGGGACAAACGCTCCGCCCAGCCGGGACCGCAGCCCCCCGGGCGCCCAGCCCAGCCGGGCCTGCGCCACCCCGAGCGCCCCGCCCAGCCGGGCCCGCAGTCCCCCGGGTGCCTCGCCCAGCACCGCCAGCGACAAGATGGGGCGCTGAGGCACCACGACGCTACGGCAGCAGCTCGATCCCGACGATGGCCTGAGCGATCCCTCCCCCCACCGCTGCGATCCCGATCCAGGGGTGGATCTGCCGCAGCTGGGCGTTGTGGGTAAAGTAGCGTGTGAGCAACGCGGCGATCGCCATCAGCCCCACCACGAGCCAACCCAGGGCGAGATGCCAGGTCTCCCCGAGCTCGAGATCGGGACGGATCCACAGGGTGCTGGCCATGCCCGAGGTCAGCGCCAGCAGCATGCCCACGAGCGCATACCAGGCCCAGCGCTTGTGGGTCCGGCGCGCGGCATGCGCGCCCTTGCCCCCCTGCCGGGCCCGCAACCCCCGGCTCATGATCCACAACGAGAACAGGACGACCACGGTCCCGATCACCGGGTGCACGAACGCCAAGACAGCTCCTCCACGCGGGAGTCTACTGTGCTCGACCTCGGCCGATCTCTGCTGCATCGCAGCGAAGGGGTTGGTGCATCGCGATATCTACGGGTACGTCCGGATCTACGCCCAGTTCGGGGGCTACGGTGACCGTGCCGTCACCTCAGTCGACGGCAACGAAGCGACCTCTGCGCTGTCGGGCACCTGCGAGGCCTCGATCGCCACAGGGCTGCCCGCCGCCGAGCTCCTGAGCCAGGGGCCCTGGGCCATGCGCCCGAGCCGCTGCGCTTCGCCTTCGTGGCGTGCTGTGTCTCCCTGGGTCGCTCCGAGATCCTGCTGTAGCCCACCGATGCCTCGGACGTGCCCTGGGACCGCGCCTGCCATGGCGCCCTGGCCCGGACAGCCAAGGAGGCGATCCTCGGGGTGGCGGTGGGGATCGGGCGGTGGGAGGCCAGCGCGGGGCTGCGCCTGTGCCGGTGGCCCGGGGTCCGTTCGCTCTCCCCTGCGAGCGCTCGACCTGCGACCACCCACTGAGCCGCGGGCTCATCCACCAGCCCTCAGCCAGCCGACGAGCCGCGGGCTCACCCACCAGCCCTCAGCCAGCCGACGAGCCGCGGGCTCACCCACCAGCCCTCAGCCAGCCGACGAGGCGCTCGATCCCCTCGACCACGCGCCCACAGTGCCTCCGGAGGAAGGCCTCGTCGATGGGCCCGTCGTGGGCAGCCGCCAGGGCCGCGGCGCCGTCGAAGTCGACCAGGGCGATCCGGATCACCGGATCGCTGGGGGGCAGGCCAAAGTCGCTGCCGGGCAGCACCGCGATCTGCAGCTCGTCCAGCAGGCTCGTGCACAGCCTCGCCCCGCTGATCGGGGCGGAGCCGAGGGCCGGGGACAGATCGCACAGCAGATAGAACGCACCTTCGGGCTCAGGACAGCGGCAGCCCGCTCCCCGCAGCCGCCCAGCCGCCCAGCCGCCCAGGGCCCTGAGGACGAGGCGGCTGCGGTGCAGGTAGCTGCGAAGATCGGGGTGATCGGTGTAGGCGACCACCGCGGCGTGCTGGATCGGAGCGCTGACGGAGGTGTAGGTCTCGGAGGCCACCACCGCCATCGCGTCGAGCAGCCAGCGCAGCTGGGGGGGCCCCGCGAGGGTACCTAGCCGCCAGCCACCAGCGCCACACCACTTGGACAGCCCCGAAGAGATCAGCGTGCCCTCTGGGTAGGCGGCTGCGATGGTCGCGTGCCCGCCCTGGTGGTGCAGCGCTCCATAGATCTCGTCGGAGAGCACCAGCAGCCCCCGCTCCCGGGCGACCGCTGCGATCGCTGCGAGGTGCTCGGCGTCGTAGCTGTGCCCGACGGGGTTGTTGGGGCTGTTGAGCACCAGGAGCCCCGGCCCACGACCGACGGGCCAGGCCGCCGCCAGGGCCTCGGGCTGTAGGCGCCAGCCCTGCTCGGGATCGGTGGGGATCCAGCGCACCCGGCGCCCCAGCAGCCGCGCCTGGGGCGCATACGAGACCCAGCTGGGCGCCGGCAGGATCAGCTCTGCGTCGTAGGCCAGCTGCAGCCCGAACAGCAGCTCCTTGGAGCCGGGACCGATGAGCACGTCTTCGGCCTCGATCTGCAGCCCCTGGGTGCGGCGGTGGTGCGCCGCCACCGCCTGACGCAGGGCGGGCAGGCCCCTCACCGGCAGGTAGTCCTTCTCGTGGGCATGAGCGATCAGGGCCGCCACCACGCGCTCGGGGACCGGGAACGGGGACTGGCCCAGGCCCAGCCGACAGACCGAGCGCCCCTCGGCCTCCAGGACCCGACAGCGCTCCTGGATCGCCAGTGTGGCTGAGGGCCGCATGTCCTGGAGGGTGGGGTGGAGCTTGTGAGGGACACTCGTCACAGGGGCCTCTCGAGTGAGAGGCAGCCTATCCGAGAGCCGCGGGATCGGGGGAACCCGGGAAGGAAGCCCGGGGAGGAAGCCCGGGGAGGAAGCCCGGGGAGGAAACCCGGGGAGGAAACCCGGGGAGGAAGCCCAGGGGCAGCCCCGGGGGCTAGGGGCTCGAGGATCGCCCCTCAGAACATGTGCATCAGCTCCTGATCCAGATCGTAGCCCATGTCCGCGGGGGCAGTGATGCTGAAGGCCAGCTCGACCGCGCGCTCCTGCCCCGCAGGGATCGGCAGGGACCAGGTCACCAGGCCGGACTCGTCGTCGACCACCCCACCCGATAGCTCCAGCACCTTGACGCTCACCCGACCCTCCTCCGAGAGGGGGAGCTGATCCACCATCTCGATCCGTTCGTCGTGATCGGTGTGGTTGCCCACCACCATCCGGAAGCGGAGGGTGTAGCGGATCCGGCCTGGCCCGGCGCGCTCGTGCTGGCGCTCCAGCAGCTGGCGGGTCACCCGGAACCCGTCGTCGGGTCCAAAGGACAGGCTCAGGGTCTCCCCGGGCACCACTGAGGCGATGTTTCCGCTGCCGACATAGTCGGGCCCAACGAAGGTGGAGACCTGCCCGGGCATCAGCGGGAACGCACCGTTGTAGCTCGCGGTGGCGCGGCGATGGATCTCGGGCGCCCTGCGGGGGACGGTGGCGAGGGACACGACCGCGGCGAGGCGCTGGGTGGCCACCGGCAGTCGCTGGTGGCTCCCGTCGCCTGCGATGGTCCGCCGACCGCTGATCCCGAACACCACCGCACCGCTACCGCGCACATCGGCGACCAGGCTGCTCTCCAGCACGCCGACCCCGGCCCCGGCCCCGGCCCCGGCCCCGGCCCCGGCCCCGGCCCCGGCCCCGGCCCCGGGATCCGACCACGACGCGGGGGCGGCGGTCAGCGCGCCGGTGCCCGCTGCGACCTGCTCATAGATCCCTGAATTGCCCCCGCTGCGGCCCAGCACCCAGGGCTCCAGCTCGGGCAGCGCGCCGGGGCGGGAGACCGCGGCGGTGGACAGCTCGATCTCAGCGTCGACCCAGTCCTCTCCGGTGTGCTGGTGGACGACACCGTACTGCTCCAGCGACAGCTCGCTCCCTTCCAGGCGAGCGTCATAGGCGGGGGTCCAGCTCGCGCCCTCCACTTGATAGCGCAGGCTGGTGGTCACCTCCCCCGCAGCCTCCACCTCCAGCTCCACCCGGATCGTGCGCCCGGTGGCGAGGGGATCGTCGAGCTTGATCAGCAGCGGCTCCAGCTCCTCAGCCAGCTCCTCGGCGCGCGCCTCCTCCTCCCGCAGCGACAGCGCGAGCCGGGTCTCGGCCTCCCCGACGTACGCCAGGGTGCCCTTCACATCGGTCAGCCTCGGCGCCGCCGTCGCTCCTGCAGGCATCAGGGCCCTGCGCAGGTAGGCACGCTGCGCCAGCAGGGCCTCCAGGCGATCCTGGACCTCACCCAGCGCGTCGGCCAGCTCGCGGGCCTGCCCCCGGATCGCCTCGCTCTGCTCAGTGTCATCGATCTCCCCGAGGCCCGAGGTCAGCTCGACGGCCACCACCCGACCCCGGCCCTGGACCAGCCGGGCGTCCAGGCCCTCTGGGGTCAGGGCCAGGGGGAGCCCCTCGAAGCGCAGGGTGTGCACCCCTGCCTCGAGCTTCAGGGTCTGGGTGCGGGTGACCAGCGCATGATCGAGGAACACCGTGACCCGATCCAGGGTGGAGTTGGGCTCCAGCGGCAGGGCGGCCTGCTGGACCCCGTAGCCCGGCTCCCCGACGATGGACAGGCCCTCGAAGGCGTACACGGGTGTCTCAGCGAGCTCCTCCTGTAGCTCGTCGAGATCGAAGTCGAGCCCCATGCGCGCCTTGGCCTCCGAGGCGTAGTCTTGGGCGTGAGCCCCGGTGATGAGCGCGAAGAGCAGAGTCATGACACCTCCGCGGCCGGTTGACACCTCCTGAACGGGACGGTTCCCTCCACAGCCCCCTCACGGCCCGCCGGAGGCGCACCCACCCAGTTGGTGTGTAAGCCCCGGGGCCCGACAGCGTTCGGGCTCCTGGAGCCCCCATGATCCTGTCTCAACTACTGTCTGCCTGTGCCCTACTCTCCTCCGAGCAGCCCCCGCCCCCCGAGCCTACCCCTGCGCCCCCAGCCCTCCGGTTCGAGCTGGACGAGACGCTCCAGGGGCTGAGGCTGGAGCTGTCTGAGGCCACCCGGCCCCCTCCGTCGGCCTCGTCCACCCGCCCGGCCCGGGCGCCCGGGGCCACCGCGCTGCCCACGGCGGAGGTGGCCCCGCTGTTCGAGGGCCTGCCCGGGCTCTCCTACGAGCCCGGCGACGAGGTCGGGCTCGCAAAGCGGGAAGACAGCGCTTCGCCCCCGCGGACCGGGGCTTCGGTGGCCCTGCCGTTCCCCGCGCCGCCGGCCGGGGCGCCGGTGACGGTGCAGACCGACGCGCTGTCGGTGCTCCGGTTCGCCCCTGAAGGGGAGGTCTCCCTCGCTGCACACCTCTCGATCACCTTCAACCAGCCGATGATCGCCCTGAGCTCTCAGGAGCAGGCCGCAGAGTACCACCCTGTAGTCCTCACCCCCCAGCCTGAGGGGCAGTGGCGGTGGCTAGGCACCAAGACCCTGATCTTCGAGCCCGAGCTGCGCTTCCCCATGGCCACCACGTTCCAGGTGGAGATCCCGGCACGGACGACCTCCGCGACGGGGAGCGCCCTCGCTGAGCCCACCACCTGGACCTTTGGCACCCCGCCGCCCTCCGTGGTCCAGGCCATGCCTCAGGACGGACCCCAGGGGCTGTCTCCGCTGGTGGCGCTGGTGTTCGATCAGGCCATGCCTGAGACCGTCACGGAGCACATCCAGCTGATCAGCAGCTCAGGACCGCTGGCCCTGGAGCCCGTCCCCGGCCCTGGGCCCGACGCCAGTCCTAGGCCCGACGCCAGTCCTGGGCCCGACGCCAGTCCTAGGCCCGACGCCAGTCCTGGGCCCGACGTCAGCCCCGACGAGGAGCTCTGGCTCACCCAGCTCCTGGAGGCCCATCCTCCTGAGCGGGTGGTGCTCCTGCGTCCGTCCCAGCCCCTGCAGCCCGCCACCAGCTACACGATCGTGGTGCCCGAGGGCACACCGTCCGCGGAGGGGCCGCGGACCACCACCCGGGAGCAGCGGTTCGGGTTCCACACCTACGAGCCCCTGGAGCTAGACGAGACCTTGTGCGATCGGGGGCAGCGGCGCTGCTCGCCGGGGGGCACCCTGTACCTGAGCCTCAACAACCCGCTGGACATAGAGGCGTTCGATCCCTCCTGGGTGAAGATCGAGCCCACCGTCGAGCGCCTGAGGGTGAGGCCCTCCCACAGCGGGATCCAGATCAGCGGAGCGCTCCAGGCTCAGCAGCGCTACACCGTCACCCTCTCCTCTCTGGAGGATCGTTTTGGTCAGATCCTGTCCGAGCCGATCCAGACGACGTTCCAGGTCGGAGATGCGGATCGACAGCTGATCGGTCCGCCCCAGGAGCTGGTGGTGCTGGATCCGGCGGGCCCGGCGGCCCTGTCGGTGTTCTCGGTGAATCTGCGCAAGCTCAAGGTCCGTGCCTACCGGGTGGGCCCCGAGGATCTCGCGCGTGTGTCGTCGTGGATGCGCAGCGCCCTGTACAGTGGACGCTACAGGGGTCAGCCCCCCGTCCCCCGGCTCGCGAGCGAGCTGATCGAGGTGGACAACTTCGAGGATAACGAGCTGATCGAGACCCCGGTGGATCTGACGAGCTGGCTGCCGGAGTCGGGTCTGGGGCACGTGCTGCTGTGGATCGAGCCCCCTACTCAGCCCAGGGAGCCCTGGCGGCGCACCCACCGCTTCGCCTGGGTCCAGCGCACCACCCTCGGCCTGACCGCGGTGGTGGATCCGGACGAGATCGTTGGCTGGGTCACCTCGCTGGCGACGGGGCGCCCGCTGGCGGGTGTGTCGCTGCAGCTGCTGGGGGAGTCGCCCCAGGTCACCACCGACGCACGCGGGCTCGCCACCCTCGCCAAATACCCCGACAGAGAGGGTCCTCACGTGCTGATCGCCCGCCGGGGGGACGACGTGGCGATGCTGCCCCAGCAGGGGGGCTGGTGGAACGAGCATGGGTCCTGGACCGAGGTCACCACCACCGGCGCCCTCTCCTGGTTCGTGTTCGACGATCGTGGCCTGTACAAGCCGGCGGAGACGGTCTACGTCAAGGGCTGGCTCCGGCGCTATGATCAGCGTGCCGGAGGCGGGATCGACGGGATCGAGGGCCTGCCCACCACCCTGAGCTGGAGCTTGTCCGACGCCCGGGGCGACAAGCTGGGCGAGGGACAGCTCGAGCTGTCCCCCACCGGGGCCTTCGATCTCGAGCTGTCGCTGCCCCAGACCCCCCACCTGGGCACCGCTGAGCTGCGGCTGTGGGCCGAGGACAGCGAGCTAGCTTCGAAGGTCCACCACCACACCTTCGAGATCCAGGAGTTCCGCAGGCCTGAGTTCGAGGTGAGCACCGTCGTGGATCCAGGACCCCACCTGCTGGGGCAGAGCGCCGTGGTGTCAGTCCACGCAGGCTACTACGCAGGCGGCGTGTTGCCCTCCGCCCCGGTGAGCTGGACGGTGCGTGGCACGCCGGCGACGTTCTCACCGCCCGGGCTCTCAGACTATCGGTTCGGCTCGAGCAGCTGGGATCGGGGCTGGGGCGGGATGTGGGGTCGGGGAGGCGGCGGGGTCTCCCCCACGCCCCCTCAGCTCCTGGAGGGCAGCACCGATCCCGGCGGGGATCATCGGCTGAAGATCGATCTCGTCGCGGTCAACCCCCCACGTCCGTACACCGTGGAGGCCCAGGCTACGGTCACCGACGTCAACCGGCAGCGCTGGACCAGCAGCGAGTCCCTGCTGATGCACCCCGCGAGCCACTACGTGGGGCTCCGCACCGACAAGGGCTTCTACGAGCCAGGCGAGGAGATCGATCTCCAGCTGGTGGTCTCGGATCTCGACGGAGAGCTGGTGGACGGGCGCTCCATCGAGGTGAGCCTCTCGAGGCTGGACTGGGCCCTGCACGACGGGCGCTGGCAGCAGCTCGAGGAGGATCCGAGCCTCTGCACGGCGATCAGCAGCTCCGAGGCTGTGGGATGCACCTTCGTGCCCATGGAGGGGGGCGAATACCGGCTCGAGGCTCGGATCACCGATCCCCAGGGGCGCCCCAACGAGACGGTGACCACGGTGTGGGTGAGCGGAGGCACCTCCGAGCAGGCGCCGTCGCGGGGGGTCCGCACTGAGCAGCTCACCCTGGTGCCCGATCAGGAGCGCTACCAGCCTGGCCAGACCGCCCGGATCCTGGTGCAGGCGCCGTTTGCGTCGGCTGAGGGGCTGCTGACGGTGGGCCGGGGCGGCCTGCTGCGGATCGAGCGGTTCTCCATGCCCGGGACCTCCACCACCCTCGAGGTGCCCATCGGCGAGGACGGCGTGCCCAACCTGGAGGTCCGGGTAGACGTGGTGGGCAGCGCCCCCCGCCGCAACGACCAGGGCGATCCGGTGCCGGATCGGGCCCAGCGGGTGGCCCTCGCCACCGGCTCCGTGTCGCTGGCGGTGCCTCCGCTGGCCCAGACCCTGACGGTGTCGGTGACCCCCCGGGACGATGTGCTCGAGCCTGGAGGACAGACGACCCTGGAGGTGGAGGTTCGGGACGCAGCGGGCGAGCCCGTCGGGGCTGAGGTCGCGGTGGTGGTGGTGGACGAGGCGGTCCTCGCCCTCGCCGCCCGCGGGACCCCCGATCCCATCGCCGCCTTCTATGGCCCGCGGGGCGGTGGGTTCACCACCTACCACAACCGTCCCATGGTCCTGCTCGCCGATCCAGAGTCCGCCTTAGGGGCCGGAGAGGGAGTGTTTGTGGAGGGGGTGGAGGACGAGCTCCTGGAGACCGACGAGGACGGACTCTACAGGAGCGCGGGGAGGTTTGACGGCGCCACAGCGGCCCGGGGCGGGGAGGGCTCCGGGCTCGTCGACAACAACCGCGCCGCACAGAAAGAGCCCGACGACCTGGAGGCGAAACGCCGCCCCAGGCGGGGGCCCCCGGCCGGAGCCTCGAGCCCCGAGGTCCCGAGGCTGCGGGAAGATCTCTCGGCGGCTGCGCTGTTCGCTCCCCACGTGCAGGCCGACCCGAGCGGACGCGCCTCGGTGCCGCTGACCGTGCCCGACAGCCTCACCCGGTACCGGATCCTGGCGGTGGCGGTGTCCGGCGATCGGTTCGGGGTAGATGAGTCTGGCCTCACCGCGCGTCGCGCGCTGATGGTGCGTCCGTCTCCACCCCGGTTCCTCAACTTCGGGGATCGGGCCGAGCTGTCGGTGGTGGTGCAGAACCAGACGCCTGAGGCCCAGGAGGTGTCGGTGGGGCTCCGGATGGCCAACGCCCGGGCGCTGCCCTCCGTGGCCGCTGAGCCGGCGCCCGACGCGGTGCATGAGGCCGGGCAGCGCATCACCCTCGCCGCCCACGATCGTGCTGAGCTTCGGTTTGCGATCGCGACGGAGTCCGCGGGGCAGGCCCGGTTCCAGGCTGTGGCCCGCTCCGGTGCCCACAGCGACGCAGCGAGCTTCGCGTTCCCGGTGTGGACGCCGGCGACGTCCGAGTCGTTCGCGAGCTACGGGGAGCTGGACGAGGGGGCGGTGCTGCAGCCGGTGCGTCCCCCCACCGACGCCTGGCCTCAGCTCGGCGGGCTGGAGGTGACCACCAGCACCACGGCGGTGTCCGCCCTGACCGATGCGGTGCTGTACCTGACTCAGTACCCCTACGACTGCACCGAGCAGCTAGCGTCGAGGGTGATGGCCATCGCGGCCCTGCGCGACGTGCTCGACGCCTTTGGTGCACCCCAGCTGCCCAGCCCCGAGACCCTGAGCGCGTCGGTGGACGCAGATCTGAGGCGTATCGCCCGGCGCCAGCACGGCAACGGGGGCTTCAGCTTCTGGCCCCGGCTGCCACCCGAGCCCTACCTGTCGGTGCACACCACCCACGCCCTGGTGCGGGCCCGGGACCAGGGCTATGCCGTGCCCAAAACCGTCCTGCGATCTGCCCTGAGCTACCTGGAGCACATCGAGTCCCACCTCCCACGGTGGTACAGCGCGGACGCCAAGCGCAGCATCCGGTCCTATGCGCTGTATGTGCGGCACCGCGCGGGGCAGACCGACGGCGCAGGTGCGCAGCGGTTGCTGGCTGCGGCGGGGGCGTCGCGCCTGCCGCTGGAGGCCCAGGGCTGGCTCGCTCCGGTGCTGCAGGCGTCGGGGCGCACCGACGAGGTCAGCAGGCTGGTGCGCCACTGGAACAACCGCATCACCGAGACGGCCGCCGGCGCCCAGCTCGACACCGCCTACGGCGACACCTCCGACTACGTGCTGCTGCACAGCTCGAGGCGCACCGACGCTGTGCTGCTCGAGGCCCTCGTCCAGGTCCGCCCCCAGCACGACGTGATCCCCAAGCTGGTCCGGGGCCTGATGGGGCACCGGGTCGAGGGCCGGTGGTCCTCCACCCAGGAGAACGCCTTCGTCCTGCTGGCGATGGACGCCTATTTCCGCCGCTTCGAGGCGATCGAGCCCGATCTCGTCGCCCGGGTCTGGCTCGGGGATCGCTCCGCTGGTGAGCACGCCTTCCGGGGACGGACCACCGACAGCGCCACGATCTCTGTGCCCATGGCCTGGCTGATGGATCCGGGGGGGGAGCAGGAGCTGGTGCTGGCGAAGGAGGGTCCCGGGCGGCTGTACTACCGCCTCGCCCTCGACTACGCGCCGGAGGATCTAGATCTAGAGCCCGCGGATCGTGGCTTCGAGCTACAGCGCGTCTACGAGGCGGTGGACGATCCAGGCGACGTCCAGCGCGACGAAGACGGCACCTGGCGCGTCCGGGCCGGCGCCCGGGTCCGGGTCCGCCTGTCGATGGTCAGCCCGGCGCGACGCACCCACGTCGCGCTGACCGATCCAATGCCCGGAGGGTTCGAGGCCCTCAACCCAGAGCTGGCCACCACCGGAGCGCTGCCCGCTGATCCCGACGCGAGCGGAGACGATCGGTACTGGTGGTGGTCTCGCCCCTGGTACGAGCACGACAACCTCCGGGACGAGCGCGCCGAGGCCTTTGCCTCCCTGCTGTACGGCGGCGTGTACGAGTACACCTACCTCGCCACCGCCACCACCCCCGGGCGGTTCGTCGTCCCCCCCGCGAAGGCCGAGGAGATGTTCCACCCCGAGACCTTCGGGCGCACCGGCACCCACCGGCTGGTGATCGAGTAGCCGGGGCAGCCCAGGAGCCCAGGTGGCCTCCGGAGCGCTATCACCCAGACGCCCGCGCCCTCAGCCCTCCCCGTCCTCGGGGGCGGCGGGGGCCGCCTCGATCACGGACGCTGACCCTGGATCCGGAGCGCCGGCGGGCTGACGGAGCGGGCCACGCCACAGCACCGGCGTGGACCAGGCTCGCCAGGCCCACGGCAGCCACCGGACGAGGCTCGCCGCCAGCCACAGCGACCAGATCAGCATCAGCACCCGCCACACCCACATGGGCAGCGACAGCAGCGCAGGACGGGGCATCGCACCGGTGGTGCGATCGACGAACCAGATCAGGCGATGATCGGAGGAGCCGTTGCCGGAGACCTGCATGTCGGGCTGGAACAGCAGGCCCGCATGGATCGAGGCATACAGGCAGCCCAGGGCCACCAGGCTGAGCCCGACGAGGCCGATCTGGATCAGGTTGAAGCGCCAGGGCGCAGCGACGGCGTGCTGCTTGCGCCAGCCCAGGGACATGAACCACAGGGCCACACAGATCGGCGCGAGCACCGGCACCTGGGTCATGCCCAGCCCCAGCAGGGCCCACTGCAGGGTCGTCAGCGGAGCAAAGGGCAGCCGGGCCAGCAGCGGGGCGAGCAGCAGCACCAGCAGGATGTAGGTCCAGAACAGTGGCGTCGGACCCCAGCGGGGCCCGAACAGAGCGACGATCCAGCGCTGGGGCGAGGGCTGGACCTCGACCGTCACGTTCACCGCCGGCCCGCCCAGATCCACCGCCGGGACCCGATCGAAGATCGTGGGGGGGTGGGGCTGCTGCCAGGACACGGTGACGGACTGGGGGCCTGGGTGTAGGGGCACGTGCAGCTGGTGGTTGTCGCGGGCCTGGATCGGCTTGTGCACATCGTCGACCCGGACCTCCTGCAGCGCGGCGCCCTCGGGCAGGGTGAGGATCTGGCGCCCCCCCTGGCTCGAGCGGATCTCGAGCTCGAGCTTGCCACTAAGCTGCCTCCGGCCGGGCTCGACCCACAGCTTCGCGGCCTCGATGGTGGTGGTCTGGCCCGACACCCCCTCGGGGCGGCGGATCGACAGGATCACCTGCTCCCCGGGCCAGACCCGCCAGACCGGGGACCAGGCCATCTCCTGGACGTGGTGCAGGGGCGCGGGCCCCTCGGCGCTGCAGGAGAAGACCGGACTGCAGGACAGGGTCCACTGCTCGGTCCAGGGCATCTCGGGGGCCACCAGGGTCAGGGTCTCGGCGGCGGCGAGGGTGGACAGCCAGCCCACCTCTTGCTGATCCCGCTCTAGGGTGACGTGGACCGCGCCGTCGCGGACCTCGAACACCGAGTCCGTCACGGCCTCCCCTCTAAGCAGGGGGATCCGCACCGCCACTGGATGATCCGCGGGCCCCACCCGCACCACCCGGGTCTCGACCCGCCACGGGATCCCCAGATCGAGATCCCGGCGGACCTCCAGCCAGGACGAGAGGTTCTCCGTGGCCTGGGACTCGCTGACGGTGGAGCCCGTCAGCAGCCGCGCCAGCTGCACCGAGCTGGCGACGCTCCCGTCGGCGTGCAGCCCGTCCAACGCCCACCCTTCCCCGCTCCAGGTCGCGTGCCTGGGGACCTGCGAGAACTGCAGGGTCAGCGCGTCGGTCCCCGGCAGCGGGCCGTTCACCTCGATCCGGTGGACCCCGGGCTCGATCCGTGCGTGGAGGAAGCCATCGGGCATCCGGGCCAGGGCGTGGGTGGTGACCCCGTCGAGGCGCACCGTCGAGGGCACCCAGGTGGCGCTGGGGCCGGGGATCGGCCAGGACGCCAGCGCCGCAGCGTGGACCTCGGCCGTGATGGTCAGCGTGTCCCCCTGCACCGACAGCGCGGCGTGGGGCACGGTGATGCATCGGGGCTGACACGCAGCCTCGACGGTCAGCCTCGCCTCCAGCTCAGCGAGCACGTCCTGGGAGGGGGTGGCCCGGGCAGGGAGGCACAGCGACAGCCCCACTGCGGTGAGCCCGGCCTTGGCCATCTGCGCCAGCCAGCTCCGCGACAGCGCCACCTCGGCCATCTTCAGGCCCAGGGCGATCAGCAGCCCCACCCGGAGCAGGGCCAAGATCAGGTTGACGGTGGGGCTCAGGAGGAACAGCCGCATGGTGTGCTCCTGGCTCACCGGGCCCGACCACCGCAGGGGCTGCGGTGCGCCCCCCCAGCTGGGGATCCCCGGGCCGGTCTGCACCACCGCCCCCGGATCCACCTGGGCGGTGAGGAAGTTGCGGCCCTTGTACGCGATCTGCTTGTTGACCGAGCCGGAGCTGTCGGAGCTCCAGCCGGGGCTGGGGCTTTTGAGCTGGAGCTTCTCGAAGCGATCGGGGGCGTCGAGCCCCCGGACCTGGTGCCGATCCTCCAGGGCCGGGAACAGCCCGTCCTGCACCTGATCCACCGCGAACGGGATCCCGATGGTGGCCAGGCTGATCAGGGCCAGGATCCGGGCGAGCTGGAGCACCCGCTCGGGCCAACCCGGCCGGGCCACCCGCGACAGGGCCACCACCACCACCAGCACGGCCCAGATCCACTGGGGGGCGCCGGCTTCGTGTCGGGCCAGCACCAGGGCCGCCAGGGCCAGCGTCCCCCAGGGCCAGCCCATCAGCCGGCCGGTGGCCATGGCCACCACCAGCACGAAGAACAGATCGAACAGGCTCCAGCGATCGAGGATCGAGCCATCGAGGTTGTCCACGCCCACGCCGGCCAGCAGCTCCCAGCCCGGGGGCAGGTACAGCGAGGCGCTCAGGCTGTTGACGTCGGTGTCCCAGCCCACCGCGGACAGGACGGAGGGGCGGTCCTCGATCCGGGACTCGGCCACCACGTCGACGATCTGGCTGCGGAGCTCGACCCCGATCTGGCCGTCCACGACTGTGATGACCTGATCCTCGGACAGATCCGAGACGTGCCCCAGGCTCGAGGGCTCTACGACGTTCAGCCGCCACTTCTGGTTCAGCGTGCCGCTGAACCGATCCCGGATCGTCCACCCCCGGCCGTCGACGTCGAGCCAGAGCTCACGCTGCAGATCCAGCTGGTTGGGTGCGGGCTGGGGCTCACCCCTGCGCAGCTCTTCGAACGACAGCGGCACGCTGGAGGTCACTGAGAAGGTGGGCAGGGTGCGCCAGCTCTCGGGGGTGGTGGTGCGCGCGGCGTCGATCCCGTCGGGCCCCGACAGGTTCACCGCCCGGATCCGATCGTCGGTGGCCACCGCCCAGAACTCGACCTCGGGCCAGGCGCCGCCGGGATCCGGTGCAGACAAGCTGGTCACCGCGCCCCGGTGCACCGCCTCGAAGGACAGGGTGTGGGTGCCAGCCCGGACCTGGACGATCAGGGACCGATCGCTGCTGAAGCGGGCGGGCAGATCGGCGGTCAGGGAGATCGGCTCGGTGTTTGGCACCAGCACGTCCCCGAGATCCACCTCGCGCCCCGAGCCCGCGGCCCGGATCGTGACCTGGGTCTCGATCCGCACCGGGACACCGTCGATCACCTTCCGGGAGACCTCGAGATCCAGGCGCTCCCCGGTCCGTGCGGCGACCTCACCGGCGCCGAGCCGCAGCCCATCGGTGTCGATCCGGGGCCATGGGATGGGCTGTCCGCCGATGCTCAGCGCCACCGCACCGAGGATCGGAGGCACCGCCAGGCTCTGGGGCAGCTCCGGCCACTGGTAGCGCCCGGTGACGGTGTGGCTGCCCCGGGTCAGGGCCAGGGTCGGCACCCCGCCCACGTCCAGCACGATCCCGGGGGTGCCCCGGACCCGGACGTCCCGGGGCCAGGCGCCCGGGCCCCCGGGCAGGGGCAGCGCCAGATCTCGATCCACCTCGACGATCAGCTCGAAGCGGGCACCGGACGCGTCTGCATCCAGCACCAGGCGCCCCGGCCAGACGCAGGCCGCCTTACCCCCCACCACCGGGCAGGACAGCTCGGGGTGGCGCGACGCGATCCAGTCCACCCAGGGACGAAGCTCGTCGGGGAGATCAGAGGCCCTCAGGGGAGGCACCAGGGGCTCGGTCGCCTCAGGGGTTAGAGGAGCCTCAGGGGCCTGTGTCTGGGCCCACACGGGCAGGATCCAACACAACAACACCATCAGGGTAGGGATCATGGGCGCTCCGACACCTGAGGGGGGGGGCAGGTTCCCGGATCGTGCCCACCGGGAGCCCCCACCCACACCTGGGACAGCAGCATAGGCCAGGTGAGAGGGGTCGGAGCGACCAGACGAGCCCAGGCGCGTCCGGGCGTCTCACCGGGCGGGCTGCGGGGCACGGGCACGGGCACGGGCACGGGCACGGGCACCCGGGCACGGGCACGGGCACGGGCACGGGCACGGGCACCCGGGCACCCGCGCCCGGGCCCCCGCGCCCGGGCACCCGCGCCTGGGCACAGGCCCACGGGGGCTCGTAGACCCACAGCCGCCCCCCGGGCACGATCCCGGCGCCGAGCGCGCTCTGGAGCTGGGGTCTGGGGGGCGGGCCCCCTGCGCACGGAGATCCACCGACGGCCCTGTGTGGGACGCGACTCGCCGGTCGGGGCAGGTCGCGCACGGAGATCCACCTCGACCACCGCCGACAGCGATCGAGGGCACCACGGACAAGATCTCCCCGGGTGGGGCTCAGATCCCCAGGCCCCTGCAGATCAGGGCGCCGATCTCATGGGCAAAGCGAGCGACGGGGACCTCAGCCACGGACCGTGGGTAGTAGTCGGTGACGTGTTGGGTGCTGGGGCCCAGCCCGATCCCCAGCAGCTCCAGGGGCGCGTCCGGGCTGGACAGCCCCCGGATCGTCCACCGCAGATCTTCCTCGCTGGAGTGCAGCCCCGCAGGCTGGCCATCGCTGACCACGATCAGGATCCGTTGATCCGCAGGCTCAGCCAGCAGCTCGTTGGCGGCCTGGAGCACACAGGGCCCGTCGTCGTTGTGGCCTGCGTGGTTGTTGCCTCCGGGCCGGAGCTCTTCGACCTCCTGGGGCATGGTGGCGATATCGCGGCGCAGCGACTCACCAAAGTGGGCGTGGAACGGAGCAAAGGGGATCACCACGTCCTGGAACCCGTTGACGGCGAAGGGCACCTTGAGCTGGGCCAGGGTCTCCGCCATCAAGATGGTGCCCAGCAGCGCAGCCTGGGACTTCCCCCCGCTCATCGAGCCCGACAGATCGATCAGCAGGGAGAACACCACCCTGCGGCGCTCGGGGATGCTGCTGCGGACCCACAGCTCGTTGTACAGCCTAGGATCCGCATCAAACTTCATC
>DRPG01000407.1 GCA_011376105.1 Deltaproteobacteria bacterium
GCACGGATCCCCCCCGCCCCGCCACGTCGAGCACGAGGTAGCCCACGAGCTGCCCCGGGCCGTGCCAGGTGGCCAGCCCCCCGCGCTCGGTCCGGACCACCGGGGTGCCCGCCGGGGCCCGCACCGAGGCCCGCCTGCGACCCACCGTCACGACGGGATCGTGCTCGAGCAGCCACAGCGCCTCAGGCGCGCGCCCCTCGATCACCGCCTGGCGCCGCGCGCGCTGGAGCCCCCAGGCCCAGCGATATGAGAGGCGTCCGAGCCACTGGGGGCGGGGGCGGGGTCCCGGAGCAAAGGCGCCGGCCCCGCTAGGACGCATCGACCACCACCACGATGTGGCCCCGGCGCAGGACCTCGATCGCACCGACGACCCGCTCGGCGTCCGCCCGGGACAGGACGAGATCGCTGCGCTGAGCCAGCGTGGCCGCCACGATTAGAGGCCTCGCCCCAGCACAGGTGGCCGCAGGGTGAGCTGGATCTGAGACGAAGAGGAAGGGAGGCTCAGTCACCGCCTGGATCTCGTCGAGGGCGGAGTCGAACAGCACGTGGTGCTGGGCGTCGAGGATCCGGGGCGCATAGGCGGGCCTCGCCCGCTGACCCCGGACGTCGATGATCAACCCGGTGTAGGCCCCCGCGGGCTCCAGGGAAGCGTCGTGGGGCTGAGCGCGGGCGAGCACCCAGGGCTTGAGGGTGTCCTGCAGCGACAGCTCAGCCCGGAGCCAGACCCGGCCCGAGCTCCCATAGGTGGCCTCCCGCACGATCCAGCGCGAGACCCGGGCCCGCAGGGACGGACCTAGGTCGTCATCCTGGAGCAGCGCCTCCAGCTCGAGCTCCGAGGTCACGGGGATCCCGCCAACGTTGTGCTGGATCGCAGCCTCAACCTCCCGCCGGGCGAGCTGCTCGACCGCCCGGAGGGAGGCCACCGTGGGGGAGTAGGCCGAAGCATCCACCTCGATCTGCAGGGTGCTCCAGTTGACCCGCACCCCCTCGCCAAGCTGCTGCACGACATCGACCGGAGGCACGCCCCGGGCAAGAGACAGGCCCCAGAGCATCGAGAGGACCCACGACATGCCCCTAGCCTAGCAGCCCCGGCCCAAGGCGGCGAAAGACAGGCCCCAAGGACGCACGACCCCCAAGGACACACGACCCCCAAGGACACACGACCCCCAAGGACACACGACCCCGGCGTCCAGGCCCGCGCGGAGCTTGATCCGATCGCTGGAGTGACTGGCCCACCGATGGGATCTGCCAGCCTCGAGCCAGGGACCCGCAGCGCGTCCGGAGCCGGCGTGCTCCCTCTGCTCCTGGTGCCGCCTCCCTGCGCCCCCGCGCCGCTGGATCCAACACAGCCGCCACACCCCAGCCGGCACCCACACCAACGCTGCCGCCCCCCTGCGCCGACCGGCTACGACAAAGCGACCACGTCGAGCCGACCAAACAAGGCATGCACGCTCTCCTCCATGGTGGTGCTCGGCTCGACCGGGAGCCTGGGCAGCTGGAGCTCGGCCTCGAACCGACCATCGACCCGCACCACCAGGCAGCTGCGGCAGCCCCCCCGCTGCTCCTGCAACAGCTCCAGGAACTGCCCGAGGCGATCGCCCTCCAGATCTGATATATCCAGGTTAAACCGCACCTCTCTGGTCATCCTAGCCCGGATGTCGGACAGGGTCTCCGCGGACTTGGCGAGCAGCTTGATCTCGTCTCCGTTGTGCTCGAGCTGGCCCGTCACCAGCACCGGCTCGCCTACCTCGATCGCGCGCTGGGAGCGCCCCCAGGCCTCGGCGAAGAACACGCACTCCACCGAGTCGAACGCATCCTCGATCCGGACGAAGGCCATCTTGTCGCCCCGACGGGTGCGCACGGTCCGCACCTCGACCGCGAGCCCCATGATCCGGACGTCCTCAAAGCCGGCCAGCTCGGCCTGCTCGATCAGATCCGCGAGGGACTCGCTGCTCGCATAGCGCGCGACGTCGCCCGTGTGGGCCTGCATCGGATGGCCCGACAGGTACAGCCCCAACACCTCGCGCTCGCTGGCGAGCTTCTTCGACAGGGGGGCCTCGGTGAGGTCGGGGAAGCGGAAGTCCACCGGGCGTGCAGCGGGCGCCACCGCCGCAAACAGCCCCATCTGACCCGCCGCCTTGTCGGCCTGGGCGCGGGCGCCGAGGGTCATCGCGGCCTCGAGCCCGGCCAGCAGCGACCTGCGGGACAGGCCCTCGAAGTCCAAGGCGCCGGCCTTGATCAAGTTCTCGATCACCCGCTTGTTGACGCGGCTGTAGTCGATCCCCTCGAAGAACGCGAACACCGAGTCAAACGATCCCCCCGCGGCCTCCCTCGCCTCGAGGATGGCGTCGATGGCGGACGAGCCCACGTTCTTGATCGCAGCGAGGCCAAAGCGGATCATCCCCTGGGGCAGGCCGTCTTTGCCGATGGGGCGCTCTGCGAGGGCGGGGACGCTGAAGTGCTTCTGGCTGGCGTTGACACACACCGGCAGCACGCTGATCCCTGCCCGGCGACAGTCCAGGATGTAGGCCAGCACCTTGTCGGTGTTGGCCGACTCGATCGTCATCAGGGCGGCCATGAACTCGGGCCGGTAGTGGGCCTTGAGGTAGGCGGTCTGGTACGCGATCCAACCGTAGGCCGCAGAGTGGCTCTTGTTGAAGCCATAGGCCGCGAACTTCGCCATCAGCTCGAAGATCTCGACCGCCGTCTCTTCCGCGACACCGTTCGCGATGGAGCCCGAGACAAAGCGCTCTCGCTGCTTGTCCATCTCGGACTTCTTCTTCTTGCCCATGGCCCGACGCAGCAGATCGGCCTCGCCCAGGCTGTAGCCCGCCATCACCTGGGCGATCTGCATCACCTGCTCCTGGTAGATGATCGTGCCGTAGGTGCCGCTCAGGATCGGCTCCAGCATGGGCAGGGCGTAGGTCACCGGGGTGCGGCCGTGCTTGCGCTCGACGTAGTCGTCGGTCATCCCCGACTGCAGCGGGCCCGGACGGTACAGCGCCACCAGCGCCACCATGTCGTTCATGTCCGATGGCTTGAGCCGCCCCAGCAGCTCCCTCATGCCACTGGACTCCAGCTGGAACACCCCCAGCGCGTCACCGTGCTGCAGCAGCGAGTAGGTCAGCTCGTCTTCCTCGGGGATGGCCGACATGTCGAGGCGGATGTCGTGGTTCTCCTCGACGAACTTCACCGCATCACGGATCTGATCGAGGGTCTTCAGGCCCAGGAAGTCGAACTTGATGAGCCCGATGTCCTCGGCGCTCTTCATGTCGTACTGCACCACCGGCCCGCCCTCAGGCTCGTCGCGGTACAGGGGCGCATACTCGACCAAGGGCCGATCGGCGATCACCACCCCCGCGGCGTGGACCCCCGTCTGGCGCATGGTGCCCTCGACGGCCTGGGCCAGGTGCAGGACCCTGCGGACCTTGGGATCCCCGTCCTCGAGATCCTTGAGCCGCTGCTCCTGCTGGATCGCCTCCGACAGCTTGATCCCAAGCTGATCCGGGACGAGCTTGGCGATCCGATCCGCCTCCTGGAAGTTCAGATCGAGGACCCGGGAGACGTCGCGCACCGCGGCCTTGGCCTTCAGGGTGCCGTAGGTGATGATCTGCGAGACCAGCTCAGCCCCGTACTTCTCC
>DRPG01000408.1 GCA_011376105.1 Deltaproteobacteria bacterium
CCCCGCCGCGACGCCGGGTCTGGGCCGTGGCCCGGGCTGTGGTGCGCGCCCCTGGAGCTCGAACAGCCCGGCGAGCTCCGGGCGCACCTGCCCGTCGCCTGTCAGCATCCAGGGGGGCGCGTGGCGCCGGGGGACCACCACCGGGGCTCCCCCGAGGTGGGTCCCGAAGACGTGATCCCACAACGGGCTGGTGACGCCGTGGTTGAGGTGGGGGCGGTGGAAGTGGTGGAGGAAGTGGTGCCGCCTGGCCCAGCGCCCCCAGGCCGTGCGGGGGGGGTGGGTGTGCAGGCGGCGGTGGAGCCACTCGTAGAGCAGGTAGGCCGAGACGAAGCCCGCGGTGAACGCCACCCCAGCCGGGCCGGCGAGCCACAGGCCCAGGCTCGTCATCGGGATCGTCACCCCGATCGCGGCCTGGACCTTGAGCCGGGCGGGGGCGAAGGTGTCGGGGCGGGTGTGGTGGGCGAGGTGTAGCCGGCTGGAGCGGGTACGCCCCCGCATGCCGTGGCCATCGAGGCGGTGCAGCAGGTACTCGGCCAGGGTCCAGGACAGCCCACCCAGCAGGGCGGCGAGGGCGTGGATCACGGGATCTCCTCGAGGTGGGTGCGGGCGGAGCCGAGGGCCCGGGGGCAGGCCCCCCAGCCCAGGAGCAGATCGTGGGTGAGCCGGCCGGCGAGCCGATCGGGGGCCAGCCGGGCGTCGAGGGGCTGGAGCTTGGCGAGCTGCAGGTTCCCCAGCAGCCCGAACGCCCAGCTCAGGGCCCGCTCGCTCGGGTCTCCAGTGGACAGCGCCCCCACCGCGCTCGCCGCCGCGATCCGATCCGCGATCCGGGTCAGCAGCCTGATCAGGGCCGGGGTGTGGATCGCGTCTTCGTCGGCGACGTGGCGGGCTGGATCGGCGAGGCTGCCCTGGAGCAGGGCCAAGGTGGCGGGCCGCTCCCTCGCCAGGCGCCGCAGCGTGTCGCCGAGGGCCAGCAGCTGAGCGAGGGCCTCGACGACGGGATCGTCGCACACCGCCGGCGCCCGGGTGCTCAGGTGCTCGGAGAGCTTGGACAGCTCGCGCTGCAGCAGGGCGGAGATCAACGATCCCTTCGAGGGAAAGTAGCGATATAGTGCCCCGGGGGTGTAGTCGGAGGCCTCGGCGATCTCGCTCATGGTCAGGGCTGCGATCCCCCGCTGGCGGACCAGGGTCAGGGTCGCGTCGAGGATCCGGGCCCGGCGCTGGGCCCGGCGGCGCTGGCCCGGGCTGTCGTGACTCATATTCACTTTATAAATGATGTTTACACTTTGTGCTACGGATAGCATCCACCATGATCCGAAACATCCACCCTGACATGTTGGCCGCCGCCGTCGAGCGCATCAGGCGTGTGGCCCGCCAGCAGGGGCCCAGGCGGGGGCTCACCCCCCCGAGGGTCCTGCCGGTCCACACCCTGCTGGTCCCTGCGGAGCGGCTCCAGGCCAACAGCGCGCTGTATGTCGGTCGGGCCGCGATGTACATGGTGCACACCTACGCCTCGGACTGTGTGGTCCTGTGGCGGGCGCTGCGGCTGCCCGGCTGGGAGGCCCTGCCCACCGAGTCCGCCCGGGTCGACGAGCTGCTGCTGCGCCTCGACGCCGGCGATGCGGAGCTAGCCACGCGCTGGCCCGAGGCGGTGCTAGCCCACGAGGTGTACCGTCGCACGATGCACCGGCTGAACCACCGACCGGTGCAGGATCTCCGGATCGACTTCCAGGACACGGTGACCCTGTCGGACGCCGAGGTCGACGCGATCGCGGTGGGGGTGGTCGACTGCCTGCGGCAGGACATCAGCGCCGACGTGCTGCCTGCGAAGCTCGGGATCCGGATCGGCTCCCTGCAGCCCGGGGCGGCCGAGCGGACCCTGCGGGTGCTCGACGTGGTGTTGTCCGAGCTGGCGGTCCGGGTCGAGGTCCCCGACGGGCTGATGATCTCGGTGACCGGGGTGACCTCCCCCGAGGCCGTCGGGGTGTTGGTGCAGATGCTGGCCCACCTGGAGCAGCAGTGCACCCTGCGCAAGGGCAGCCTGCGGCTGGAGCTGGCGATCGATCGGGCTGAGTGCGTGCTGAGCGAGGACGGCCGGATCCGGCTCCGGGAGCTGCTGAGCGCGGCCCGGGGCCGCTGCGACGCGGTGTGGATCCACACCGACGCCCTGGCCCACCGGTACGGGGTGGGGGTGGCCCACCTGGTGCGGGATCTTGCCTGCCTGGCGGTGGCGGGCACCCCGGTGCAGATCTCAGCGGGGCTGTCCGAGCCGATGCCGAGCTTCACTCATGGGGAGATCAGCACCTCGGCCCAGCGCTCGGAGCAGTTCGCCGAGGTCCACACCCTGTGGCGAGGAGAGGCCCGCCGGATCTTGGATCAGCTCGAGGCAGGGGTCCCGTGGGGTTGGGACGTGGATCCGGGGAAGCTCCCGGTGCGGCTGGCGGCGACGATGGCCCACGGTCGGCTCACCTGGGCCAGCCGCATGCGCGAGCTGGCGCGCGCCCTGCGGGCGGCCCTGGCGGAGCCGGCCGCGAGCCCGGAGGTCCTCGTCGAGGGCCAGGCCCACCTCGAGGCGGTGCTGCGCTGGCTGGACTGTGGCGCCCTCGGCGAGGCTGAGCTCGACGCCGCAGGCCTCGACGCACAGGACATCGCCTCCCGCTCCTTCCAGGTGATCATGGATCGGCGCAGGTCATAGCCTCCGGGGGGGCTACGCGGGGGCTCGTCCGTCCACGGTGGCGGCCCGTGTGCGTGGCGCTGTCGAGGCGAGCGCGCCCCCGCGCTCCGGGGCGCAGCAGCCACCCCGCCGAGCCCGGCTCAGCCCCGGGCTCGCGCTCCGGAGGCTCGCCCGCCTGGTGCGGCCCGGCGGGGTCAGCGATCCGCTCGGCCCCCGGAGCGCTGGCTCCGGGGTAGGCTTCCACGGTGTCGACCCTTGTCTTCCTTGCGCTGACTCCTGCCCTCGCCCAGAGCCCGGCGACGCCGTGGCGAACCATCCACACCGAGCACTACCGGCTGCACTACCCCGTGGTCGCCGAGCCCTGGGCCCTGCAGATCGCTGGTCAGATCGAGGAGATCCGGGAGCGGGTGGTGGAGGAGGTCGGGTGGGCCCCGATCCACACCGTCGACGTGCTGATCCGCGATCCGATCTCCGAGGCCAACGGGATGGCGTTCCCCCTGTGGCACGGGCGGATGGTGCTGTGGGCAACGCCGCCCGCCGCGAGCTCGGTGATCGGCACCTCCCGGGGCTGGGCCGAGCTGCTGGTGACCCACGAGGCCACCCACCTGGTGCACCTGCTCCGGGAGCCCCGCAACCCGCTGGAGCACGCCCTGTGGTCGATCTTGGGGATCGGGCCGATCCTCGCGAAGGCTCCACGCTGGGTGATCGAGGGCTACGCCACCGTGGTCGAGGGGCGGCTCACCGGCTCGGGTCGGCCCAACGGAGATCTCCGCGCTCAGATGCTCCGTCAGCTGGCCCAGGCCGGGCGGCTGCCCACCTACGACGAGCTGGACGGCAGTCCCCGCTGGATGGGTGGATCCTGGGCCTACCTGGTGGGCTCCGCCTACCTCGAGTGGCTCGAGGTGCGCGCTGGCGCCGGCGCGCTCCGGGATCTGTGGGCCCGGATGTCCGCGCGTCGGCTCCGGAGCTTCGATGAGGCGTTCGCAGGTGTGTTCGGCGACGGGCCCCGGGAGCTGTACGGGCGCTTCACCGCGTCGTTGACCGCCGACGCGATGCGTCTGGCCGAGGCCGCGCCCCCGACCGGGGACACCCTGTTCGAGGCTCGCCCCTGGGGCACCGGCCCCCCCGCGGTCTCCCCGGACGGAGCGGAGGTGATGATCCCTTCGCTGTCCAGGCGGGGCCCCGGGGCGCTGGAGGTGTTCGCCACCGAGATCCACACCGAGGTGGTCGAGGAGCGGCGGGCCCGGATCGAGGCGCAGCTGCGCCTCGATCCAGAGGACGTCGCGCCGGTCGCCTCCGCCCACGAGCCCCACGAGCGCCGCCACCGGCGGGTGTTCTGGGCCCGCACCGCCCGGTCGCCCCGGTGGCTGCCCGACGGTCGGGTGCTGCTGGATGCGTGGGTCTTCGATGGGACCGGGCGCCTGCGGCCTGATCTGTTTGTGTGGGATCCACAGACCCACCGGGAGGAGCGGATCACGGTCCGTGCCGACGTGCACACCCCCGATCCCTCCCCCGACGGGACCTGGGCGGTGGCGGTGCGCAGCGTCTGGAGCTCGACTCAGCTGGTCCGGATCGAGCTGGGCTCCGGAGCGTGGGAGGCTGTGACCGAGCCCTCGGTCGAGGTGCAGGTGGATCATCCCCGGATCGCACCGGGCGCCACACACCTCGCCTGGCTCGAGAACCCCGGCACGGGCTGGGGGGTGGTGGTGCTCGATCTCGAGTCACAGCTCCGCTGGACCTGGGCACCTCCCGCGGGGGGGCCGATCCCCCGCCGCCTGGTGTGGGCACCCGACGGGGCTTTGTGTGCAGAGCTCGGCGAGGATGGGTTCATCGAGGTCCACGAGATCTGGAGGGAGGGCTCGCTGGTGGACATCACCCTCACCCGGACCGAGGGGGGAGCGCTGGCGCCCGACGTCGCGCCCGACGGCACCCTGTACCACCTGTCGCTGACCGCCGACGGGCTCGATCTGCACCGCACCGAGCCCGGAGCGTTCGAGCCCCCCCCCAGCGGCCTGGGTCCGCTGGCCGTCCGCCCCCGCTGGCGCCCCGGGCCTCCTCCGATCGAGCCCGCCGAGGTCGAGCCGGAGCCCTATGGGCTGGGGCCCGCGGGGTGGCTCCCCCTCCTCGGGACCCTGCTGAGCACCGACGGAGGGGAGCAGCGCCTCGAGCTGGGGCTCGGCGTCACCGATCCGGCGGGGCGCTACGAGCTGCTCGCCCTCGGGGCGATCTCCGATCCCGGGGCCCGCGGGCTGGAGGGGGCCCGCCTGGGCCTGACCTGGCGCTCGCTGCCGCTGCCGCTGGCTGGATCGGGCTACCTCGCCTCCGATCCCCGGATCGACGCGAACCGCCTGGGGGCGTCCCTGGGGACGCGTCTGGATCACCGCTGGGGCGGTGGGTTGCTGTCGCTGCGCTCCGGAGGCTTCCTCGAGCGAGCCCTGGGATCCGATCCTCTGGGGCAGCGGGGGGGGGGCTCGCTCGAGATCTTCGGGGGGCTGGCGGACGGGCGCCGGGGCCTGTGGGGGCTCTCGGCCGGGGCCCTGGGCCAGCTGGGGGCGACCGGCTCCGGGGGCTGGGGGATCGGGGGCGTGGGCCTGTGGGGGAGGGTGTTCCGTGGCCCCTCCCTGCAGGCGAGCTACGCGCTGAGACGCTCGAGTGGCTCGTCGGCCCTCGATCAGCTCCAGCTGGGGGGGATGCCCTCGTCGATCCTGCCCGGGGTGGTCACCGCGGCCTGGATCCCCGAGCCGCTCCTCGCGGCCCGATCGGGCTCCGGTGCCTGGCACGATCGGGCTGAGCTCCGGCTTGATCTCGGTGGGCTCTCTCCCTTCGTCCGACGCCACCGGATCGGGGGCGCGCTGCAGGAGCGAGGCACCACCCTGGCGGGCCTGAGCTCTGAGGTCTCCTTCGACGCGGTCCCCTTCGCTCACCTCCCCTCAGGGGCGGTGTCCCTCGGGCTCGCCTGCACCGTCGAGGATCCGGTGGGTGGGCTCCGCGAGCCGCTGTGCACCGTGCCCGCGGGCTGGGGCGCGTGGGCCAGCGTGACCTGGTCCCGGAGATAGGCTTGGAGGAGATCCCGCTCGGTCCATTCGATCTGCTGCGGCCCGTGGCCCGGGGCGGGATGGCGCAGGTCTGGCTGGCGCGGCACCGGGGGCAGGGGGTCCTGGTCGCGATCAAGATCCTGACCGCCGAGGACGCCCTGCGGGTGGAGTTCGAGAAGCGCTTCGCCGACGAGGTCCGGGCCGTGGCCGCCCTCGATCACCCAGGCGTGGTGATGGTGCTCGATCACGGTCGGCTGCCGGCCCAGACCGCAGCAGGCCACGGGGGGCTGGTGGCGGGCAGCCCGTGGCTGGCGATGGAGCACGCCTCGGGGGGGACCCTGGCCCACACCCGGGGGCCCCTGCCGTGGCCGCTGCTCAAGACCATCCTGCTGGCGCTGCTGGACGCGCTAGCCCACGCCCACGCCCACGGGGTGGTGCACCGGGATCTCAAGCCGGCCAACGTGCTGGTGGCCTCCGGGGGGGACGCCCGGCCCGGGATCAAGCTCTCCGACTTCGGGATCGCCTGGGCGGCGGGGATCGAGCCTGACGGTGATCGGATCGTGGGCACACCGGCGTACATGGCGCCTGAGCAGATCCGGGGTGAGTGGCGGGACCTCGGGCCCTGGACCGATCTGTACGCGCTGGGCTGCCTGGTGTGGTGGCTGTGCACCGGTCACGCCCCCTATGGCTCAGACGAGGACGCCACCGGGGTGATGGTGGCGCACCTCCGGCGCCCCCTGCCCGTGTTCGTGCCGCGTACCCTGGTCCCCGGGGGCTTCGACGCCTGGCTGCGGAGGCTGCTGGCCAAGCCGATGACCGATCGCTTCCAGTGCGCCGCCGACGCCGCCGCTGCCCTGGCCTGCCTCGTCGATCCCGTCGGGGGCGAGGCCGAGGAAGAGCTCGAGCTGCTCGAGGTCGATCCAGCGCTCGAGGCGACGCTGCTCTCGACCGACGTGGGCTCTGGGGCGTCGTGGCGGCTGGCGATCGACCGAGCTCCCCGATCGGGCAGCCCTCGATCGCCCAGACCGGAGCTAGCTGGATCGGGCGCGGGCGGATCGGAGCCAGGGTCCCGGGCGATCGGGGCGGAGGCACACCGCTGGATCGCACCGATCCCCGAGGACTGGCGCAGGCCGGTGGTGAAGGCACCGCCGATGCAGCTGGTCGGTGCGGGCCTGTCGCTGTACGGGCTGCGCACCGTCCGGCTCGCGGGCCGGGAGGAGGAGCGGGATCTGCTCTGGTCCGAGCTCAAGGCCGTCGCCCGCGCAGGCCGGGCGCGGCTGGTCCTGCTGCGGGGGCCGGCGGGGACGGGCAAGAGCCGGCTGGGGGAGTGGCTGTGCCGCCGGGGCCACGAGCTCGGCGCCCTGACCTGGTGTCGCGCCACCTTCTCCCCACACAAGGCGCCGGGTGAGGCGCTGCGGCAGATGATCAGCGCCTATGTGGGCACCGCGGGCCTGGATCGGCGGGGGATCGAGGAGCGGGTGGCTGCGTTCCTCGAGCGCCACGGCTGCCACGACGCTGCCGAGGCCCAGGTGCTGACCAAGCTGCTGTGCCCCGCCACCGAGGACGAGCGGGCGCGGGGGGGGCCGGTGCGGCTGATCCACCCCCGCGAGTGCTACCTGGGGACGGCGAACGTGTGCTACCGGGCGAGCCAGGATCGTCCGCTGGTGGTTTGGCTCGAGGATGTCCAGTGGGGCCTCCATGGGCTGGGGCTGGCCCTGGAGGTGCTGCGGAGCCAGGCCGAGCGCCCGTTCCCCTGCCTGCTGCTGCTCACCGTGCGCGACGAGGCCCTGGAGGAGGGCTCGGGTGAGTCGAGGCGCCTAAGCAGGCTGCTGAGCACCGAGGGCGTGACCGCGATCGAGGTGGGGCCGCTGCCGCCGGGGGATCACCGCCAGCTGGTCCGGGGCCTGCTGGGCCTCGACGACGTGCTCGCCGTCCGGGTCGAGGAGCGCACCGCGGGCAACCCCCTGTTTGCGGTCCAGCTGGTTGGATCCTGGGTCCAGGACGGGACCCTGGAGGTCAGCGCCGGAGGCTTCCGCCTCAAGCCCGGTGCCCGGGCGGTGCTGCCCGACGATCTGCACGCGGTCTGGTCAGGGCAGCTGCAGCGCGTGCTGTCCGAGTTCTCCGAGGCCGCGAGCCGGTACCTCGAGGTCGCCGCCTGCCTGGGCATGGAGGTGGATCACGGCGAGTGGGGGCGCGCCTGTGACGATCCCGAGGGGATCTTCGTGGGGCGGCTCCAGAGCGATGACGCGCTGCGGGGCGCGCTGTCCGAGCGGCTGCTGGATCGGAGGCTGGTGGTGGGGACCCGCCGCCGCTGGTCGTTCGTGCACGGGATGCTGCGGGAGAGTCTGCAGCGCACCGCGCAGGAGGGCGGGCGGTGGCGGGGGCACCACGAGTCGTGTGCGGCGATGCTCAGGAGCCGCGCGGCTCAGCCCACGGTGGCTGAGCGCTACGGGCGCCACCTGCTGGAGGCGGGCCACACGGAGCGAGCCCTCGGGCCCCTGCTGCGGGGGGTTGAGCACCGACTGGTGACGGTGGGGGCCCAGCCCGCCCAGTCCCTGATCGTGCTGGTCGCGGGTGCGATGGCCCGCACCGCGACGCCGGTGAGCGATCCACGCTGGGGCCGGCTGTGGATCCTCAAGGCCCGGGTCTATGCCGAGCTGGACGAGGTCGATCGGGCCCTGCAGGAGGTGCGGAGGGCCCGGGCCGCCGCTGAGCGACCACGCTGGGGCCTGGTGGGGCGGACCGCCCTGCTGGAGGAGGCCAAGCTGCTGCTCCGCCAGCGCGCCCTGCCAGAGGCCGAGGCGCTGTTCGAGCGGCTGCGGCGATCCGCCGAGGCTCAGGGCGACGCGGGTCGCCAGGGGGCGGCCCTGGCGGGCATGGCCCGGGTGGCCTGGCGTCGGGGGGCGCTGGTGCGGGCCGCAGCGCTTCAGGACGCCGCCCTGGAGGCCTTCGCCGCCGCAGAGGCGGCTGAACAGCCGGGGAGCTGGCGGATCGAGCACGCCGACACCTGGGTCCAGCGGGGTCGCTCAGCGGAGGTCCAGGGGGCGCCGTCGGAGGCCACGGTGCTCTACCGACGCGCGCTGGAGGCCTACGAGGCCCTGGGATCGGGGCTGGGGACCGCCGAGTGCCTCGATCGGATGGGGCGGCTGGCGTTCGACATCGGTGCGCTGGGGGAGGCCGAAGATCGCCTCTCCAGGGCCCTGTCGCGGTACGAGGCCCTGGGTGGAGCGCGGGCGCTCCCCTGCCGTATGCGGCTGGCCCGTGCCGTCCTGCGGCGGG
>DRPG01000409.1 GCA_011376105.1 Deltaproteobacteria bacterium
CCGCAGCCCGCGGCCCTGTCGCAGGGTCCACAGCGCGAACCACAGCCCGCCGAGGGCCGCATACCCGATCCCCTCGGGTCGGGTCCAGGCCAGCAGCAGGTAGCACAGCGAGGCCAGCGGCCAGCCCCCGCCGCGGACCTCCTGCAGCGTCCGCAGGATCGCCACCGACAGCAGCAGGCAGAACAGGCCGTTCTCCAGGCCGCTCGCCGACCAGATCGCGAACTGGGCGTTGATCGCGAGCAGGATCGGGGCGATCAAGGCGCCCTCACCCTCGTGATCCGGCAGGGCGGCCCGGGCCAGGCGCCAGGCGAGCCCGAGGTTGATCACCCCGAAGAGCATACCGAGCGGCTCGGCGATCTCGAAGCCATCCAACCCCAGCCGGTACAGCACCGCCAGCAGCGCGACCCACAGAGGATCGCTGATCCCCTCGATCCGCTCAGCCCCGGGCCAGGGGACCACCCCCTCGAGCTGGGCGACGTTCCGTGCGTAGGCAAAGCAGATCGCAGCGTCGTCGATGAACCAGCCCCAGCGGGTGGCCTGGTGGGCGATCGCGACCAGGGCGCAGATCAACAAGACCACGAGCCGGATCGGGCGCTGCCGCAGCTCGTCCAGGGCTTCGAGCATGCAGGCGTCTATCCCGCGGTGCAGGCGCCACCCAGCCCCGATCGCAGGAGGACACCGGGGAGGCTCCAGCGTGGGGATGATCCTTCGTCACCCCCACCCGGGATCCAGCGCGGCCCCCCTTGAGCCTCCGTGCCCGTTAAGAGGCGCGTCATGCGCGCGTTCCGTGTGCTCGAGGTGTGCCTGCCCCTGGCCGCGAGCCTGCTGTTGCTCGGGGTGTTGGGTGAGCTGTGGTGGGCCCGGATCCCCTACCCCTTCGATCTGGAGTGGATGGAGGGGGGGATGCTGGCCCACGCCTGGCGGCTGCAGCACCACCTGCCCCTGTACGTGGAGCCCAACCCCGACTTCGTCCCGTTCATCTATCCGCCCGGCTACTCCGCCCTGCTCGCAGCCCTGAGCAAGATCTTCGGCTTGACGCCGGCCCTGGGGCGCTGGGTGTCGGTGATCAGCATCGTCGCGGCCAGCGCAGCGCTGGTGTTCGCGGTCCGTGGCGAAGGGGGGCGCTGGCCTGTGGCGCTGGGCACCGCAGCGGTCTTCCTCGGCACCTACCCCCAGGCCGGCGCGTTCTTCGATCTGATCCGCCCCGACAGCCTGTCGGTGGCGCTGCTGGGCTGGTCCATCGCCATCGGCCTGCGGCGGGAGCGCGGCGCCGAGATCGCGTCGGGGCTGCTGCTGGCTGCTGCGTTCCTCTGTAAGCACAACGCTGCCCTGTTCGGCTTTCCGATGGTGATCGGGCTGGCGATGCGCGGCTGGCGGGGGGCGCTCCGGTTCACCCTCGCGTCGGTGCTGCCCGCTCTGGCGGTGACCGCCCTGCTGCAGTGGCGCTCGAGCGGGCTGTTCCTCACCTACCTCCTCGAGGTCCCCTCAGCCCACGAGATGATCTGGGCCCGGGCCCGCGACCACACCCCCCGGGAGCTGGGCACCGCGCTGCCCTTTGCGATCGGCCTGGCGGGGGTGGCCACCCTGCTCACCGCGGTCCGGCGTCAGTGCAACGTGCCCTCCTGGCTCGCCGCAGCGCTGCCTGTCTGGCTCGGGATCGGGGTCGCCTGGGCCGGCACCTACTACCCCCCCGCCCCCAACTCCGGCGTGCTCAACGTGCCCTCGGCGATCGCCTACTGGGGCCTGACCGTGGGCCTGATCGCGCCCGGGGTCCGGATCGTGGGCACCGCCTTGGATCGCCGCCGGGGGCTGCCCGGAGATCCCCTGTCACCGAGCGCCGTCCACGGGCTGGCGCTCGCGGGCACCGCGGTGATCGGCGCGATGCTGATGCGGGCCCACGACGGGGGCTTCGTCAACGTGCACATCCCGATGTTCTGGACGATCAGCCTGGCCCTCGGGATCACCCTGACCCGCTGGCGGGCCGCCTCCGACGCCCTGGTGGTGCGGGCGGTGGTGCTGCTGGGGCTGTCGGGGCAGCTGCTGTGGGCGACCTCCCGCATCGATCGGGAGCAGCTGCGGCCCACCCGCGCCGACGCCGAGATCGGCTGGGCGTTCGTGCGGGCCGCCCGTGGGATCGAGGGCCCGGTGCTCTCCCCGTTTGGATCCTGGATCCCTGTCTACGCGGGCAGACCCCCCTCGATCCATGCGATGGCGGTCTGGGACTGCGACCACGAGGGAGGGCCGCTCCTCGACGAGCTGTCCTCGATCGCCACCGCCCTGCGTCAGCACGAGTGGGTGCTGGTCTTCGGGGGCACCCACCCCTTCCTCGGCAAGCTGACCGATCACTATGTCCCCATCGAGGTGATCGTCGAGCCCTCCGATCCGCTGTTCTGGCCCAACACCGGCTTCATGGGGCGCCCGTGGCGCCTGATGGTCCCCAGGCCGGGCTATGAGTAGCCCCCCGCCCGGGAGCGCCAACCTCGCGACCCTGCGATGCCCCGGCCTCCAGCTGGGGAGCAGCGGGTCCGGCTCCTCCTCCCTGGGCTTTGAGTTGAAATTGACTTTCACTTTCAATGTGTTAGAGCCGCCCCGATGACCCTGGATCAGCTGGCTCCTGGACAGACCGCCATCATCCGCGAGGTTGGTGGCACGGGGGTGTTTCGGCGCCGCTTGCTGGAGCTTGGGCTGCTACCGGGCACCCGGGTGCTGCGCACCGGGCAGGCCCCCCTCGGCGATCCACTGTCGTTTCGGGTCCGGGGCACGCTGCTGTCGATCCGCAGCGCAGATGCGTCCCTCGTGGAGGTGATCGCGTGATGGATCGACCGACGGTGGTGTTCGTGGGCAACCCGAACACGGGCAAGTCCACCTTGTTCAACCACCTCACGAACGCCAACGCCCAGGTGTCGAACTACCCTGGGACCACGGTGGGCCACGCGGTGGGGGAGCTGTCGCTGCCCCACCTCGGCCCCGTCCGCTGTGTAGACGTCCCGGGCACCTACTCGCTGGCGGCCCGCAGCGCCGACGAGCGGGTCGCGCTGGAGGCGGTCCTGGGCCTCGGGGACAGACCCCTCCCCGACGTGCTGGTGGTGCTCCTCGACGCCCCCCGCCTCGCCCGCTCGCTGTACCTCGCCCTGCAGCTGCTGGAGCTGCAGGTGCCCATCGTGTTCGCCCTGAACATGATGGACGAGGCCGAGGCCGCGGGGCAGGTCCCCGACGCCGATGTGTTGGCCGACGAGCTGGGGGCGCCGGTGGTGCCGATGGTGGCCCGCCGCGGGCTCGGCGCTGATGCGCTGCTGCAGGCCCTGGAGCAGACCCTGCGGGGCGAGCACCCCGCCCCCGGCCCACCCCACCGCTTCTCAGAGCCCCTGCGCCAAGACGCCGAGGCGGCCCTCGCCGCACTCCCCGCCGAGATGCGTCCCCCCGGGCTCCCCGGGGCCCGCGCCGTCGCCCTGGGGCTGTGGGTGCTCCTGTCCCTGGACGACGACGACGCGCTGGCGGATCTCGAGCTGGATCGGAGCCTGCTGGCCACGATCCGGGAGCAGGCCCGGTCCAGCGGGCGGGATCTGGTCTCCGAGATCGTGGGCCAGCGCTACGCTTGGATCGATGCCCACGTCTCGGCGCTGTACGGCGGCCCCCTCCGGCTGCAACACGCGGTGCAGGATCGGATCGATCGCGTCGTGCTGCACCCGATCAGCGGGGGGCTGTTGTTCGCCTTGGTGATGTTCGTGGTGTTCCAGGCGCTGTTCACCTGGAGCGCTCCGCTGGTCGATGGCATCGACGCGTCCTTTGGGTGGCTGGCGGGCCTGGTGGCGCCCGGGTTCGAGGCGGTGGCCGGATCCCTGGCGGGCCCGCCCCGGACCCTGGTCGAGACCCTCGGGGATCTGGTCGTCGAGGGCCTGATCGGCGGCGTCGGCGCGGTCCTGGTGTTCATCCCCCAGATCGCGCTGCTGTTCTTGTTCATCGCGCTGCTCGAGGGCTCCGGGTACCTCGCCCGGGCCGCCTACCTGATGGATCGGGTGCTCCGCCTCGCGGGGCTCCCGGGGCAGGCCTTCGTGCCCCTGCTGTCGGGCTATGCCTGTGCGGTCCCCGCGATCCTAGCCACCCGCACGATGCCCCGGTGGCGCGATCGCCTGCTGACGATGATGGTCCTGCCGCTGACCAGCTGCTCAGCACGGCTGCCGGTGTACACCCTGCTGGTGGCTGCGCTGTTCCCTCCGAAGATCGAGGGCTTCCCCCTGCCGGTCCAGGCCACCGCCCTGTTCGCGATGTATGTGTTCTCCACCGTGGTCACGGTGCTCGCGGCGGTGGTGCTCGGGGGCACGGTGTTGGCTGAGCGGCCGGTGCCTGCGATGCTCGAGCTGCCCCCCTACCGGGTGCCCCACCTGCCGACGGTGCTGCGCTCGGTGCGCGGGGCGGTCAGCACCTTCGTGCGGGAAGCGGGCCAGGTCATCCTCTTCGCCACCGTCGCTCTGTGGGCCCTGCTGTCGTTCCCCCGCCACGCGCCGGAGGATCTGCTCGCTCCGGAGGTCATCGCCGAGGCCGTCGCCTCAGGGGCGGATCTGGAGGCGCTGGCCCGGCCCCTGGCGCTGGAGCGCAGCGCCGGGGGCTACCTGGGGCACCTGATCGAGCCCGTCATCGCACCGCTGGGCTACGACTGGAAGATCGGCGTCGGCCTGATCGGCTCGTTCGCCGCCCGGGAGGTCTTCGTCTCGACCATGGGCTTGGTGTACGGCATCAGCGAGGAGGTCGGCTCCGACGATCTGAGCCTCCACGAGAAGCTCCGCGCAGAGCGCCGGGCCGACGGGAGCCCCACCTACACCCCCCTGACGGGGATCTCGATCATGGTGTTCTTCGCGCTGGCGATGCAGTGCCTGTCGACGCTGGCAGTGCTCCGCAGGGAGACCGCGGGGTGGCGCTGGCCCGCGTTCATCACCGTGTACATGTTCGCCCTGGCCTGGTGCCTGTCGTTCTTGATCTACCAGGGGGGCCGGGCCCTGGGCTTCGAGTAGCCCCGGTGGTCACCGGCGCTGTACCTAGGCCCCTCCTCTCCAGGCCACACCGGTTCGTGGTTGCCGGTCCCGTCACGGGGAATACCCTCTCCTATGGCTGTCTCCCTCCTGTCCTGTCTCGCCGCGGCCTACGCCGGGCCGGTGCCGATGTTCACCGCGGGGGTGGTCCCCTCGACCCCCTCACACCCTACCTGGGCCCCAACACTGCAGACCACGGAGGCCACCGTGGAGCCGTGCCGCGCCTTCACCCCCATCCTGATCGGAGACTCGCCCCAGGCCTTCGTCCAGACGCCGCTGCAGGCCCCCCAGCCCGTCCAGACGCCCCTGCTGCCCCGCGTCCCGGCTGAGCCCACCAAGTGGCGCGTGCCTAACCCGGGCAGGCTCACCCCGATCGACGAGCTCCCGAGCGGGTTTCAGCCCCTGACCTCGTCCCCGAACCGGCTCCCGGTGGTCTCCATCCGAGAGAAGACGCCCGTCGACTGACCCCCTCCCCGTCCTAGAGGGCGCCCTAGAGGGCGGGAACCCCCGAGGTGGTGGACGGCGATCCAAGGCGTGGGCCCTACACAAGCCCAGAAGCTATCCGCCCACCGAGGTCATCGCTCCCTCGAAGGCGCGAGAGCCACCGTCGAGGTGGGCCTCGTGGCCCGCGACCTTGGCCCACAGGCGCTCGCGCAGGTGCTGCGCCAGCTCAGCGTCGGACGCGCCCCCCCGGAGGATCTCCCGGAGGCTCGGCGCCGCCTCGCGGGACAGGCAGGTGCGTAGGTGGCCGTCGGCCTGCAGCCGGAGGCGATCGCAGGCGTGGCAGAAGTGCTCGGTGATCGGGGAGATGAAGCCCACGCGCTGGCCCGTCTCCTCGAGACGCCACTCGATCGCGGGGCCTCCGCCCGCCCGCTGCCCCAGGGGCGACAGGGTGTAGCGCGCCTCGAGGCGTGCCCGCATCTGCGCCGCCGGCAGGTGCTGCCGGCGGCGCTGGACCGCGGAGAACGGCATGAACTCGATGAAGCGCACCACCACGTCGGGCCGATCGGCGAACGCCTCGACCATCGCGGTGATCTGATCGTCGTTGGTGCCTCGGATCACCACACAGTTGAGCTTCACCGGCCGCAGCCGAGCCCGTCGGGCCGCCTCGATCGCGTCGAGCACCCGCTGCAGCTCTCCGCCCCGGGTCAGCTCCCGGAACTGCACAGGATCGACCGAGTCGATCGAGACGTTGATCCGATCGAGGCCGGCGAGGGCGAACGCCTCAGCACGCCGCGCGAACAGGTGGCCGTTGGTCGTCATCGCGAGATCTTCGATCCCCTCGATGGACGACAGCTGAGAGACCAGATCCTCCAGCCCGCTGCGGACCGTGGGCTCGCCCCCTGTCAGCCGGACCTTGCGGACCCCCATCGACGCGAACACCGCCACGATCCGGGCGATCTCCTCGAACGAGAGCAGGTGCTCCCGGGGCATCCACCGCAGCCCTGCCGCGGGCATGCAGTAGGTGCAACGATAGTTGCAGCGATCGGTGACGCTCACCCTCAGGTAGGTGTGGACCCGTCCATAGGGATCGATCAGCGCCCCGTCGGTGGGACGCTCCAGGCCCTCGATCCGGGGCGGCAGGCTCACCGCGACACCGCGGCATCGACCGGGAGCTGCTCGACCACCCGCCGCGCCAGCTCGGCGAAGGCCTGGCCCAGGGCTCCATCGGACAGGGCCGCCGGCACGCCCAGATCGCCGGCCTCCCGCAGCGCGCTCTGCAGGGGGATCTGGCTCAGCAGCTCGGTCTCGTAGCGCACAGCGACCTCCTTACCCCCGTCACGGCCGAAGACGTGATCGCGGGTGCCGTCGGGCAGCTCGTACCAGGCCATGTTCTCGACGACCCCCAGCAGGGGCACCTCGAGCTTGCGGAACATGGTGATCCCCCTCACCGCGTCCGCCAGCGCCACCGGCTGGGGGGTGGTGACGATGATCGCGCCCGAGAGCTCCACGGCCTGGATCAAGGTGAGCTGCGCGTCTCCGGTGCCCGGGGGCAGATCGATCACCAGGTAGTCGGTGCCCGCCCAGATCGCGTCCTGCAGGAACTGGCGCACCGCGCTCATCACCATCGGCCCCCGCCAGATCATCGCCTCCTCGGGATCCACCAGGTGGCCCATCGACAGGCAGCGCACCCCGTGGGCCTCGACCGGGAGGATCTTGCGGGTGGCTGGATCCACCATCGGCCGCCGCTCCGCCCCCATCATCGTGGGGACGCTGGGGCCGTAGATGTCGGCGTCGAGCAGGCCGGCGGTGTGGCCCCGGCGCGCCAGGGCCACCGCGAGGTTGGTCGAGACGGTGGACTTTCCCACCCCGCCCTTGCCGGACGCGACCGCGATGACGTGCTTGACACCCTCCAGGGGCTGCTTCTGGATCGGCCCACCGTGGGGCTGCATGCCTGGGCCGCTCATGCCCTTGACCGGATCCTTGCCCGGGCCCGGTTCCCTGCCCCCGCGGGATCCCATCCGGGGGGGCGCACCCGCTGGCATGGCGTAGACCTTGCCCTCGAAGCCCAGCTGCCGCAGGTGGCCCTCGATGGCCCTGGGGATCCGCTGCCGGGCCTCGAGATCGTGGGCGTCGGAGAAGTGTAGATCGTAGATCAGATCCGAGCCTTTGGGGCGTGGGTTCTTCACCATGCCGGCGAGCCACACCGAGCGCCCGGAGACCGGATCCCGGACCTGGGTGGCGGCGGGTTGGAGGAGGGAGGTTGGATCGATCTCGGACACGAGGCCCCCTGGGACGCGGAGCCCCATATCGACCCGCGACGGCGTTGTCAGCGACAGCCCACGCAAGGTACGCTCCGGTCCATGCCTCGATGGGTCCGCTGCCTGCTCACGATCGTCTTGGTGTCTCCGGCCCCGGCCGCAGCCGCCTGGCCTGAAGACGTCCTCCTAAGCGGCATGACCGAGCACGGGGGGGAGCCTCAGCTCGATCGGGAGCTGCTGGGGCGGAGCTACCGACAGCTGATCATGGAGCTGGGCACGCTGGTGGCGAACCCGCCCGCCACCCCCGCTGAGACCCTCGGGGCCTACGGGTTCGAGCTGGAGCTGTCCACCCGCTTCGCCCTGACCGAGGCCCGCGATCGAGGCGGCGCGCCCAGCCCCTGGGATCGGGCCCACGTCGACGAAGACGCTGCGCCCTACCACACGATCCCCACCTTCTCGATCCGAAAGGGGCTGCCCCTGTCCACGGAGATCGGCGCCCACATGGGCTGGATCGGGGGCTCGGCCACCGGAGTGTTTGGGGGCTGGGGTCGGGTCGCCCTGATCGAGGGCTACCACCCCATCCCGGATCTGGCCCTGAAGCTCGGCTACAGCGGCTATGTCGGCAACGACGAGCTGGATCTCGGGGCGCTGGATCTGGGGCTGACCCTGGGCACCACCCTGGGGGTGGGGCGGCTGCCGGGCGTCAACACAGGCCGGATCTCCCCGTGGATCAGCCTCAACACCCTGAGGGTCTCCGCCAACGCGACCGTCGACGAGCAGCTACAGGACGACATCGGTGCGCTGCGCTACGCCGCCGACGGCGACGTCGACACCGCCCCCCCGATCGCCCTGCCCCAGGTGGGGGCTGGGGTCCAGCTCGTCTCGGGGAACGCCCACATCCGCCTCACCGCGGCCTGGGCCCCGGCCACGATCCCGACCCTCGGCGCGGGGCTGGGCGTCACCTTCTGATCGGCATGTTCCCACTCGCAGCGGCCCTGGCCGCCCCTCAGATCCGGATCGAGGCGACGGTGGATCCTTCACTCCGGATCGTTCGGGGCACCATGGAGCTGCCTCCACAGCTCGATCTGATCGATCCCCTGGCCCTGCTGCCGGAGCCCGGCGACGATCTCCAGCTGCTGCGCACCTACCCCGGCGCCCCGAGCGCCGGCGCGCTGACCTGGCACCGCGACGGCTCGCAGCTCACCTTCGAGGCCACCCTGCCCCGCCGCTATGGCGCGCTGGGCGCCACCCGGATCCATGGCCTGTTCGCCAACGGGGGGTGGTATCCCCAGCCCATGGACGGAGGCAGAGCCCCCGTCGCCACCTGGGACGTGGTGGTCCACCTCCCCCCGGACACCACCGGCGCGCTGGGGAGCACCGTCGGCGCCGAGACCCTCGCCTGGCATGGAGAGGGCGAGCGCGCCAGCCTCGCGGTCCTGCCCCGGGGCCGGATCACCCGGCTCGAGGGCCCCCACCACGACGTGGCGCTGCTCACCCGGGGCGCGCCCCGGCCCGGCCTGCTCCATGCGCTCGAGGACGCGCTGCAGCGCCTCCCGTCCACCGTGGCCCATGGCCCCCTGGTGGGGGATCCCGACGATCGGCAGGCCGTGTTCGACGGCCTGCTGCTGGAGGGCGCGGTGGTCCAGGCCCCCCAGCGGCGGAGGCTGGTGCGCCATGGCCCAGGGCTCGCCTATGTCTCAGATCGAGCCTTCCGGCTGAGCCCGGGCCTCGGGTTCGTCCACCGGGACGCGGTGAGCCGCGGGCTGCTAGCGGCCTGGGTCGACGATCCCGATCCCTTCGAGCGCGAGCTGATCGCAGAGGCGATGGGACAGATCCATGAGCAGCGCCTGGGGGGGCCCGACACCGGACGGCTGCTGCGGCGCTTTCGCTGGCTGCCCCAGATCAACAACCTGCTGGCGAGCCGCCGCACGCCGTTCTACTCGGAGATCCTCGAGCAGACCCACCCTGGAGATCCGGTCCTCGACGATCTGATGGAGATCGTCGATCCCTACACCCCCGGCCGGGTGGTCGTCGCTCAGCTCGACGACCGCCACGGCCGGGGCACCGGGCGCTGTGTGGGCTATGGCCTGGCCAACGGGCGTGACCTGGAGCAGGTCTGCGCCGCGTGTGGCACAGACGCGGCCTGGCTGGCCAGCTGGCGGGCCCCCTACCCCGTCCAGGACTATGTGCTGTCGGTCGAGCCTGATCGGATCGTGATCGATCGCCAGGCCCCGGAGGGAGCCCAGATCGAGGCTGTCGAGCTCCGGATCGACGGCGGGCTGGAGGATCTGGTGCTCGAGCCCGGGGAGCACGTTGTCCCCCTCGATCACCCCCCCCACAGCGTCTCCCTCGATCCAAGGCGCCACACCCGGCAGCTGTCCCGCGCGGGGGACAGCTGGCCCCCCCGCTACGATCTGACGTTCGCAGCCTGGCTGACCACGATCAACGTCTCCGAGATCCAGGTCTTCGGGGTTGGATCCGTCACTCTACGCAAGCTATATGACACCCACAACCTGTGGATCGGCTCGATCTCAAACAACGCCTCGGACCTGGTGGCGGTCGATGTGTCGTACCTGCGCAAGGAAGGTCCGCTGCTCGACGGGCTCCGTAGGCCCCACCGGCTGCGCCTGCGGGTGGGGGCGAGCCTGCTGGACTCATCGTTTGCCGAGACCAACGGGCTGCGGATCGCGCTGGACACCAACGCCTCATGGACCCACGACACCCGGGTCAGCGGCGACTTCCCCCTCCGGGGGCACCGGCTGTCGACCTCGATCGGAGGGGGCCTCATCCCAGGGACCGACGACGTGTGGGGCAGCGTGTCGCTCAGCGCCCTGGGGATCGCCTCGCCCCACCCCCGCCACGCCTTCGCGGCCCACGGCAGCCTCGCCCTGGCCCGTGCCACGCTGCCCCACCGGCTGCTGACCCTGGGGGGCTCCTCCCGGATGCGCTCGATCCCGATCCTGGGCGCCTGTGACGGCGAGGAAGGCGAGGATCCAACCGAGTGCAACCAGCTCGCCGGCGAGCGAGCGGTGGGGCGGCTAGAGTACCGCACCGCCCCCGCCCGGGGCTGGTCGGTGCCCCTGCTGCTGGCCTGGGGGACCGAGCTACAGCTCACCGCGGGCCTCGAGGGCACCGTCGCCCGCACGATCGAGGGCCAGGGCGTGTGGGCCACCGGGGTCACCGTCGGCGCCCTGGGGCTCGGCGACGTGCTCGGGGCGGAGAGCTCCGGGATCGGCCTGACCGCGGCCTGGCCAGCCCTGTGGTCCCCCCTGCTGCCCGAGATCCAGGGGGGCGTGGTCCCCGAGCTCTACCTGCGCTTCAGCCAGGCGTTCTAGCGGGTTGGCTCCACCGGCTCAGGGGCCCCGGCGGCCCGGGGCCCCTCGACGGCCCGGGGCCCCTCGACGGCCCGAGCCCCCTCGGCGGCCCGGGGCCCCTCGGCGGCCGGGCGGGCCGGCAGCACGCTGGAGCGTAGCCACAGCGCCGCAGAGGCGGTGATCCCCACCACCGCGAGCCCCCAGGCCACCCCCGCCCCCGGGATGGGCCCCAGAGCGGGCAGGGTGATCGTCACCAGCAGCGCATAGCCCCCCACCGAGGCCCCCCCCCAGCATCATCGGCCCCACCGCCCCCGCGGGCACCCGGCGCCCCGCCGCTGCGGCCCCCACCCCGACGTTCACCGCCAGGGCGGCGAGCCCGGGGAGCAGCCCGAGCCCCCGCCCGGACGCCGCCGCTAGCCCAGCGACGGACAGCAGCGCCAGCACCGCCCACACCGACAGGCTCGCCACCACCATCAGGGCCAGCCGGACGCTCAGCGGTGCGTCGGGCAGCCGCCGGGGACCGACGCGCCACAGGAACAAGAACCCTGCGTTCACCAACATGCCCACCGGGATCGCCCCCATCGCCGCGGTGAACGTGGCCGGCTCAGCGGAGGCCGCCCAGATCCCGAGGGAGGCGGGCACGATCGTGGTGGGCAGGGTACCCAGCAACCCCCCGATCACTCCACCGAAGCGCTCGATCGCCACAGTGGCACCGACGGCGACGAGGCCGGCGAACAGCGCGGGGGGGATCAGCAGCGACAAGACATCCACCGCCCGCGCCTATCCGCCCAAGGCCTCCGCGGCGACGGCATCGGCTCCGCGAGCACTGGCCGGTCGCCGTCCCTGGGTTACTCGGGCCGGTCTCAAGGAGATCGCTATGGCCCTGCAGATCGCCACCCACAGCGGACCCTTCCACGCGGACGATGTGCTCGCCGTCGCGCTGATCCGTGCCTTCGTGGATCCAGAGGCCCAGGTCGTCCGGACCCGGGATCCAGAGCGGGTGGCCGCAGCGGACGTGGTCGTCGATGTCGGCGCGATCTTCGATCCCAGCTCCGGTCGGTTCGATCACCACCAGGCGACCTACACCGGCCCCCTGTCGTCGGCGGGCATGGTGCTGGAGTGGCTCGCCCGGACCGAGCGGATCGAGGCCTCCTTCGCCCAACGGCTGCGTCAGGGCGTGGTCGACTACATCGACGACGTCGACAACGGTCGCGTCGCCCCCAAGCCCCACGTGCCGTGCTTCCCCCGCATCGTCTCCGCGCTGAACAACAGCACCGACGATCACGAGGGGTTCGATCGAGCCTTCGATCAGGCCAGCACGTTCGCGGTCCTGTGGCTGCAGGGGCTGGCCGCAGAGCACGCCAAGCTGCAGGAGGCCCGCAGGGTCGTCCGGGCGGCGATGGACGCGGCCGAGGCCAGCGGGAGCCGGGTGTTGGAGCTAGAGGCCTACCTGCCCTGGAAGGGTGCCTACTTTGAGCAGGGCGGCGCCGATCACCCCACCGACTATGTGCTCCACCCCGGCACCGACGGGAGCTGGCGGATCGTCGCCATCCCACCGAAGATGGGGGACTTCGGCCAGAAACGCCCCCTGCCCGAGGCCTGGGCAGGCCTGACCGACGAGGCCCTGTCGGCCGTCACCGGGGTCCCGGGCTCGGTGTTCTGCCACAAGAACCGCTTCATCGCCGTGTTCCGCACCCGAGAGGCCGCGGTGGAGGCGCTGACCCGCCACGGCCTGGAGCGATAGCTGCCTCCCCCTCGATGCCCCACCGGCCCACCGGCCCAGGCACCTGGGGAGCAGGCAGCCCCCGGGCCCGCCCACTCCCCCGAGCCCTCCCACCTCGTGCGGCCAAAGATCCGGGCCCCCACCCCGCTACGAGGCCTGGCTATAGTACTTCTTGTGCCAGTCCAGGTACTCGTCGAGGGGGCCGCTGTAGTTGATCAGCTCCTGGTCCTGGGGGTAGGTCCAGATCGTGGTGGCCACGCTGGCGAGATCCCGATCGTGGGTCACATACAGCACGGTGCCCTCATAGGCCTCGATCGCGTCGCGGAGGGCTGAGCAGGACTCCAGATCGAGGTGATCGGTGGGCTCGTCCAGCACCAGGACGTTGAACTCCATCAGGATGAGCCAGCACATCACCAGCCGCGCCGCCTCCCCCCCCGACAGCGTCGCGGTGGGCTTCTCGCCGTCCTTATTGGAGAACAGCATCCGCCCGAGGACCGCTCGGATCTGCTGCTCCCCGACCTCGGGCCGCTGAGCAAACAGCCAGCTGTACACCGTCAGGCCCGGCTCGATCATCCCCCGGTGGTCGTGGCCCATCACCCCCAGGCGCGTGTTGTGGCCCCACTGCACCTTGCCCGCGTCCTGGTTGCCCTGGTCGAGCAGGGCGTTGATCAGGGTCGTCTTGCCTATGCCGTTGCGGCCCAGGATCGCGACCTTCTCCCCACGCTGCACCTCGGTATGGAACGCCTCGAAGATCGTGTGGTTGCCGTAGGCATGGGACAGATCGCTGATCCGGAGCACGTCTCGGCCCGAGGGGGGCTCCGCGGGGAAGCGGATGTAGGGCCTCGCGATGTTGGAGCGCTTGATCTCCTCGGGGCGGAGCTTCTCGATCTGCTTGGCCCGGCTGCGGGTCTGGCTGGCCCGGGTGCCGGCACCAAAGCGGGAGATGAAGTCCTGCAGCTGGGAGATCTTCTTCTCGCGGACCGCGTTCTCCTTCTCGACCCGGTTGCGGATCTGCGACTTCTGACGCACCATCTCGTCGTAGTTGCCGGGATAGGTGATGATCGTCTCGTAGTCGATGTCTGCGATGTGATCACAGACCTGGTTGAGGAAGCGACGATCGTGGCTGATCACGACCAGGGCGCCCTGATACCCGATCAGGAACTCCTCGAGCCAGATGATAGAGTCCATGTCGAGGCCGTTGGTGGGCTCGTCCAGCAGCAGGGCGTCGGGATCGCCAAACAGCGCCTGAGCGAGCAGGACCCGGACCTTTGCGCCACCCTGTTGCTCGGACATCTTGCGATCGTGCAGGGCGGAGTCGATGCCGAGCCCGTTCAGCAGCATCGCCGCCTGCGCCTCGGCCTCGTAGCCGTCTTCCTCCGCCACCACGCCCTCAAGCTCGCCCAGGCGTACGCCCTCGTCCTCGGTCAGATCGTCGCCCTTGTCAAACAAGCGCTCGCGCTCCTCCAGGGCCGCCCACAGCCGCTGGTTGCCCATGATGACCGTGTTCAGCACCGTGTGATCATCGAACGCGGACTGCTCCTGGCGGAGCCAGCCCACCCGACGGGGCAGCGAGATGGAGCCGTGATCGGTGTCCTCCTGACCGAGCAGGATCTTCATGAAGGTGGACTTGCCCGAGCCGTTGGGGCCGGTCAGCCCATAGTTGTTGCCCTGTGAGAAGGTGACGCTCACCTCCCGGAAGAGGGTCCGGCCTCCGAACCCCTTCGTGACCTCGCTCACCGTGATCATCGCCGCCTCCGGGCCTGGCGGTAACGCATCTGCCCAGGTGCGTCACCGGGCCCGGGGCCGGCTGAGGATCAGGACTCGGCAGCCTCCGCGGCCTCGGCCTCGGCGATCTTGCTGCGGACCTCGTCCATGTCGAGCTTCTTCACCTCGGTGATCAGCTCCTCCAGCGCAGCGGGGGGCAGCGCCCCGGCCTCGCGGAACACCAGGATGTTCTCCCGGAACACCATCAGGGTCGGGATGCTGCGGATGCCGAGCTCCTGCGACAGGGGGCGCTGATCTTCGGTGTCGATCTTGCCAAAGAAGACATCTTCATGGGCCTCCGACGAGGCCTCGAAGGCCGGCGCAAAGCGCATGCAGGGCCCGCACCAGCTCGCCCAGAAGTCGAGGATGACGATGTCGTTGTCGCGGATGCTCGCTTCGATGTTATCCGCGGTGATCGTGTGTGTCGCCATGTGGCTGCTCCGTGTCTCCAACCTCCGTATCGCGGGGAGCGGTGATGTGACTCAGGGGGCACCCCTCAGCTGGGCGATGTGTCGCTCGAGGCTTTGCCTGTGGATCAACCCAAGCACCACCAGGATCCCAGGTTCCAGGCGAAACAAGAGCCTGTAGCTGCGACCGATCCGGGTCCGCCAGACCCCCTCGACCCCCCTCAGAGGGCGACAGTCCCGGAACGCGCGGGCATAGCCCGCACACAGCTCCCCCAGGCGGGCCATCGCTGTGCGGGAGGTGGCCTCGGGGACCTTCGAGATTTGAGACTGGAAGTTGCTTGGGAATCTCGGGATCCGGACGCCGGTGGTCGTCGGAGGTCCCCCGGAGGGCTCGGGTGGAGGGGCCCCAGGAGGCGCGGGGGCCCCGGCGCCCGTGGAGGAGGTGGCGCCCGTGGAGGAGGTGGCGCCCGTGGAGGAGGTGGCGCCCGTGGAGGAGGTGGCACCCGTGGAGGGAGCGCCCCCCCCGTGGGGGCCCGCCCGCAGCGCCACGATCTGGGCTTGGGCGGCCTCCAGCTCGCGCCGGAGCGCATTTCGCTCCCGGTGTCGCTGCTTCAGGTCCTGCCTCAGGCGAGCCATCCGCTCCCTGAGATCTTCGATCAGGGCCTCGTGAGCTGGCTCCGGAGGCCCCAACACACCGCCCGGCGGCGCCCCGCCCGGCGGCGCCCCGCCCGGCGGCGCCCCGCCCGGCGGCGCCCCGCCCGGCGAGGGGGCTCTGCGGGCCTCGATCTCGTCGCGGAGCTCGGCCAGAGCGGCCTGGGTCGCAGCCAGGGCGGCCTCGCTGTGATCGAGCTGGGCCCGGGTGTGCCGGAGCTCGAGCCCTGCGGCCGGCGCCACGCCCTGCTCGAGGAGGTACAGCACGTCATCGATCGGATCCCAGGGGGGCAGCAGCAGCGCGTCCCGTGCCTCCACCAGGGCGGCCCTCAGGGTGTCGCTGTGGGCATCGTCCCCCCGGAGGACGAGCTGACTGCGCACCACGTGGATCCCCAGGGCGGGCAGCCCCGCAGCGATCAGGCCGAGCCCGAGATCCACCCCCCGCTCGTCGATCTCATTCAGGGCGTCGGCCTCGATCAGGGCCAGCCGCGCGCCCCGATCCGGCTCCAGGCACAGGCGGGCCTCCAGCACGAAGCCTCCGGACCCCTCAGGGTGCAGCTCCGCGAGGCGCTCGATCAGCGCTGGTCGGCTCAGCCGGGCGGCCTGCTCCGCCACCCAGGCTGCGGTGGGCTCGAGCCCGGGGCGCCAGCAAGAGGCCAGCAGCGCGACGGCGGCGTCCAGCTCCCCCCACAGGCAGAGGTGCTCAGCGAGGATCGGCTGGAGATCGATCTGGACCGCCGCTGGATCGAGGCGGGCGAGGACGTACCCCGGCAGCCCGGCCAGACGCTCGGGGGTGAGGTGCGCCTCCAGCCCGGCCTCGAGCTCTGAGATCGTCAGCCCCTCGACGTCGGAGCTGTCAGCGAGTCGGACGCGATCCGAGCCCTCGTGGCACAGCTTGTACTTCCGTCCGCTACCACACCAACACAGCTCGTTGCGGCCGTGGCGGGGAACGGCGCGGCGCACCGGCCGCAGAGGTGGCCGCACCTCCCCTGGGCTCAGGCCCGCGAGGACAGGCCCCACCAGGCGATCCACCAGGGCCTCGGCGAGGGCCTGGGCCGAGGCCCTGACCCCCTCCGGCGCCTGAACGGCGAGCAACGTGTCGAGGTGGGGATCGTCGAGCAGCGCCCCCAGGGCGATCAGCGCGTCCAGGGCCCCGGGGGGCAGCTGCCGGCGGCTGCGGATCCGGGCCTCGGCGATCAGGCCCCTGGGCCGCTCGATCCCCCTCCTGCGTCCCCAGCACTCAGCCAGCAGCAACGCGGCGGGCTCTCGATCCGGCCCCAGGCGGCGCCCCTGCACCGCCCGCAGCAGGGCGAGGGCGACGTCCCCGTCGAGGTGACCCGCCACCACCGCGAGGGTCGAGACATCGGGCAGCAGCCCGCCCCCGGAGGTGAGGATCGAGGCCTGCACCGGGCGCCCGGCGTGCAGCGCCGCCAGCAGGGTGTGGGTGAAGGCACGGGCCCGTCCTCCGGCGATCGCCCTCGCCAGCAACGCCTCGAGCGCATCGTCGGAGGGGAGATCCAGGGACAGGGCGATCAGGTCCGCTGGTGTTGCTGGGATCGTGTCCGCTCGATCGAGGAGCGTCGGAGGATCCGGAGGATCGGCCCCCCTGTCGCTGCTGCCCATGGTACACCCACTCCCATGGATCCCGTGTACCGCGGCGGCTACCCGTTTGTCCCCTACCGCTCCCCCCACCTCTCCCCCCAGGAGGCACGGGCCCGGGCAGAGGCGGTGCGGTCCAGGCTCGACGCCCGACGCTCCGTCCGGGACTTCTCGGCGGAGCCCGTCCCCCGGGAGCTGATCGCCAGCGCTATCCAGGCGGCTTCGACCGCCCCCAGCGGCGCCCACAAGCAGCCATGGACCTTCGTCGCGGTCTCCGATCCCTCGATCAAGGCGCAGATCCGCCGGGCCGCCGAGGAGGAGGAGCGGCGCTCCTACGACGAGCGCATGTCCCCCGAGTGGATCGAGGCCATCGCTCCGCTGGGCACCGACTGGCGCAAGCCCTACCTCGAGACCGCCCCCTGGCTGGTGGTCCTGTTCGCCCAGCGCTGGGGGATCGGCCCCGGCGGCGAGCGGATCAAGCACTACTACGTCCAGGAGAGCTGTGGGATCGCCGCGGGCCTGTTCATCTGTGCGCTCCACGAGTCGGGGCTGTCGACCCTCACCCACACCCCGTCCCCCATGGGGTTTCTCTCGAAGATCCTGGGGCGGCCCGACAACGAGCGGCCGATGATCCTGTTCCCGATCGGCCACGCTGCAGAAGACGCGCTGGTCCCGGACATCGAGCGCAAGCCCCTGGAGCAAGTCTCCGTCTGGCTCGAGGGCGGCTGATCTTCAGCGAGGTCTCCGCCATGGTCCCCGTCGATCCTGCCGACGCTGCCGGCTCCCCTGCGCCGTGACGCCGGGGCCCTGCGCCGTGACGCCTCCTCACCCAGATCAGGCCCCTGTGCGGAGCTGGTGACGCTGAGGCATCGAGGATCTACCCTCGACCAGGCCTGTTGAGCTCAGATGATCCACGCTGGAGCGCCGAGGGGGGGGTGATCGATCTTGGATCACCCCACTGCACCAGATTGGATCACCCGCCTCCGGGTCTCCAGGCCTCCAGGCGACCAAGACATGATCTTCGACGATCCTCAAGGATGGCACAGATCTTGCGGATCCTTCTCCATCCACACAAGGAGCTCGATCATGAATGTTCGCTTCTGGGGCGTCCGCGGCAGCATCGCCGTGAGCGGCGGCTCGTTCCTCCGGACCGGTGGCAACACCACCTGCATCGAGCTCGAGCACGAGGGCTCCAGGCTGGTGCTCGATGGCGGCACGGGGCTGCAGGCGCTGGGCTCAGCCCTGATCGCGGAGCACGGTCCATCGACCGAGCTGACGGTCTTGTTCAGCCACGTCCACTGGGACCACATCCAGGGCGTCCCGTTCTTTGGGCCCGCCTTCCACCCCGACAGCAGGATCGTGTTCGCCGGGGGGCCCGGGGTCGAGGAGGCGCTGGTGCGGCAGATGCGGCCCCCCACCTTCCCGGTGGGGATCGAGACGCTCCAGGCGAGGCTCGACTTCGTGGAGCTCCCCCCCCGCCAGACGCTGCGGATCGACCCGTTCACGGTGCACGTCGAGGCGATGTCCCACCCCGACGGGATCCTGATCTATCGGATCGAGGCGGGAGAGCGCTCGGTGGTCTTTGCGACCGACATCGAGCACGGGGACACGCTGGATCGCCGGCTGCTGGATCTGTCCTGTGGTGCAGACCTGCTGATCCATGACGCGCAGTACACCGAGGGGGAGTACCGGGGCCTGACGGGTCCGAGCCGGCGGGGCTGGGGGCACTCGAGCTGGGAGCAGGCGGTCGAGGCGGGACGGGCTGCAGGCGTCGATCGGCTCGCCCTGTTCCACCACGATCCCACCCGGACCGATCCCCAGGTCGCGATGATCGAGTCGGTCGCCGCCCAACGGCTGTGTGGCACCTTCGCAGCCCGCGAGGGCTGCCGGGTCGCCCTTTGACCCACGGGCGGCTCGCCGCGTACGCTCCTGTCCTCCGCAGCGCGCTACGACGAGGACAGATGAGCTCACGGTGGCTCGACGAGGTGCGACCGCTCCTCGCCGATCGACAGGTGGATCTGGACGAGGTGCTCTCCACCATCGTCGACGAGATCGCCCAGGGCTTCAGCGCGGATCGTGCGACGTTCTACCTGGTCGATCACTCCAGCCAACAGCTCGTGAGCCGAGCCGCCCACCTCCCAGAGATCGCCGAGATCCGACTACGCCTCGGGGAGGGGATCGCGGGCTGGGTGGGACAACGAGGCGAGCCCATCCGGCTGTCGGAGGACACCACCGATCCCCGCTTCAACCAACGGATCGACGCCGTCACCGGCTACCGGACCCGCTCCATGCTCTGTGTGCCGGTGCCGGCGCGCACCGACGACGAGACCACGATCGTGGGGGTGCTGCAGGTCCTCAACAAGAAGCGGGGCTCGTTCACCGAGCGGGATCTGGACCGGCTGACCCGGCTGGCCACCGAGCTCGCCCAGCTGCTGGATGACACCTCCCTGCGGGGCCAGCTGCGCCCCGATCACGACAAGCCGCTGGCGTTTCGGTTCAACTTCATCGTCGGCGAGTCCCTGGCGATGCGACACATCTACGAGCGGATCGCCCGGGCGGCCCACACCGAGGCCACGGTGCTGCTCCGGGGCGAGACCGGCACCGGCAAGACCTTGTTTGCCCGGGCCATCCACTTCAACTCCCAGCGACGGAACGGGCCGCTGATCAAGGTCGACTGCGCGGCCCTGCCCGCCTCCCTGATCGACAACGAGCTGTTCGGCCACGAGAGGGGCGCGTACACCGGCGCAGATCGGACCTCCGACGGCAAGGTCGCCGCGGCCAACGGCGGCACCCTGCTCCTCGACGAGATCGGAGAGCTGCCGCTGGAGGTCCAGGGCAAGCTGCTGCGGCTGCTCCAGGAGCGCACCTACCTCCGCGTCGGGGGGACCACGCTGCAGCACGCGTCGGTCCGGTTCGTCTGTGCCACCCACGTCGATCTAGAGGCTGCGGTCCAGGAGGGACGCTTCCGCGCGGATCTATACTACCGGCTCCGGGTGGTGGAGATCGAGGTCCTGCCGCTGCGCCAGCGGGGCCACCTCGATCTGGATCGGCTGGTGGATCACTTCCTATACGAGCTCTCCAGGCAGCATGGGCGCCCCGGGCTCTCGCTGACCCCCGAGGCCCGCGCGGCGCTGCACGCCTGGTCCTGGCCCGGCAACGTCCGGGAGCTAGAGCACTGCATCGAGTCGGCGGTGGTGATGACCCCCGGGCGCCGGATCACGCCTGAGACCCTGCCCCTGCGCCGCTCCCCCGGCGCTCCGGGGGGGGCCGGGCCCCCCCCCGGAGCCTTCGTCTCCGAGCTGCGTCCCCTCAAGGAGATCGAGCGCAGCTACTGCCGCCATGTGCTCGCCCTCTGCGACGGGAACCAGACCCAGGCCGCCGCCCTGCTGCAGATCGGCAGGAACACCCTCGCCCGCAAGCTCAAGGAGCCCTGATCAACGCCTCCGGCCCGGGGGCACGACGCGTTATGGCGACGCGCATGTCCACCTATACGCTGCTGGACAGCGGAGCGGGCCGCAAGCTCGAGCAGATCGGAGACGTGCGGGTCGATCGCCAGAGCTCCTGTGCCTGGTGGAGGCCCCGGCTGCCCCCCGAGCGCTGGCGCGAGGCAGGCAGCACCCACGTGCGCAGCGACAGCGGCGGAGGCCACTGGGAGCACCGGCTCGCGGTGCCCGACGCCTGGACCGTCCAGCTCTCGACGCTGAAGCTGGAGGCCCGGGCGACCCCCTTCGGTCACGTCGGCTTCTTCCCCGAGCACCGCTCCCAGTGGGAGTGGATCGCCGAGCGGATCGCCGAGCGGGCTGGGGACGAGGAGGTGCGTGTGCTCAACCTCTTTGCCTACACCGGCGCAGCCACGATCGCCGCCGCCCGCGCCGGAGCGCGGGTCACCCACGTCGACGCGGCCCAGGGCGTGGTCCGCTGGGCCGGCCGGAACGCCGAGCTCAACGATCTCCCCCCGGATCAGATCCGCTGGATCACCGACGACGCACGGAAGTTCGTCGCCCGGGAGCAGCGACGCGGGCAGCGTTACCACGGGATCCTCCTCGATCCACCGAGCTTTGGCCGGGCCAACCGGAGGGTGTGGAACATCGAGGGCGATCTACCGCCGCTGCTGACCGCCCTGGCCTCGATCCTCGCTGATCAGCCTGCGTTCTTCGTGCTCAGCTGCCACACCCCGGGGTTCACCCCCCGGGTGCTCGCCAACCTCCTGGAGGAGGCCTGTCCGGGCGCTCCGTCCGCCCAGTGCGGCGAGCTGACGATCCCCGAGTCCACCGGGCGGCTACACCCCGCCGGCGCCTATGCCCGGCTCGACCTCCGGGGCTGAGTCGGATCAGGCCATCGCCCGAGGCGTCGGCGCGGCGGGCGCCGATCCAGCCCTGGTTCACGCCCCCCGGGCTCGGAGCTCCGGGGCTCCAGGGGATCCCCCGGATCGCAGCGCTCACCCTAGAGCCGAGGGATCGCGGCCTCGACGGCGCTGGGCCAGGGCTCCCGGAACTGCGGGGCGGGCGCCCACACGGTGCGCAGCGCTCCGTCGGGGTAGCCGGGGAAGCGCAGCCACACGTGCTCGAGGTAGATCGGGCCCTCGCCACCACCGTACAGCCGATCCCCGGCCAGCGGTGCGCCAAGATCTGCCAGGATCGCCCGGATCTGGTGCCTCCGACCGGTGTGGAGCTGGATCAGGGCGCACAGCTCCCCCCGACGGCCCGGGCTCCCTCCGATCGCTAGGATCTCGAGGGAGGAGGGCTTGCCGCCGCTCCGCACGATCTCGGTCCGCCCCCGCTTCGTCCGCAGGAACCGGCGGTGGGGGCCGATCAACGCCTCGGATCCACCTTGTCCGGGGGCGAGGAGCCGGGCGACGTACAGCTTGGTCCAGCCCCGGGCCTGGATCCGGGCCCCGTGGAACGCCGCAACGTCCTGGCTCAGGGCCACCACCACGATCCCACAGCTGACCCGATCCAGCCGGTGGACGAGGTAGACCCGGGACAGGCCGAGCCGCTGCTGGAGCTGGGCCTGCAGCGAGCGCTTGTGGGGATCGGTCGTCAGGGAGCAGGCTGTGCCGGGCCACTTCAGCACGATCAGCTCGTCGTCCCCCTGCTCGAGCAGCGTGTAGCGCACCTCACCCCCTGCGGCGGGTGTATGCAGCGAGCCAGTCGCCCTTGAACCGGGCGAAGCGATCCGCCTCGATCGCCTCGCGCATGCCCGCCATCAGATCCTGGTACAGCTGGAGGTTGTGGATCGAGGCCAGGGTGAGGTACAGCGGCTCCCGCGCATAGTACAGGTGACGCAGCACCAGCCGGGAGAAGTGCTGGCAGGTGTAGCAGCCGCACCGGCTGTCGATCGGGTAGCGATCCTTGCGGTAGCGCTTGTCTCCGATCCGGATCCGGCCGACCCGGGTGAACAGCGTCCCCCCCCGGGCGTAGCGGGTCGGGATCACGCAGTCGAACATGTCCATCCCGCGCTCCACCGCCAGGAACAGATCCTCGGGGCGCCCGACCCCCATCAGGTACCGCGGCAGGTGCTCGGGCAGGCAGGGCGCGGTGACCGACACGATGCGATCGAGCAGCTCGAAGCCCTCGCCGACGCTCGCGCCGCCGATCGCGAACCCGTCGAAGGGCAGCGCGGTGATCTCTGCGGCGCTCCGGCGCCTCAGATCGTCGTAGATCCCTCCCTGGACGATGCCAAACAGGAACTGGTGGGGGGCGAGCTCGACCGACAGGCAGCGTGCGGCCCAGCGGGTCGTGCGTGCGACCGAGCGCTCGACATACTCCCGGGTCGAGGGGAACCCGACGCACTCGTCGAAGGCCATCGCGATGTCCGCGCCGAGATCGCGCTGGATCGCCATCGAGGACTCCGGCGACATCTCGATCGGCTCCTCCTCGTCCTTATAGGTGAAGGTGACGCCGGCCTCCTGGATCTGCACGTCGGGCAGGCTGAAGACCTGGAACCCCCCCGAGTCGGTCAGGATCGTCTGATCCCAGGCCATGATCTTGTGCAGCCCACCCCCGCGGACCACCATCTGCAGCCGCTCGCCGAGGGACATGTGGAAGGTGTTCGCGAGCACGACCTGAGCGCCGGTCTGCGCGACCTGGTGGGGCGTGACCGCCTTGACCGCGCCCACCGTGCCCACCGGCATGAAGGTCGGGCACTCCACGACCCCGTGGGTGGTCTGGTACCGGCTGCGCCGCGCACCGCTGGGATCTTGGTGCAGCAGCTCGAAGCGGATGTCGCGTCTGGGCATGGGCGATCGGGCTCCGGGGCGAGGGCGGGCCAACATAGCGCCACTGCGCAGGCTCAGCCCGCGGCGGGGGCCAGCCCCAGCGCGCGCTCGAGCGCAGCCAGCGCGGGGGGCAGGGGCGCGATCACCTCCACCGGCACGCCCCCCACCGGGTGCGTCAGCGCCAGCCGGTGGGCGTGCAGCGCCAGCCGGGGCGCTTCGCCGCCGCCGTACTTGGGATCACCGAGCAGCGGGTGGCCCGCGATCGCCAGCTGAGCACGGATCTGGTGGGTGCGCCCGGTCCCGAGCGTGATCCGCAGGCGCCCCACGCCCACGCCGCGCGCCTCGCAGACGAAGCTCAGCTGCGAGGGCTGGGCGCCGGGCTCGCCCGGGCGCGCCTCCCGGGTGAGCCGGTCCCGCTCGCTGCGGATCAACGCGTGGGTGAGCGTGGCCGCGTCCGGGGGGTGGCCCGAGACCCACCCGAGGTAGATCTTGGCGACGCCGACCCTGCGCCGGAGCTGCTCGCTGAGCCTGCGTGCGGCCTTCGAGGTCTTGGCGACGATCATCGCCCCCGAGACGTTGCGATCGAGGCGGTGGACCAGGCCCACATAGGCCCGGCCGGGCTTGCCCTCCGCCAGCCGGCGGTAGGCCTCGAGCAGCTCCACCAGGTGGATCTGGCCCGGGGGGCCCCCCTGAGACAGCAGCCCGGAGGGCTTGGAGAGCCCGATCAGGTGGTTGTCCTCGAGCAGGATCTGCACCCCGTGGGCGCTCAGCTCCGTCAGGGCTCGGTCACGATCGGATCGGGGAGGCGCCATCGCGGGGCCCCTGTATCCGGGCCTGCTCTAGGTGGCCCGGCGGGGCAGGACGGTGGGACGCAACGGCTCAGGCGACGGACAGAGCTTACGGGTGATCGCAACCCAAAGCGGGGCGCTGACGTGCTAGCATGCGGCATCCTTGGCGAGGGCCTGCGGCAGCTTCGCCGCAGGCCGGCGGTGGCCCTAGCGCCCCGGCGCCGCGGGCCCCGGCGCTCAGCCCCGGCGGGCCCCAGCGCCCCGGCGCCGCGGGCCCCGGCGCTCAGCCCCGGCGGGCCGGCGCTCAGCCCCGGCGGGCCGGCGCTCAGCCCCGGCGCCGCGGGCCCGGCCGACCTGTTGGATCTGAGCTTGTCCTTGCCTGGCGGGCGGCTCTTATTTAGACACTCATCAAGCTAGATGAACATCAACATAGATGAATGTCTAAGCATCCAGACACTGACACACAGGGAGATCTCATGTCTGAGGCGCAGCTCGATCAGCTCCTGGCCGTGCTCAAGGCCCTGGCCGACGCGAGTCGGCTGCGGATCGTGGGGATCCTCGCCGATCGGGAGTGCTCTGGGGGGGAGCTGGCGGAGCTGCTCGGGCTCCGGGCCGCCACCGTGTCCCACCACCTGACGCGGCTGCGGGAGCTGGGCCTGGTGTCGGCGCGGGCCGAGGGCACCCGCCGGCTGTACCGCCTCGACGCCGACGCCCTGCGCGCGGTCCAGGCCGCCCTGGATCCACCCCATCGGCTGGTGGAGCTGATCCCTGAGGCCCGACCCGACGCGTATGCGCGCAAGGTCCTGTCCTCCTTCCTCGACGGGGATCGGCTGCTGCGGATCCCCGCCTCCCGTCGAAAGCGCGACGTGGTGCTCGGCTGGCTTGCGGAGCACTTCGAGCCCGGGGAGGAGGTGCCCGAGTCCGAGGTCAACGAGCGGCTGGCCCGCCACCACTGGGACACCGCCACGCTGCGGCGGGAGCTGGTGGGGGGGGGCTGGATGACCCGCGGGGCGGGGGTGTACCGACGCGCCCAGCGGGACGTCCCGTGAGATGCGCGCTCGTCGGGCCACGGGCGCTGTGCTCGCCGGGCTCGTGGCCCCACCCGGCCGGAGATGCCCCGCTCGCCCCCCTGGGCACAGCGGGGCGCGGTCCCCGATCCGCTGCGGATCCTGGAGGCGGAGGTGCCGGGTCTGCGCCCGGGGCGGGTACTGTCCCCCGGTGTCCCCAGCCTCCGATCCCCTACATCCCCCACGCTCCGCTCCACCCCACCACGGATCCGGGGTCCCTTGATGGAGGAGGTCACCCGGGATCTCCAGGTGCTGTCCGAGCCCGTGCGGGTGAGGCTGCTGGCGGTGCTCCACGAGGCTGAGCTCGGTGTTGGGGAGCTGTGCCGGGTGCTGCAGCTGCCTCAGTCCACCGTGTCCCGCCACCTCAAGGCCCTGAGGGTCGCGGGCTGGATCTGGCGCAGGACCGAGGGCACCAGCTCCCTGTACGGCGCCGCCCCTGAGCAGATCGACGAGGTGGGGCAGCGCCTGTGGGAGGTGGTGGGGGGCGCGTTCGGCTCCACCCTGCAGGCCACCGAAGATCGTGCACGCCTGGACGCTGCGCTGGCCGCCCGCGAGGGCTCGTTCTTCGGCAGGATGCACGCAGGCTGGGACGAGCTACGGCGGGATCTGTTCGGAGACACCTTCCTGCTGCCGGCCCTGACCGCCCTGCTGTCCGAGGAGCTGGTGGTCGCGGATCTGGGGTGTGGCACGGGCCCGGCGCTCGCAGCGCTGGCGCCGGCGGTCCGCCGGGTGGTGGGGGTGGATCGCGAGCCCCGGATGCTGGCCGCTGCTGCTGCGAGGACAGAGGCGTTTGGCAACGTGGAGCTGAGGCCCGGGGGGCTGGCGGATCTGCCGCTGGACGATGGGCAGGTCGACGCCGCCCTTTGCATCCTGGTGCTGCACCACGTCATCGATCTACCTGGGGCTTTTCAGGAGATCCACCGGATCCTCCGCCCCGGGGGGCGGCTGGTGGTGGTCGATATGATCGCCCACGATCGGCGGGACTGGCGTCGCACGATGGGTCACCGTCACCTCGGCTTCGCCCGGGCCGCCCTCGAGGGTTGTGGTCGGGCCAGCGAGCTGGAGCTACGCCGCTGGGCTCCGCTGCCGCCCGCCCCTGAGGCACAGGGACCTCCCTTGTTCATCGCCGTGTTCTCGCGGTCGGCTCAGTAGACAGCCCTCGAGCGCCGGGGTACGGCGCCGCGACTGATCCCTGGAGTCGTCGGTGCAACCCGATACCGAAACCATCCTGTCGCAGGCCATCGACCTGCTGAGCCAGCTCGAGCCCGACGATCGCAGGCGGGCGTTCAACGTGATCAAGGAACGGCGCCTGGCCAAGCTGGCCGAGCGCAACGAGGAGCTGCGCCAGCTCCCCAACGCACACTGGAGCAAGGCCGAGCTGCTGCAGAAGATCCCCAACCCAGCGGGGGCCGCCTACGAGCAGAAGATCCACATCCCCGAGCTGACCTTCGTGGGCACCGCCAACCAGCCCGACTTCGGCGAGGTATTGCTCACGTTCTACCCCCGGGAGTGGACCATCGAGCTGAAGTCCCTCAAGCAGTACAAGGACGCGTTCCGGAGCTCCATCGCCTCCTACGAGCGCCTGGCCAACGTGATGTTCGAGGATCTCACCCGGGTCTACGAGCCGATCCGGCTGCGCCTGATGATGCGGCTCCGCCCCCGTGGGGGCATCGCCTCGTGCCTCACCATCGACAGCGACTGGCGGATCCGAGGCGGCAACGAGGAGTTCAACGACTGGGGCGACAACGTCGATCGCTTTGGGTTCGAGGTCGAGGGCTCAGCCCAGCTGTGGTAGCACCGGGCGCAGTGAGCGCCTCCTGAGGCCCAGCAGCAGAGGGAGCAGCCCCACCCACCCGACCGCACCGCTGGAGTGCTGGCAGGACAGCCCGCCGGCCTCCACCACCCGGACCCCGATCTCCAGCTCCGCCGTGACCGGGCCGCCGGTGCGGCGCCAGTCCGCGTTGCCTCCGTCGGTGGCGCTGATCACGAAGCGATCGTCGCCGAGGTAGCCCGGGTCGGAGGTGAAGGTGAGCTGCCCCTGTGGCCCGAGCTCGACCTGCCCGTGCTCGGGGGCCTCGATCAGCGACCAGGTGATCGCCATTGGATCGCCGTCGGGATCGCTGGCCACCGCGACGACGGTGCTCGAGCCCCCCTCGCCCACGATCATCTCGGGCACCACGATCTCAGGAGGCTCGTTGCACGACGGCAGCGCCAGGGCTCGGCCGCCCACCTGCTCCTCGATCCAGTCGAGCACTGCGTCGGGCCGGACCCAGATCCCTCCGTCGCGGCAGGGATACTCGAAGCTGGCCCCGGCGAAGGCCCGGGAGGTCACCCCGACGAGGTAGTCGCCGCGCCCGGTCTCGAGGTATAGCGGCCCGCCCGAGTCGCCGAAGCACGCGTCGGTGCCATCCCCGCCCGCGGCCAGCTCCCCCCGGGGCTTCACCGCGTTGCGGCACCCGGTGGCGATCCCGTCGAGGAGCGACTCGTCGCAGTTCTTGTCGCGGATCGTGGTCGACGCCTGGTTGAGCTTGGTGTTCAGATCGGTGCCCTGCTCGGTCGTGGCCCCAAAGCCCACGATCTGTGCGCTCGCGCCGTCCTCGAGGTAGTCCCGGAGGATGCACTCCACCGCGATCTCCCTCGGCTCCACCGGGGCCCGCTCCTCCAGCAGGAGCAGCGCGACGTCGAAGGTCTGTTGGCTGTCGGGGTACTCGATGATCGCGTCGATGCCGACGCGGGTGCCTCCATCACGACTCCAGTCCTTGGAGCCGACCAAGACCCCGGTGACCCAGATCCCCTGGACGCAGTGCCCTGCGGTGAGCACCACCTTGGGCCCGATCAGGGTGCCGGTGCAGCCGATGTACGAGTTGTAGAACTCGATCCCCACCGCGTCGTCCCACTGCCCCCGGGGGACCTTCTCTCCTCCGACCACCGCGTCTGTATCGGGCTCAGCTCCGTGCCAGGTCGCAGGCACCGGCCCGAGCTCAGGCCCGGGCCCGGGCCCCGACGCCCAGGGCTGAGCTGTGGGGGGCTCCAGCGCAAGGGCGACCATCGTCAGACAGGAGAGCAACACGGAACCTCCAGGGGGCGCGGGGCAGTGTAGCGTCCCGCCCCCGACGTCGCAGAGGTTACGGCGGCTCCGGGAGGCTTCCATGGATCTGGCCACCGTCCGACAGCAGATCACCGAGGGTGAGGCGCTGTCTCGTCCACAGGCGGAGTGGCTGTACCAGCACGCCACTGACGCACAGCTCTCAGAGCTCGCCACCAGCGCCCGCGATCGCTGGCACGCTCAGGGGAAGGCGACCTACCTCGTGATGGCGATCGTCAACTACACCAACATCTGCGTCGCCCGCTGCGACTACTGTGCGTTCTACCGCCTACCCGGCGCCTCCGATGGGTACCTGCTGACCCTGCCCCAGGTGTTCGAGCGCATCGACGCGCTGCGGCACCTGGGGGGCACCATGGTGGGCTTCAACGGAGGCTTCCACCCGAAGCTGCGGATCGACGACTATGGGCGGATCTTCCAGGCGGTGCGCGAGCGCTATCCGGAGCTGGAGTTCTACGAGATGACCGTCTCGGAGTTCGTCTACTCCTGCAAGGTCAGCCAGCTGTCCTACACCCGGGGCGCCCAGATCCTCGCTGATCACGGCGTGCGCTGGGTCACCGGCGGAGGCTCCGAGATCCTCGACGAGGCCTTCCGCCAGCGCCACAGCCCGCTGAAGCACAGCGTCGACGACTACTACGACGCTCAGCGTGCCCTCCTCGACGCCGGCCTGGGCTCCACCGCCACCATGGTGATCGGGTTCGACGAGACCCTGCAGGAGCGGATGAACCACCTCGAGCGGCTCCGCGCCTTCCAGGACGAGGTGGGGGGGCAGCTGCCTAGCTTCCTCTGCTGGACCTACAAGCCCCACAACACCGCCCTGGGGGGCGAGGAGATCCCGATCGAAGAGTACCTGCGCTGGCTGGCCATATGCAGATTATACCTGCACAACTTCGCCCACATCCGCACCAGCGTGCTGACCCGCAACGAGGGCGCGCTGCGGGGGCTGTGCTTTGGCGCCGACGACTTCGACATCCCCACTGAGGACGAGGTCACCCAGGAGGCCGGGGCGACGATCCACCACGACTTTGAGCGGATCCTCGAGGCCGCCCGGGCGGTGGGCTACGAGCCGATCCACCGCGATCCCCTCGCCCTGCCCTCAGGCCCCGTCGGTCCCCGTGGGGGCGCACGCTGTAGGCCCTGAGCCCAGAGGAGATCGCCCTCCGCTCCACGGACGGGTTAGGGTAGCGCCGACATCGCGAAGATGGGGCAAGCGGTGCACGGGAAGCCGGTGAGAGTCCGGCGCGGTCCCGCCACCGTGTTCGACCATACCCCCTCCATCAAGCCACTGCAGCAGCGGGAAGGCGGAGAGGGCAGCGTCGTCAGCCGGGAGACCGATCGTTTGCCCGCCCTCTGCGACGTCCCCGGGTCAGGGACGTTGGGCTGCAGGCACGGCTGTGCGCTGCCCACACCTCCTCGTCACGGGATGACCAAACCTAGAGGAGGAACCATGCGTTCACAGACACTCGGGCTCCTGGTCGTCCTCGCCGGCTGTGCCGGCGACGACCCCAAAGCACCCACCGACACCACCGACACCGCCGCCATGGGGCTGCAGATCGCCGGCACCTGGATCGACGCGTTCGGGGGGACCCACACGATCGATGAGACCAGCTGGACCCAGGACTACGGCTACGGTGCCCCCTGGGTGTTCCACGTCGCAGCGTACGACAACGATCAGGCCTGGCTTGTCGCCGAGAACGATGTCGCCAACGGCTACAACGCCTCGCTGTGGAGCCGGTTCGACTGGGCCTGGAGCGGAGAGGTGCTGTACTACTGTCAGTCTGCGTTTGATGCACCCGATCAGCAGTCCGCTCGGGACGCCCCTCCGCCCGACGTCAGCGATCTCGACGTGGCTGGCTGTGGAGGGTTTCCGTGGACCACCCTGTCGCCGTCGCCCTGATCGGGGCCCTGGCCCTGGCCCTGGCCTGCCAGCCCTCCGGGGACGATCGGCTCGCCACCGAGATCGTCGACGCCCCGGGGCACACCGGTGTGGGCAACCACGACGCCACCCTCGCGGTCAACGGGGTCCGGGGCGGAGGTGCGCTGCGGGGCAGCGTCGACGTCTTCTCCCTGGGCCTCGACCCAGGCGTCGACGACGTGCTGGTGCTGGGCTTCGATGGCGGGAGGGTCCCGGACGTGGAGGGGCCCGATCTCGCGGTGTTCGAGAACCCCTTCGACGTCCAGGGCAGCCCCGGTCGGTTCATCGATCCCGTAGTCGTGGAGGTCTCAGCCGACTGCAGCGCGTTCGTCGCCCTGCCCCACGCCCGGATCACGGACGATCCAGACGCTCCCACCGACGATCCAACCCAGTGGACGGGCTTCGCCGGGATCGAGCCCGTCTACCTGCACGCCGAGGACAACCCCGTCGATCCCTTCAGCGACGACGCGGGCGGCGATCGACTGGATCTCGCCACGCTCGATCCAACCGATCCGGTCGCGGCGGAGGTGTTGGCGGATGGCGCGTTGTGTGTACGTTTGTCATCGGCTGTCCTGTGGATCGATCCCCAGACCGGCGCCCCCTTCCCTGCACACCCCGCTAGCAACGGCGCAGACATCGACGGCGTCTACGCAGCGGACGTGATCCGGTAGCGGAGCGGGGGTTGCCTCGTGGCTGTGGGTGCTTATCGGTGCACGCCGCCGGGTCTCCCGGAGGAACATTCCACCCCAGACGAGGTGATGGCAACCGATGATCAGGATCGAACACGTCACTCGGAAGTACGGGGATCTCGTCGCGGTCTCCGATGTGTCAGTGTCCATCGAGCGCGGCGAGATCGTGGGCCTGCTCGGTCACAACGGCGCCGGCAAGACCACCCTGATGAAGATGCTCACCGGCTACCTGGAGCCCACCGCCGGTGACATCGTCGTGGGTGGGCACAACGTCGTCCAGGATCGGATCGCGGTCCAGCGGCAGATCGGGTACATGCCTGAGAACGCGCCCCTATATCCCGAAATGGAGGTCGCAGACTACCTCTTCATGATCGCGAACCTCCGGGGGATCCCCTCGGATCGACAGCTAGGGGCGGTCGAGCTCGCGATCGAGCGCACCGATCTCACCC